>JAQIBS010000195.1 GCA_027858965.1 Kiritimatiellia bacterium
CACTACGATTAAAAATCTTCTCCAATCTATCTTTTAAAGAAAAGTATACATCAAAAAAATCTACACCGGGTTTCTTATCAAAAACAACAAGCATATCAACATCACTTGACTCAGAAAAACTACCGGTCAAAGCCGAACCGAACACACCAAGCCTCTTCACAGGAAACTCCCTGCAAACAGCATTAATTTCATCTTTATAGGTTTGAATATCCAGCATATTTATTCTCGTAGTGTTTGTATATTATACACTAATCATCATACATCACAAATCCCAATTTATAGTTTACCACATTTACAATTCATTAATTACTCCTTACAATAACAGCATGCATTAACACCCCCTAACCCCTCCAACTCCCCCTTGTCCGCCGTCTTGTCCGGCATAGCTCGCCTGCGTCCGCCAACATGTCCACCGGAGCTCGACTGCGTCCGCCAACATGTCCGCCGGAGCTCGCCTGCGTCCGCCTTAGCCCAAGGGGCGGCGGCGGAAGAGCAAAGGAGGAAGCCTGAAAGGCGACGGAGGAAGAGCGTAGCAGGAAGCTGCGCAGCACGGAGACGGAAGCACGGAGACGGATCAACTGGCGTATCCCGTACATCCCTTTTCGCATCTCATAGTTTCGCTGAATAACAGCCGGTACTCCCCCGCGTGCTCCCGTGTAACAGCCACAAGCGGATTTCCAAGAGAGTCATATCCGCTCGACTCCCTGACCCCAGCGCATTTAGAGCAAACAATCATTCCATTCTCACCGAAGTAAAGAACACCAGCTTTCAGAGGTGAATCCGGTTCTTCATAAGGCACGAACGACTCATACTTGCCTGAACCGAGAAACTGATCAACGCCGCCTTTGTAATATACCGGTTCTCCATTAAGTTCCTCCACAAAATTCATGAGTTGCACAACAATTGGATCAGAGATAGTTTGAGGTGGCTCAAGAGAGTCAGCCTTTCTGATCCATTGAATGTAACCATCCAGACAGCGGGAAAAACCTAACGGCTCTATATCCGGTGGATACAGCTGCCAACCTTCGTCACGGCACCATTTCAGCAGTCTTGCATTCTCTTGTACCAGATGCAGTAATTCATCAGAGACTCTATCAACCGAAATCGAACTACCACCTGCATCACTCAGCTTTGTGATTTTAAAAAAACACTCATTTTCAGGTTTTTGAATCACCTGCGCTGAATATCCATAAACCTTACCCTTATAATGCACGGTTCCTTTAATTGCTTTCATCCCTTGCCTCCTTCGTTATTGTTTCCTTTCAATTACAAAACAATAATACATCTAGGACTTAGATAAAGCAAGAACGAAATTATCATTCAGCATTATTAGATTATTTTAAGACTATCCCTTAGAAGAGCGACGTTTAGCCTCACGCGCCTGCACAGCCTTAAGAGCACGCTGGTGGCGCCCCTCAGCATCAAGCTTGGTCTTTCCCCCGGTCATCTTACCAAGCAAAGAAGCAACCTCGCCCCTCATAGTTTTGGAGCGCTCAATATATTTCAAAATCTCCTGATCAGAGACCTCGATCTTCTTCCCACACTCTGGACAATCGTATTTCAAATTTTCATCCTATTATATACCCATCGTCATAAGTCTACCCACACATATAAAAAACCTGCAACCATTATTTTAACGAGTACTCCACATGTGATAAAAAAATTACCATTCCCTTTGCCGCAAATGATAGTTTATTTGATTACTCTGAAATGTCTGAACTGTAAACTTTAAACTGGCCACAGGGTCCGAAATAACAGTAATCTTTGGCGTATTACTGAGCTGACTAATAACTACTAAAGTAAATACTTCCTTATAATGACAGGCGGTCTTGTATTCTTTCTCCGTGAGACGTATAGCCCCACCACTTTTCCTAACACCCTTTACTTCCGCCAGTAATATTTTGGACGGCAATGTAATCTGATAATCATAGCCATCCCCGAGCAAGCGAGCATCTTCAAGGTTCCCATTAGCAAACAATCCAACGCTTTGGAAATTATGCTGGAAAAATAATTCAGCCTCTAAACCTGTGGATTGAAGTTGCTTAAACCTGCTTTTCTGAATCGGCGTTGCATTACTGATAAACTTGTCTTTAAATCCAAATTTCTCAACGAGATACAGTTTAACTATATCTGCGAAACAGGCAACCGAGAGATCGCCGTAAAGCGAATCAATCAAATGCTTTCTGTGAATGTAAGTGTCACCTTTCTGCCACCAGCCCTTGCGGCCATTGTCAAAAAAAGGATCAAATAAATCTTGTCTGTTTTTAATAGTGCTTCCTGTTTCAGCAATACCTAAAGAAACCATATAATCATAAAAGCCCTGCTTCGTTTTATAACCAAACGCTCTAATAAATTTCATATTGAACTTAGACAATCCGTAACCAAGCAAATTCAATATTTCATAATTCTCATGTTTCATATAATCACTTTACTTCAAATAACTTTGCAACAATCTCTCCAATTTGCTTTGCCAACAAAGGAGGTACTGCATTACCAACTTGGTGATACTGTGCAGTACGAGGGCCTTCAAAAAAATAATTATCAGGGAATGTTTGTAAGCGAGCAGCCTCTCTAACCGTTAGACTACGAGCTTGAAAAGGATCTGGATGAATAAAATAATGCCCATCTTTTGAAATATGACATGTCACTGTCGTTGACGGCTTACCCCCAATTTGCACCCTAAATCTATCCGCAAACTTCGCATTTTTCACTCCTTGCTGCACGTTCTTATGCAGCGGGAGTAATGCTTCCGGAAAATTTGCCAACTTTGGCGAAAAATCATGAGCAGATCCGAAAGCAGAAACATATACATACCTGTAAATATCTTCCTCTATATGTGCTCTAACCTCGTGGTTACAAATCACTTTTAATTTATCATCTTTATACCAATCGTTCTCCGGGGCAGCTTCACAATCCGTAATCCTGTTAGCCCCTCTAGACTTTGGCCTTTTACGAGAGGCCGCAATTAACGTTAATTCCTTTTTTACTTTCCCGTCCAATTCACCAAACCAAGATTGCGTCACGATATCATCCAAAACCTTACTCCATTCCTTAGCACTATCTTTACCCTTCGACAATCCACTTCTTAATTCAGGGAGATCATCAATAACACTAAGTACGCCAACAGGCTTCTCACTCTTTTCTAATGTAGTAACAGCATTTTTATATTTGTCTTTTCTTATACCAAGCAAAATTACTCTATGTCGTGCTTGCGGAATACCATATTCTTCAGCCTTGATCACAAAATCTTTTTTTGTTTTATCGACCGATTGCACCAGAGACAAGATTTCATATTGGCTATCTTTATACTCTGACCCCGACCATTTATCCTTATTCGCTTCTTTAGGGTGTGCCAAATCCTTTAGGATTCGCGGGAAAATATATTCACCATCTAATTTTGATGATAAAATTCCTTTTACATTTTCCATAATAAAAACAGAAGGGCTATGCCTTGCTATGATCCGCAAATATTGCTGATACAACGTATGCTTTGGATCTTCTTCAAATTTTAATCGTTTCTCTTCTTTATCTTCATTAGTTTTTCCTCCACCAGTTTGACGGGATCTACCAACTAACGAGTAAGCCTGACAAGGAGGACCACCAATGAGCAACCAATCCTTTGAACCAGTTAAAGCCTGCTTTATCCTTGAGTCAAAGAAGTCTGCATGCGGAAACATTTTTTCATTACCCAACTCTGCACAAACTGCTTCTTTTTTTGCAGCAGCATACTCTTTAGGGAATGCTTCAAACAATTCATCTTTTAAAATACTGCCTTCTAAATATTGATAATATGCACGTGGGGCACGCCCATCATCTTTATGCAAAAACTGCCGGTAGAAACTTCTCAAAGTCAGAGTCTGATGCGCAAACTTTTCCATTTCAACCGAAAGAGCAATTTTAAAAGCAAGTTTGCCCTTCTTATCACGCACAGAAGAAAAGCCTTCTCCAAGACCTCCTGGACCAGCAAACAAGTCAATTATAGGTATAACTTTATTCGACATCTAATGAAGGCTCCTCTAAAATAGCAACTTCTTTTGCTTCTGATATCATCTTCACCGCTGACTTTGCCTGCGCTGCTGATGGCACATTTTGCCAGTTATTCGCAGCATATCCAGCTAATGTCAAAGAAATCCCTTTCCATGCGGGAGCTTTATCATTCATGTTAGCCCATATATGAATGTTCATCCATTCATCACCTGACAACTGCATAGTTTTAGCAATATTTTCTCGATCTAAGTGTGACAAACCATCTCCCGCCTTTCCAGATGTTTTTCCAACGGTTGGTAATGGCTGCCCTGTTGAGAGTTCTTCCTGAAGTGCATCAGGCAGATCAATTTGCATTACCTGCACTGCATGCCAACAGTCAGGTTTCTTACACCACTCTCCAACATTTCGCTCGCCAGCTGTTTCAATTATTGTTTCTCTGACTAATGGAATCCATTTATTTATTGTATTCAATAATGCATCTGAAACTACTTGCTGCTGCCATATCTTTAACAAATCAACACGTGCCTGTGTTCGATAAGAAATCAAGGCTAATGTATATGCTACAGACTGAGATCGATAGGAAGGAAACTTGTACTGTCTGGCCGCTTTCTCGGCAACTTTAACCATAATAGCTATACCAATAAGCTTCTTGTAGTACACTTCATCGGGCATCCATTCCGGTCCCTGTTTAGCAATCTGAGACATGAAATGGACAAAGTTTTTCTGCGTTCCCAATGAAACAACATGAGGCAATTGGTCCCAAGTATTGATATATTTAGCAAGAAGACCTTTATCGAATTTATTTGTTCTGGGGGTTTGCCTTTCAAAATTTTTAAGCCGCTTTGGAGTTGTCCCATATTTAACTCTAGCCACTTGATATTGTCCCCGTGCCCGGTCATAAAACCAACGAGATTCCTGCCCCGGACACCAATTCTTTTCAGATAACCTCTCAATCTCAATATGGAACGGGTCGTTTGAAGAGAAGTCTGCTTCATTTACACGATTTTGTGTGTTGGAATATCTAGAAATTTGAGGCACTACTTCTTCAACCAGTGCTGGTTTTACAACCGTGATTTTAGCCTGCACAAAAACATTAGACAAATCGGATTTATCTTTCTTACAAGCACGATGAATAGAAGCCATAGTTTGGCCTCCGTTGACAACTTGAAAACCTGTCAACGAGGTTAATTTCAAAAGGCCACACTTGTCGAATTCACCTTCATAGCTTTCCACAGTAGCCGAAATACCGTTGTTATATGCAAAGAATCTACTTGGCTCTGTCCGAAGGGTATCCCTAATTCCTCTGTTTACTTTCCCTGTAGCTTGTAAAAAAGAGCGAACATTCAGTTCAAGCAACTTTGAGCCGTACGTGTCATACCAATTATGAAGGGATTCTCCTGATATTATAGCCAGCATTGCCTCATATTCATCCGATGCTGACTTCGACATTCTCAGGCATACAAGCGGATTATCTTCAAGATTGATAACAATACTCTCATAAGACTTTCCTGACGCAGCGCATCGTGATAGCCTCACCATGTCCCAAACATGCAAAGTAAATTTTGCATTGACCTCGGGAATTGTGACATCCTTTGCTTCACTGGCAACAACACCATTCGCAAGTATTAATATATCGACATCTATAGCATTCACCATAAATTCAGAAAGAGCATGAATCATGTCATTAGCTTCACCCCCTACGACAACCTCCGTCTCATTAAATCCAGCATAAGCCGCCTCGACCAACCTGACCGCTCGCTGAAAACAATTTTCAACTTCCTTACGCGGCACATTCTGCATTGAATCATCTTGATAGATAGAACTAACAATTGTAATTTTTCCTGTACTTTCGTTAATCGCATACCCATCTGCGACGATCTTACCCCTGCCAAACTTCATGTCCAGTCGGCAGACAGTAACATCATCAGAAACCCCATATTCAACAAGGTATTCACACACCTTCTCAGTGAAAATACGTCGCCGCACATCAATAGTATTTTCTTGATTAGTTTCATATAGATGCTCAGAGATTTCCATCTCAAGAAGCTTTGCAAAACTTTCTTCGCTTTGAATCATATTAACACACCTTATAAATTGAATATTTTCTACGACCGTCTAAAGTAGCCCATTTCTGGATTCTGAAAAGTCCCAATGACAAGCCCCCGATCCAACAATCGATTAAATTCTTCACATGCGGTCTCGGGAAGAAGTGCACAATTATGACATGCAGCCAAGTTTAGAGAATCAGGTCCCTGACCATTCATGCCTCCAACTTCCATACAGATGGGATCAGAAGAACACCATGTAGCATTGTCTAACGCTCTTTCTAAAACATTTTCTAAATTGCCGGGGCGCCCAGAACTAACCAGCCCACCCATTGATCCCTCTGAATCTCCGGATGCAGTATAAATCATAACTCCATTCATCAATATCTCTTCTCGCGATGAAACAAATAGGCGCTCTCGCAGCGAGGCACTACTATAGCCACACTCAAAGGTTAATTGATTTAACAGAAGATGCGCAAAGGTATGAATCATAACAAACTGAGGGGTAATACTCTCGGGAGTTCTTTCAAAACTCCTATTAGCAGCAGCAATTCGATAGTTATCCACAAGTTTTTTCACCCTTTCTTGTACTGCTGCCAATTTCGACCACTCCTGAATTCTTACATTATCAAAACTAAAGAAAATCCCCTCACCAAAAACTTGATAAGCGGGCAACCATTTTCCCGGTTTATATTTCCAAAGTTGCCGGTTACGCTCTAAAACGCTAACCGACTGTGAATTAACCCTTGAAAAACCGTTAAAAGCGCGAGTTTCTTTAAGCTTCTCAACTAACACAACAGAGCTGAATTTTTTCATCTGCTCTGATCGATTATATTTTGAGATAGGATTTGCAACGGTTTTAAGGTGATCTAAATCCTGAGTACGATTATTCAGCCGGGCAAATTCAGCATACCGAAATTTTTCTTCACTGGTATCATTAGAGGAAAAGTCTTCGTCTGCGTCTGCATTCATAAAGTACTTTTTGATTACGAATGCGACATCACTCTTAGAATAGCCTTCAAAATGCTTGCCATACTTATTGAGAATCTTTTCAGTCGCAACATTTTCATCTTTACAAAAACTCAAAACCATCGCTAAAGCTGCACCAACCTCAGAACGCTTGCAAATATTATGAATCTCACCAATTTTCCTTTCAGTGCCTTCTGGAGGAAGATATATAGCACTTGCAATCTGAGCAAAATGTAAGTTTGAAGCACTCCGCAATGCGCCTCGAAGCTTGCCGTCACAATTCATAGTTCCTACTTCTTCTCCTAGCCATGGTCTAATGCCTAAACAACGGAAGTTGGTGATCCGTTCCAATAAAGCCCCTTCCTTGGTAATGCCTGCAAGAGTCCTCTGCACATCAGAATGACCATTTCTTTTCCAAACAACCTTTAATCCTCCAAGTCCACCTCCACCCGAAGACTTCAGGTAAAGCTTCCCTTCTTCAACGGAATGTGCTGTTTCTTGAACCCATTCCCACCAAGGGAAATCCTGTACATGTCCATTTTCACAAACAGCGATGAAACGTACTTGATGCATCTTGCCCCAGCATCTTGGTTCTTCGCACCTAGGCTCCATTTCCATATATGTGAGCGGATACTTTTTAAGCCATCCACATTTCGGATTACTGCAACTATGCCATTGAGGAAATCTAAGGAATGGAATTTTGAGGTTCACATTTTCAGCGGAATGAAAACGTTCACTGCGGCGAAAATCAGGGGGAAGGCGGAACTCCTCCACGTGCAAACGTCCAGCTAGTCGAGGTTCATCATTTATAAGGAATTCATCCTCTTTCACACCGTCATCATCAAACCAAGCATCTAATCCTGCTGTTATAAGTGAAATTCCGTCTTTGCCTGTAGGTATTGCCCCTACACCAAAGGGAGCGATGAGCTGACTACGTCTGATTGGTAATATATCGTGCATAATTACTCTCCAGCCTTTTATAAATTAGATTTTTTCAAATACCTAAGGGTGATTTCAGCCTGACAGGTAGCATCAACATTTCTCATCGATGTCTGAGTGGGCCAGATTAATCCCTCATTTTTTTTATCGATGTATTCGCCTGCATAACACAACTGAGCATCTGCACCAGATTCTGCATTATTGACCCATTTTTCTTTGCTGAATATTTTTAAATCTCTTCTTTTTTTATTTAGCACATCAGTGAAATGGGCCATATCTGCTGGATCAAGAAGCGCGCATGCCCTTGCAGAAAGCAAATCAGCAATTTTTGAAACGAGATTATCATCAAGATTGTTGGGGTGTTTCGTTAATTCCTTATCACCTAATTGCCTGATCCCTGCAGTTAAAACCGCATGAAGCGACCGAGTCAGAACTGGAGGGGCAAAAGGCGTGACAGATGTTGGTTCAACCTGTGCATATAAATTCTCATGATAACTGCGAAACCGCTCATAGTGTGATCGATCCCTAGGTTTGTGAGGACTATAGAAAGTAAATACCACGCCAGGCTTATTTCGACCCACACGACCAGAAACCTGAATGTATTGAGCAGTTGTCTTTGGCTGCCCAATAATTGACATCATACATAATCGACCAACATCAATGCCAACTTCAATGATGCTCGAAGCAAGACATGCATCTACAACCCCTTTCTCAAGCATCCCAGTCGACAGCTTAGCGAGAACTCGCGGTATTTCTTCATTGGATAATCGACTCGTTAGTTCCTCTACTTTATTGATAAATCGAGTTTTTTCTGCCGTCTGTCTTCGAAGAACTTTTTGGTAATCTGGTATATCTGTTTGGAATAGCGTTAATGCAGTTCCCAATTCACGTAAGCTGTTATAAAAAGTTAAGAGTGTCCACCAAGGGTCTTGCCGCTGCGGATCATCACTCACTGCTTTAGCAGCATGTAAAAGCACTGTGTATACAACAACTTGAGCAAATGTAAGTGATGAGTAACCAGGAGCATTAATACCAATATAGATTTGCCCTGGCTTATCTCTTCCATCATCATATTGAGCTGTTACTGCAAAGAAAGAATCATCAGCTTCGCTGCCGGGAGGTGGGAAAAGAGTTACTTTACTTCTTGCAAAAAGGTTTTTAACCTGCTCTTCAAACCTGCGAATTGTTGCCGTCGAACAAACTATCTTTGGGGGAATACCTTTCTCACCGCGCCTATCCGTGCATAATTCATCAATAATAGTTTCAAACAAACCACACATCGATCCCAATGGACCGGAAATCAAATGAAGCTCATCTTGGATAATTAAACCGGGAGGTGATGCAAAGCGGCTTCCATCATCAGCAATTCCAAATAGCGCTCTAACATCCGGCCGCCATATCAATTGGGCAAACTTATCCACGGTTCCAATGATGATATCAGGTCTAAAATCATAAACATCCTCATCTATAACATAGATGGGAAGTCTTCCTAGCCCATAAAAACTGCACCGTTCATCTGGACAACTGAACACGACAGTCTGGCCATGTTCTGCATATCCGGGGAATTGATTATTTCGCACTCGAATGGAATATTTAAAAGAGGCCCCACACCAAGGACATGATTCATGTATAAATGGATTTTTCCTGTTGGGATAGCGTTGTATTTCCCTTAATGCACTTTTTGCTATTAAGCGGCTGTTCGGAGTATTTTCTCCTCCAACCCAAATTCCAATCGAAAATGCGGCATCCCCAAGTTTTTCTAACCGCCCCCCCCTAATAAGTTCCATCGCACAAATGAGTCGAGATGCACGCTGGAACTGCTGGGTAGTTAACAATCTTAACGTATAGCGCATCAACACATGGGTACCTGTATCCTTCTGATCTTGAAGTCTGCGATAAAATATCGTAAATGCGGCAAGCCCTAGATATGCTTCTGTTTTACCTCCACCCGTAGGAAACCAGATCAGCTCAACATTGTTTCTAAACTCATCGGAACCATCTGCTGATGACTGCAATGACATCAATATAAAGGCTATTTGGAATGGTCTCCAGCACCAGTCGGCTAGTTTGAGATCTCCAATAATTGTTTTATCAACAGGCACATCTTCAAGTTTTTGATAGCCTGCTGTTCCTTCAACTTTATTGACCCCATTCCTGTCTCTGGTTACAGCCCTCTCCGTTCCTGAGTGCCCAAGAAACTTCTGCATCACCATTGCTTTATTTGCCAACTGAAAAGCCAGCAGAGCCGTCTCGTCCTGCTCCAACCAATCAATACCTCGCCTTATTCTTTTTAAGCACTCGTCACATACCTTTATATGACGAACAAGTGTTTGTTGTAACTCAAAGGAGTCGAGCTGCTCACATATACCATTTTGCTTTTTGATCCAGTTTTCGTACAAATCAGCTAGTTTTTTGAGATCAGAAAGACCTGATTCTTCCATCAGATTAATCATGGGAACTCGGAAAGGGTTTTCATTCTCATCCGTAATATTTGGGGTCAAGCTTTTGTCCTCGAATATAGGAAGAACTTCTGCTGATACGGTTCGGACTGTCCTGCTTTCAGTGTGCTCTTTATTCCAATCTGCCGAACAGCCATGACCAATGCCAAACGTTTGTCGATGCCTATAGAGTAAATCAATAGACCGCTCTTCATCTTCATACGCCGATTTATACTGCGGGTAGGGTTTAATTCCTCCTCTTCCTGAACTATCCTCCACTTCAACTTCAAAATAGGTTTGGAACAGTGACTGCTCAGCCATCTTCTTTCTTTGAGATGAAGCGGATTGATTTACGAGACATACAGTTATAATTCCATGATTTTCCTCACGAACTGAAGCTATTCGTAAATAAACCTTCAGATCTATTCGGGTTTTTGAATCTAAACTATAAAACGTTTTCGAGATATAACTATTTGATTTGAGTTCGTTTAAATCAACATCAATCGAAAGATTATCTTTGCTGAAGGGGCTTCTATACCAGAATTCCCGCAGAGCAGGATTGTCTCCAATCTGAATATTAACTGCTCGATATATACCATTAACCGGAATGTTCTCTTCATCACCATGCAGGCAGGTTCGAGTAGGTATTAACACCTTCATCGAGTCAGTATTTTCAAAATCCACATAGAAACTAATGCCAAGGCTGGATTGTTTGAGTTTGTTAATCGCAGCAATATCAAAATCATTGCTATCGGCCTCCCCGACACTTGACGCTTTATGAATTTCTGCCGGCACTCCGTTCCCTTGTTCGTCGCCCAGTAAATCAGGAGTACCCCCCTCTTCCTCCTGATCGACCTTCACTTCAGGTGGATAGAGCACACCGGCCCCATAACGTAACAACGGGGAGTCGTCTAAGACTTCTTCTCCATCAGGTTGCCTGAAAGGGATATCTTCCCAAGCTATTTGAGAAGGGATTGGACGCTCCTTACCAGCCGGTTTCGGACCGCAGATGGATTCCCTTAGAGATCGAATAATGAACATCCTGTCTTGCAAGTGTTGAATCAAATCTTCTTCCATTTTATGCATCCTTACTAAGTATCGTCATTAACTGCCCCACCGATGATTTATCATAAAGCACAGTAATCTCAGATGTAGCCCTTGATACAGCCACATAAAAAAGTTTTTCTGCACGATCTCCTATAAACTCTTCCATGTCAGTTAAAATTATTGATTGAGCTTCTAGACCTTTAAATGAATGGATTGTTGTATACCGCACTACATTTGATTTATTAACATCATTACAAAAAATGCCATTTCCAAATGTGTCCAAAATTTTACCAGCACATCCATCTTTGCTTGGTGATAAAATCACAATTTCACTATCAGGATACTTCTTCCTTTGCCGTTTGATAACAGCCTTCAATAAAGCTATCTGAGCCGATTCCGAATCATAAGATTGCCAGTGAGCATCTTCGCCATTATCTGCTCTAAGAATTGATTGATAAAAACTTTCATTCAAACCACAGATTTGTTTAAATGTCTCCACAATACGTGGTGTATTCCTGCAATTATCTCTTAGTACCGCTGTAGTAATATGCCCATAATTGCGCTTAAGTATATCAAGCCCATTGTATCCAATGTAAATATTTTGATTGCAAAAGTCACCAAGCATTAACCAGTTACCATCAGACAATGATCCTTTTAAACAAATCGATAAAAAAAGCAGGTAGTTTTCCTGTAGAACATCCTGAGCCTCATCAACTACAAGAAAATCAAAGATGGGCTCTTCTATTGCATCAAAAGCAGATTCAGGCAATGTAACATTCCAAAACAATTCATCTTGATTATTTATGGGCACCCCTGATACTTCTCTCATGTAGCTATGTAATGTTCCAGCCCATACATTGTCACTTAAACTGTCAAATTCCCTTTTAAGAACGTGACCTAATGCGTTATTGAAACAAAGAAAAAGGACTTTCTTCCCCTTCTCAGCAGCACGCCGACAAGCTTCAATACCAATAAATGTTTTTCCTGTCCCGGCGGCACCTTTAACTAAGACACGAGGATTCTCATCAATAGCATCTAGCACCTTAAACTGTTGATCAGTAAACTTATTAAGCTCGTCATATACTTCATTAGATCGGTCTTTAGGACTTATATAAACTTCGAAATCACCTCGCAAAATTTTAGCTACTTGCTCAAGATAACCACTTTTGAGATGACATTCATTGCGATTAAACCAATTATATTTTTCGCTAAACTCATCCAGGCGTTTGTTCATTACAGTAATCAACAAACTTGAAATAGAAGACGAATATACATCCCGTTTGTTCAAATAATCATCCCGCATAAAACCGATATCGGTATCACTAAAGTTACAGTGAGTAAAGATAACCACAGAAAAACATGGGGTTTTTCCCAAAACTGGATCTTTTTCTTTCAAATATCGATGGACAGATTCCCTTGCTGACGCAACCTGTGAAAAAGGGCCACTAGAGTCTGGCGTAGAATTATCACCGTAAAACCAGTTTCCTAAAGAACGATGTATGAAACGGGCTGCTTTCACTTCAATACATAGTATGCCCAAATCAGGAATCAAAACCAGGAAATCGAGTTCGCCTTCTTTTTTTGATACATGCCTTCTAATATTAAGCGAATGGAAAACAAACCATCCTTTTGTATCAGGGTCATCTCTTAATCGATCAAACAACAACCCTTCACCAGAACTTCCATTGGTGACATATGTAGACGGAATCATCTTTGACATTTGTTACTCCTGGCTAAAAGGTTTATTTAATTGAGAACAAACCTTTTCAACGCTTGATTCTGCTATACCAACTATTTCAAAGACATCAATTGAAGCCCCGCTTGCCAAATCCACCTTCATGTGACCATATTTAATAAGTTTTTCAGTCTCCTCCCCAACAAACTGAGCAATACTATTGCGTAGTTCCCTAGCAACTCTTTTTCCAGCTTGATGATGCCAGTTAGTGATCTGTCGAGCCTCTAGCCATAAATTACTTGAATCTTCACTATTCCTACCTATCAAATTCATAATTGCCATAAAATCTTCAACATGCATGGGTTTAATTGTATATAACGATGCCCAATTCAACACATTTGTATCTGAAGCAATATTTGAGTCCAATTTGATCAGCCGAGAAACAACACTATCAAGTCCATCCTCATTAATTTTGCTTTGAAGCACTTCTTTCCAAGAAATTAAGTTTGCCATACATTTATCATACAAACCACCATAGAGCTTTTCTGCTGTTGCGCGGACATAGTCACCATCTCCATCACAACGCAAAAGTATATACATTCCTTTCTTGATTCGCCGCACATCAATCTTTGGAGTATCCCAAATAGAATCATATTTATCAAGAATTCTTACACTAGCTTTCTCTTCTAAAAAAACACTGTACCCGCCCGCTAAGTCAATTTGCCTTGCCGCTACTGCAGCACCTTCACCAACAGACAAACGACTACTTTCTTGATTTTCAACTTTCACTGCCGAAAAAATATCTTCTTCCAAAATAACCATCTCTTCATTTAATTTATTATTTGTAAATGAAGGTATAACAATTATCTTTTTCTTCGGTAGGTTTGATGCATGTTTACTCAAACCATTTAATGACGATTCCTCATATTTTTGAGCTAGCCATGAATAATAAATGAAATAGATTTGCCGAGAACGACTTCCATCAAAAAGATAACTGTACTCCGAATACCAATGATCTGGTCCTGCCAGAAACACACAATCAAAGGAGGATATCTCGTGTCTTAATTGCCCTAATGAATAAAAAGCAAGGGAATCAAAGTCCTCTTTCATTCGTTGTTCGATCAACCGAAACTTGAACAACTTTGGAGCAGGAAGGTAACAACACCTCTTGCCACTTTTATTAGCGATCTCAAAATATTTACTAAAAGTATCAACTTGTATATTAATTGCACTATTAAAATCTAATGCGCGCATGTATAAATCAGAAATTTGTTTTTTTTGACTACATATGTAATCAACAATGCACAGATTTTTTTCAAGATTACTTAACTCTACAGCGCCGTATTCAAATCTATTTGGATCAGCTGTCAAAAATGTTGATGTCAAACACCGTTGAATAGCGTATAAGAACTTAAACAAGGGACGCAAATGCTCATTCAGACACACATCTCCTAATTGAGACCTTAAATTTTTCAAATCCAATACATACTGACTCACAACAGTATCATGAAGTGCAACTTTAAAAGCTTCTACCGGTTCTTTTGTCCGCACATATAATTTATTAACACAATCAATATCCATGTAAATCAGACTCCTCTAGAAATAGCTACCTCAACTCCGCCAGGGGCTTTTAAACCATCTAACAAACCACTCTTAACAGTCTTATATTCTTTGTTCCAACACATAAACCCATCTTGTAAATTTGGATCTGTTCTGTCAAAAATAACGACTTCATTAATTGATCCATTTAATTCATTACTTCTATGATCTAAATAAGCTGCTGCATTATCATACAAAACAACACTAGGTGTAATCGGATCTTTCGCTTCTTTGTTTTTTTTAAACCTTTGTGAGACAACCTGGGTTTTAGACATAGGTGTATTACACAGAAGAAAATCAAAGATTCTTCCTTTGGTATCACCAATATAAAAGATCTCATCTTTGATCTCGTTCTCTATTTTATCTTTAACACCTAAACATTTGATTAACGCCGACATCGGCCTTACAAATTGCTTAAAGTCCTCTTCATTCACAAAAAATAGTTTAAGAAACTTTACTCCTTTTATGCTCTTTTTTTTATTAATAATCTCTCCATCCCATCGATCCACATTGGCTCTAGTAAATTGCAAACAATTTCCTTCTCGGATCTGAATTCTCCTGCCTGAGCAATAACCTATGCAATTAGCTTTCTTCTTGTCTCGCCTAAGTGTAATAGCCCACAGATCCCCTTTCTCTCTTTTTTCCAAAGCCGCCTTGCGCGGCTTCACGATCCCTGGTTCCTGATAATACAAGGCTGATTGGTCCTTTAAAGACTGAAAATATTCAAAATACGATTTTGCTGATATCGGTTTTGATCGCAAAGACAATGCACCGCCAAATGCCATGAATGCCGTAACATATGATCGAGAAGGAACAACTAAAGCAACCTTACAGGTTGGAAATTCGCCGGACATGAGGCGATAACCCAATTCTGCATAAAATCGCCACCATGTAGCCCACCCAACTACTTCAATTTTATTAAGAAAATCACTATTACACATTTTCACATCTCGTTACTCTAGCATCTTTTAAATAACTATCAAAAGAGACTAGCTAGCTTTAAAACAGATACAGTTCGACATCCCCAATCTAAACATTGAACAATCAAATTTTCAGTAATCCTCCCCAATGATTTATCAAAACAAACTTACTGCTTGTAGATTACTATTATGTGAAGTGAAAATAAACAGAAAACTTAAATACTTGATATATTTCATAAAGAGAGGTCAAATATCAATAAAACAAGAACTCTATCTCGTATTTTGAATCGTTAAAACCAACATTTACAACACACAACTTACGATTTATAATACAAAATATGGCTGATCACTTGACAAAAGAGCGCCGTTCCTGGAATATGTCGCGGATCAAAGGCAAAAACACCAAGCCTGAGATTCAACTCCGCAGCCTGCTCCACCGTGCCGGCTACCGTTTTACCGTCAATGCGCCTAACAACCGTAAACTCCCCGGACGCCCCGACATTATCCTTCCCCGCCACAAAACCATCATCTTTGTCCATGGCTGCTTCTGGCACAGGCATGAAGGATGTAAACAGACCACCACACCGAAAACCCATACCGAATTCTGGCAGGAGAAGTTTGCAAAGAATGTTGTCCGCGATAAGCGCAACATAGCCGAGCTAAAATCCCTCGGCTGGAATGTGATTGTGGTTTGGGAGTGTGAGATAAGAAGTTCTAAAGTTCTAAAATGCGAGAGTTCCAAAGTTAAAGACCACCGAGAAGTGCTGGAATGCTTAAATGCGGGAATGCGCCCTTCGGCAAGCTCAGGCCAGGCGAGTTACTGGCCCGCGGGGAGGCTACCCCACTACTTGCTGCAGAAGAGCAGAGTGAATATAGAACAGAGAAGAAGTTCTAACCAGCCTTCGCCCTTCCTCCGTCGCCTTTCAGGCTTCCTCCTTTGCTCTTCCGCCGCCGCCCCTTGGGCTAAGGCGGACGATGGCGAGCTATGCCGGACAAGACGGCAGACATGTTGGCGGTCAAGAAGTGCGGGAAAGCAGGAGATGAGCGAGTCAGCCGCGTAGCGACTGACTTCCTGGGGGCGCCGGGTGGGGCACCCGGCCTACAGCATTGCACCGGGTGGATAAAAACAAAAGGCAATTCAACCTATGCTTGCACTAGCTCGGCATCTTCTTTTTCGATCATTTGTTCCACTTGCGAAGGGCCGATCACCGTCAACTCTCTCTTTGCTTTTGGGCTAAGAGTTTTCTGACTATTATCAATCATCCTGATCAAGTTGTTCATACATTCATCATGAAACTGGGCAACACCCTGCTCCATTTTACTATCGCCCTTGCTGAGTTTTACCAGGCGCTGTAGCAACTTAATCATTTCAAAAGCATGCATTTTCACGTGATCAACAATCTTCATCTTCTTCGGAAGAAAAACGAGCGACATATCTATGCCGAGCGCATCTGAATAGTCCAGCAGATCACCAACGGAAAGCTGCCGGTCTTCTTTTGTCTCCAACTTCGAAACCCGCCCCTGTGACCAGCCCAGCTTTTCAGCAGCCTGTTTCTGCGACATCTTTTTCTGCACCCGCATCACTGTTAACAGACGTGAAAGTTGCCGGGCCTTAATATATTCCACCTGACGCTTCTTTTGGGCAGCAGGCAGATCCATTGACTTCAAAACATCCGCCACATTATCATAACGCTTAGTCATCGCTTAACCCTCTAATTATCTTTTTCATCTTTTTACTGAAAGTCTGTAGATCCTGTTTCTGAGAATCTTTATCACCGATTCCCAGCAGATAAACCGTCTGATTAATCACAGCCGCATAAACATACAGTCGAGTCGCCTTCAGCTTTCCTGTTTTTCGTTCTATTTTCGCACCGCGCTGATCAATCGCCACCATTTCATCCTGTTCGGAGTGAACAAATAGCTGTTGATTTGCAGTCTGTAGATTATTAGTTTTATTCAGCACATCCACATACGTCTGAAGGTTGCTCAGTGCAGCAGACACCTCTATCTCGTGCTTCTTACTGAACTTCTTAAACCGGCTTTCAAAGCCAGTCACTTTTTCTAATATCCACATAAGACACCCCTCTTATATTCCAAATTGGAATATTTGTCAAATCTAAAACCAAAAGAAATCCTTTCAACACCTAATATTCAAAATCCTTTTTTGCGATAATCTCAAATCCGTCCTCACCCTCCATGCTGTTCTCCCTGATATACTCGTAATACTATTCCCGCATCAACAAACCAAATTTCTTTTTTCATCAACAACACTTCGACAGGCAAAGATTACAGCCCGTGCTGTAGTCCCCAGACTCCCCTAATCAATCAACCAGTGAAACTTTGCGCCTTTGCGCCTTGGCGGGAGACATTCTTTCTACAACATCATCAAACCACTTGTCATTGCTAGCATCTCGTTACGATACTCTAAATATGTATTCATAGCAACCTATGTTTCCTAATAATTTATATATCTTTATTATGACGTTTTTTTCGTGGTTTTGGTGGTGAAATGGAAGAAGTGGTAAGAAGTTCTGAAATTCTAAAGTGCTAACCAGCCGTCGCCCGAAGGGCTTCCTTATCCTGTGCATCTAAGAAGGCTGTCAAAGAATGGATGGATAACATAGCATCTGAAATAATAATGAGAATAGATACAGAGACAATCATGTTGGATTTTCTTTGTACGTTTTAACTACGAATGCCCGCGAATATACGCGAATAGATACGGGTATTTTATCCCCGCTTCGCGGCTTCGAGCTTCGCGTCTTCCTCCTTCGTACCGCAAAGCGGCACTACGGCGCGACAAGACGCCGTGACAAGTCGCGGGGTCTTTAATCACTTAAAATTCCCGTATCTGACGATTTGTAAATACCTTATAAGCTTCTGCGATTAGAGTTTTCCTTTTAAACATATCAGCGCCAGAGAGCATGAAGCGTCGGATCGCAACAAAGGCCGGCATGATCTCAATACTGACTTTTACTGCCGTTTCACTTCGGAGCACTACGGATAACATCGCAACTCCCTGCTCTGTAAGTTGTGTGGTAGTAAATTGTTCAGCCTTCGCGCTATGCGTCTACGCCGTGACATGTCGCTTCGCTCCGTGAGTGGCAAGTTGTAAACTGTAAGTTGTGGGGTTGCGCTGTGTTATGGTCAGCCGCGTAGCGACTGCCCTCCTGGTGGTCGCTGTCGAATTCTGCAATACGGCGTGATATGTCCGCCTTCTGCAATACGGCGGGACAAGACGGCGTGCCATGCGAGGACTCTGAGGGAGAAGAAGGCTATTCAGCAGAGCTGAATAGAGACGGGGACGGCACCGCGATGTAAACTTGTTTACAAAAGCGGAGCCACCCCCGTCTCGTTCAGGCATCGCAGATGCCAAGCCTTCTGATTCCGTGTCCTTCCATGGTAAAACCAGTGAAGCAACAACACGCATCAAAATCTTTGTGTTCTTTGTGCTCTTCTGTGACCGCCATAGCCGGAGGCGACGGCCGGTTGTGGATAAATCAAACTCTTGACCGCTAAAGCTCAGAGAGCGACATCTGGTTTCTACCTCCAATAATCAGAAGCGCACCCATATTTCACCTGAACATTTTTTACCTTAAATCTTTCTCTGTTCTTATGGTTTTAATATAAAGTAGAATTGTTATTATTTAAAATTTGACTCTATCTCACGCATTAATCTAGAAAAAACAGAAGGCATACCAACTACTAAATTCTCCATCCTCTCAGGATGAAGTTCAAGTGCGTAAGCATGAGAGAAGAAATGCCTGAATGCCAGATATTGCTTCAATTCCTCCATCAAAGAATCTGAGATGAAATGGTTCTCTACAATCAGCCATATATTGGAAGCCCCTCTTCTTTGACTATTGCAGTAAATTTTGTTTTTGGGCCAAGATCAACAACATCGACAGGTTTGGAGAGAGAACACATTAATTCCCCATAAAAGCTGAAATAGCTAGAGTCTGGAACACCTTCAACTCCAAGATCAATATCCTTTGCGGCTTCATCTTTACGCAATGAAGATCCAAACAACAGCACACGTGTTGCTTTATATTTCTTAGAAATTTTAACTATTGTTTGTTTATCTAACTCAGAAATCATAAGCACCTCTAAAACATATATAAGTGTAGCACACTGTTTGCATGCTTAGCATCTCTAAAAAGCGCAATTTCACCCGCAAATCGCTTTACGGTCAACGCCTCCAATAATAAAAAGCGCACCCATATTTTACCTGAACATTTCTTACCTTAAATCTCTCTGTTCTTATGCTCCAAAATCAGAGATCGTATTACTTGCTTTTGTATTGAACTAACTCTTCATTGACCGCAAGAACAGCCTTCCTGCGTCTATCCACAACTTTTGAGAAGGGTTGTTTTACCGGGGTTATTGATAAATTTACACCTAGCGTATTCAAAACTTTCATAATGGTTTCAAAGCGAGGCTTGGCACCGGGAGTAAGCGCTTTATATAAACTCTCACGTCCAAGTCCTGATGCCTCTGCTATATCTTTCATCCCCTTAGCTTTTGCAATATCGCCAATAGCTGATAGAAGAAGATTCTGGTCGCCTTCTGCCATAATCGCATTCAGGTACTCCGCAATGGTTTCTTTATCCGTCAAATAATCAGACACATCAAATTTTGTCATGCGTTCAGTCATTGCTATATCTCCAATTCCTTTAAAATTTCCTGTGCTCGTTTTATATCCCGTTGTTGAGCTGACTTGTCTCCTCCACACAACAACCAGATAACTGTATCGCCTTTTCTGGTAAAATAAAGTCTGTAACCTGGGCCGTAATCAATCTTCAACTCAGAAACCCTTCCGCCAACAGATCTGTATTCCCCAAGATTGCCGTTTTCCACTTTCTTAATACGTACTAAAATTCGAGCCTTAGCTAATCTATCCTTTAGCTTTGTGAGCCATTTATCAAAACACATACTCTTTTCAACCAGAAACATACATGTATTATGTATCCGACTGGATACTTTAGTCAAGCGGGGAAATTTGCAAAGAATGCGGGCAACGGGGTCGTATCACGACATTGGACATTAGGTCTTGTGCGGATAGCGAGGTCGTAGTTCCACAACTACCCATAGCAAACACCACCATTTACAACTCACGGTTTACGATTTACAATATCCCAAATGACCGATCACCTGACAGAAGAACGACGTTCCTGGAACATGTCGCGGATCAAGGGAAATAACACCAAGCCAGAAGTTCAACTCCGCAGCCTGCTCCACCGTGCCGGCTATCGCTTTACGGTTAACGCCCCCAACAACAAAAAGCTTCCAGGTCGCCCCGACATCGTCCTCCCCCGCTACAAGACCATCATTTTTGTCCATGGCTGCTTCTGGCACCGCCACCCAGGATGCAACCAGGCCACTACCCCGAAAACCCGTACCCAATTCTGGCAGAATAAATTTGCAAAGAATGTTGTCCGCGACAAACGGAACATCGAAGAACTGAAATCCCTCGGCTGGAATGTGATTGTGGTTTGGGAGTGTGAGTTGAAGAGGTTTCCTCCTCCGCCAAGGCTACGGCGTGACATGGAAAGAGGGTTAAAGGGGTTGATCCTCCTCCGCCAAGGCTACGGCGGACAAGAATCGTTGAAACAGTTACTGGCCCGCGGGAAGGCTACCCCACTACTTGCGGCAGAAGAGCAGAGTGAATACTCGACGCAACGCAGGGGTTAGTGGTTAAGGAGAGGAAAGAGTGTGGGGTGCGCTTTGGCTAATGATCTTCCGCAAAGTTGGCTCTTGGAATTTTAGCTTATCTATATCATATGTTTTTTGATATTATTTAAGAACTCAATAAAAAGTAAATATACTTTGGAGAAAACAATGATTACCGCAGAAATAAAAAAAATGCCAGCCAAAGAAAAACTAATTCTCATGGAAGAGATCTGGGATTCTCTAAGAAGTGATGAGATTGAATCTCCATCATGGCATCATGATGTTATTAGCGAAAGACAACGAAAAATCAAAAGTGGCGAGGCCAAATTCATTTCCATTGATGAACTCAAACAGAGCCGGTAATGCATGTAAAAGATATAATTGCGATTATAATTGCAGTACTGGATATGAGAAGAAATCCTCTTTGGATTAACTATACACTTAATAGGAGAACAGAACCCTGACCGGCCCCAGCACCACCAGCACCACCAGCACCACTGAAGGCACAAAGGGCGGCTCCGGGGGGGCTC
>JAQIBS010000025.1 GCA_027858965.1 Kiritimatiellia bacterium
TTTGCGTCCTGCCACGTTAAGAGCGGCAACTCGATGGCCGTATCGCTCAGGAAATCATGCGCTCCAACAACAAACACTCCAAAAATCAACAATGCACAGTTCAAAATTAGAATTGCTGACCTTATCCACATACGAAATTACTCGTTGAAACACAGATCGCTTAGACTTTCACGAAGGGTAAAACAAACATATTTGAGTTAAAACGTGTTATCGCAAAAAACAAAAAATTCGTGATAGTTTAAGTGGTTAAAATTGTTAAAAAGGTTGAAATGGTTTCCACCATCCGCCTTTATGCACCCTCCCGCATTCGCGCATAAGCGGGAGAAGCGCGTCCTACAAGAATTCGGCCCCTTTACCCGCTTCAACTTTTTTAACCTTCAACCCTTTTAACCAACTCTCCTATGCAACGCAAAGCGTTGTTGTCTAAAGCTGCGGTGCCTAACACACAACGGGACATTTAGAGAGGCTGGTTTCGTACATCACAAGAGCTTAGTTTTTTTCGGCGGAAAGCAGCTTTAGTCTTTAACCGAAAACTTATAAATCGTTGTGGTCTTGTATTCCTCACCAGGCTTCAAAATAGTCGAGGGGAAGTTCTTCTGGTTGGGAGAGTCAGGATAGTGTTGTGTTTCCAGACAAAGCCCGCTACGGAAAGAATAGGGTTTTCCAGACTTACCTGTAAGACAGCCGCTCAGAAAATTACCGCAGTAGAACTGAACACCAGGCTCGTCGGTATATGTTTCCATCACACGTCCGCTCTTCGGCTCACAAAGCACTGCAGCCAGGGTCATCCCACCAGTGCCCTTATTCAGAACAAAGTTGTGATCATATCCATTACCATACTCCAGCTGCGTATTCTTCTGATTAATATCACGCCCGATCGGCTTGGAAGCTTTAAAATCAAATGGAGTTCCCTTAACCGGACGAAACTCGCCAGTAGGGATAAGCGCGTCTGTTACAGGAGTAAAGGCATCAGCGTTGATCATCATCTCATGATCAACAATAGACCCGGAACCTTCACCAGCCAAGTTGAAATAAGCGTGATTAGTCAGATTGACCGGAGTTGCCTTGTCGGTTGTTGCAAAATATGAAATCTTTAACTCATTCTCATCTGTCAGAGTGTAGGTTACGGAGATATCAAGATTGCCAGGATAGCCCTCTTCACCATCATGTGACTTAAAAGTAAATACCACTGCATTAACACCTTCAGTCTCTGCATTCCAGACCTGCTTATCAAAACCTATATTTCCACCATGCAAATGATTGACCCCGTTATTGGTTGCGAGTTCATACACCTTTCCGTCCAAAGTGAATTTGCCCTTGGCAATGCGGTTTCCGTAACGACCAACTACAGCGCCGAAGTAAGGACGATCCTGCGCATTAATATACCCTTCAACAGAGCTGTGACCAAGAATAACATCCGCCATCTTTCCGTTACGATCCGACACTTTTATCGCGGTGATACGAGCGCCATAATTGGTAAGACGCACCTCAACCCCGTTTTTATTGGTCAGACAGAATTCTTTTATCGAACTAAAATCCGATACCTTGATGCCCGAGGGAGCCTTACAGCCACAACAAGCCATCATACCTAAGACCCCTAGAAGGGCTAATTCGTTGATAATCGAAAAACTTTCCATCTCTATTCTCCTATAGTAATTACACCCCTTGGGGACTGAATATATACGAGTAATTTTACCTGAGTTAATGGGCATTGTCCAATTGAATATCAGGCAAATGCTCTCACTTTTAACGCGTCCCCTACGGGAGGCACGTCCTGCACCTGATAATCCTCAACGACACTCCAAAATTCTGGAGGGCATGCCTCTCCCGCCTATGCGCATACGCGTCAACCTAAGAGATGTTTCTCTTAACCAACCCGCGCAGCGGGTGACACACCCATAGCCACGGGTTACAACCCGTGGAACTCAGTAAACAAAGCACATTCTAGCCCCCGCAGGGTGGCGACACAATCTTCTTCCGCACCCTGCGGGCGCTCATTAGAGGGAAACATGTTTACAGATTTGTTTATGTCCATAATTCTACATGAACGGGGAAGATAAAGTCCATGCTGAAAAACACGCAGTGTTTTCTCCTAATGCAGCAATGCGCATCACACAACTCAACAATGAATAAAACATGATCTCGCATATCACTCAAAGCAAGTCTGGTAGCGGATCCGCTGCATTAGTTTAATACGCCCGGATCTCAAACACCCGTGCCGATGGGTCACCATAGGTGGCCTCAACTGTCAGACGCATTTTAGAAGCAATGATCGACTCAAAAGAGTGCACGCAATGGCGTTGAATATTGTCCTTAACGAATGCCATATCCACCCATTTTCCCTCTTTCAATATTGAAATTTTATAATCCTTTACGCACTCCTTTGGAACAGGAGCGGGAGGAAAACGAGCATTCAGCTCTGTATCAAATGTAAGCTGCACACTACTGAGCTTAACCGGCTTTTGAAAATCCAGTTCAATCCACTGCGGAAAGGGCTTCTCCTGATCTGATGCCCAGCAATGTTTTTCGCTACCAACAATGCGGGCAACGCCATCGATCACGTTCGCCGGGGAGTAGTTCTCTCTGATCTGAATTCCCGGTTCCAGATAGGCGGCATACTGCTGGGAGGCAACAACTGTCCATGTCCCGCGAGAGGCACTACCATAGGCGCGACACCCTTCAACACGCGCACTCTTCTTCAACTCCCACTCCAACCCATCTTTTTTCGGAATGAAGAACCACATAAACGGATCATCAACATCCGCATTGAAAACAAACTTCACATACCTGCGTCCAGGAGCTATGGTTTTCTCAGCCACTGCAATATCCTGCTTTGATGAAAAATCCTGATTCTCAGCTGCACCGCGAAGGTGCAGTTTCACTTTAAGAGGTTTATCAGTTGTGTTTATCAGTAGAAGTCGAACAGCTCCGACCTTTTTTTCAAGTCCATTCCTGAACATTACAGCACGTTCCATGTTCAACGAATGCCGTTTAGAGTCCGACTTATAGGTGCTCTTATCAAAGAGGTCATAGTTACGAACACTGGAAGCTGACACAATAGCTTTACAGGCAAGGTCGGCAGAGTCCTCGTTTTTCATCTCCGGAATATAGCAGTCGTCTTTCAACAGCTGCTGCTGCAAAACCTTGATATGTTTCTGAGCAATATTACGCGGTGTCCATGATTGCTTGATGCATATGGCAGAGGCTGTGCCTACAGCCTGTCCCAGAACCGACAATGTTGCCTGGACCCTGACAGTTCCAAGTGCAATATGAGTCACACTCGCATGCCTCCCGGCAAAAAGAAGGTTCTCTATGTTGACTGAATAAAGAGACCGGAAAGGAATACTGTAGAGCGGAACCCGTCCATCAAAATCATAGGGGCCATCCTTACCAGAGTGAATACCTTTAGGATTATGTACATCCAGACTCCAGCCACCGTAGCCAATACGGTCATCAAACATAGTTCCCGCCTCAGCATCCTGCTGCTTCAAAATATAATCACCTATCAAACGCCGTGTTTCGCGGCGGGCATCAATATAGGGAACATAGGTCAGCTTATAATTTCTGGCATCATCCTTATAATCCGAGTACTGCTTGATCCAGTTCCAATAGGCAAAAACAATCCGGATCAGCTCGTCACGGGCCAGCTCCGGTTCTTCCAGATCATCAAATGTGCCGGGATGCTCCATCCACCACTGACCACTCTGAAAACCGCGTGGCTTTCTATGAAACTGATCCGGCGGAAGTAGCTTAACCGCCCATGGCGGCATTGTGTATTCAACAGGACGTCCCTCATTCTGCGCCCGGTAACCACAGGCCAGATTACCCATCACACAGCCACTCATAGTAATTTTATCGGCAGTTTCCGGCGCAGCGCTTTCACCGAATTCGCTGCTTGCCTCGCGACCAAAACGATACTTCGCCCCGGCAAAAAATCCCACCCATCCATCACCGGTGCAATCTATAAACATCTTTGCCGTAAAACGCTTACGGACCAGCGTCAATGTATTGACAGATATAACCGATTTGATCGTAGTCTTATCTTTCATCTCCGCATCAATCACGCGGCTGTTATAAAAGACCTTGAGGTTAGGCTCTGCATCCGCCAACTGCTGATAGGCGGCACTCATCTTATGCTGCCCGTTCTTGACGCGAATCAAATTTGCCTCTTCAACAATACCTGTCTCACGTGCATTGGGCTTAGAAACGCTGGCTCCATCGGTACCCACACCCAATTCAATACTGGAGTTGCCTCCCAATACAGGCCGGTCCTGAATCAAAGCAGTCTTTGCACCTCCCCGGGCGGCAGAGATAGCCGCAGAGCAACCGGCCGTCCCAGCACCCACCACAATCACATCAAAATCACCGCCGGCTGTTACATCCAGTGAAATTCCCGTCAGACGGGCACGTTCCTTCTGACACTTTGCATAGTCATCCGGTGGTTGATAACCGACATCGGTTGTCAACACCAGCGCATCACAACGGGCAAATGCTCCGGTGAGATCTTTCAATGCCAGTGTGTTCTCGCCCTGCTTGAGGTTAACATCACCAACCAGCTCCCAGCCCCATTTTTCTTTTTTAGCACACCCAAGAATCTTTTCTCCCTGTTTGCCGTTAACCGCAATGCAAAACTTACCAGGTGAGTGCGCTGGAACCCAGTTCTTTGTTCGCGCCCAGACGCGCCAGCTTCCCTCCTTATCAATATTGATCTTTGTGGTAGCATCGGCAATAGGCTCACAGATGCCGACTGCCAGCAGATAAGCAGATCCCATCTTATGCACAAACTGCGTATCAAGTTTCCAAGCTCCATAGCTGTCAAAATCTTCCGCTTCCACCCAAAGATAACCGGGAACCACCATTTCGAGTTCCTGTTTCGGTTTGCGAAAACCATCAACCCCCGCGAGAGTACCTGCCACAGGCTTCTCGGCAACATCCGCACCAAAAGCCGCTGCCGTTATCATTACCATCACAATTATTTTGATACATTTCATACTTTATTCCTTTTTTCCTTAAATACGCGACCCCTCCGGGAGGCACATCCTACAACTAACTCGTTTATCCTAGTACTGCATCCCATGACGTGTACGAACCATCTCCGGCGGTATCTCCTGAATGAACCGCGAGGGTTTGCAATACAGCACACCCCCATCACGCATGCGACGCATGCGGGGTGACATCAAAGCCAGTTCATTCATGGCACGGGTAACAGCCACATAAAAGAGACGTCGCTCCTCGCGATCATCCTCATTTTCACCAATGGCCCGGGCAGAAGGAAACATTCCCTCGGCGGTCCACACAATAAAGACCACCGGCCACTCCAGCCCCTTGGCCTGATGCACCGTGCTGAGATGAATCTTATCCTCATCGCTGCGGGCATCTACATCAAACTGATGATCAATATTAGTCAGAAGTGCCACCTCCTGCAAAAAATCTTCAAGCTTATGCGCTTTCATGATCTGCAATGCCAACTCGTCGATATCTTCTTCGCGCTTCTCGGCATTATCATAGGTACGATAAAGATGATCCTTATAAAAGGCCTCACAAAATCCTTTGATAACCTCACCGCCAACCTCTGAAACACTCTGCGCATAGCTTATCTCGAGGAAATCATTAATTGCCTCCCACTGCTTAAGAGCAGCAGGGCGCAAACTTTTCAACAGAATCTCCCTTTGATCGGCATCACCTAATTCAAAAGAGCCACCCAGCTTCTTCCACAGACGTTCGGCGGTCTTTTTTCCCACGCCACTCAACAAACAGATTAAACGGGAAAAAGCAATAAAATCACGCTTGTTGATGATCAATTGCAACAGAGATAAAACATCCTTAATGTGTGCCTGTTCAAACACACTGATGCCTGATGTAATAGAGTATGGTATGCCATTGCGGCCCAGAATCATCTGCATCTCAATAGAGTGAAAATGCGCACGGTAGAGAATCACCATTTCGTTGAGCTTATAACCATCCTCCTGATAACGGTGAATCATAGAGAGAACACTCATGGACTGCTCATCTCCA
This sequence comes from Kiritimatiellia bacterium, assembly GCA_027858965.1. Taxonomy (GTDB): domain Bacteria; phylum Verrucomicrobiota; class Kiritimatiellia; order RFP12; family UBA1067; genus M55B167. Next base: position 6,016 of record JAQIBS010000025.1, read on the forward strand.
TCGCGCACAAAACAAACCTGTGGCTTATTTCTTGAGGGTCTGGTAGGACGCAAGGTCTTTTGAAACTGCTCCGGGTTACCTTTAATGCTCTCATTGGCCACATCCAGAATTTCAGGCACGCTGCGATAGTTCTGCTCCAATTTTACGATCTTGCAATCCTGCCAACGATCAGGAAAATTCATGATGTTTTTAAAATCCGCTCCACGCCAGGAGTAGATGCACTGAAAATCGTCACCCACCGCCATCACATTCCGATTTCCGGCGGCTAAAATATCAACAATTTCAGCCTGAATCATATTGGTGTCCTGATACTCATCCACCAGCACATGCTTAAACTGTTTTTGATAATGTGCGCGGACATCTGGACACTCTTTCAAAAGACGCAAGCCATTCACCAGCAGGTCATCAAAGTCCATGACCTCCATTTCGCGTTTACGTTTTCCATAGAGATTAACAACTTCCACAGCATCGCCCTTCATATCATCGGGGATACCGGCGGCATCTTCAACAATCTCATCAATATCTTTAGACGAGTTGGCCGCTTCGCTGATCCATGATCCGACAATATCCTTTTTAGGGAACTCCTTCACATCGGAGACACACTCTTTGATACAGCTGTCGATTAGAGAGCGCGAGTCATCCTGATCCATAATCCGGAACCAGGGCTTATAAGCCAGCTTGTGGCCGAAACGACGCAGAAAACGGTTGCAGATATGATGAAAGGTTCCGCTCCAGAGTTCGCCGACACTGCCACCGGATATCTCACGCGCCCTCTCAAGCATCTCACTGGCCGCACGGTTGGTGAATGTCAGAAGGAGAATGTTCTCAGGATCAACCCCCTTCTCCATAAGATAGGCAACCCGGTAAACCAGAGTACGGGTCTTGCCGGTACCAGCAGCGGCCAGCACCAACAGAGGTCCATCATTGGCTGTGGAAGCCTCACACTGCTCTTCATTCAAAAGTTTCGCAAAATCAATCATTCAATAATTCCAGATTTACATATAGTTAAGGGGGAAATTGTGATTGTAATGATATCATGGACGGTGAATTTATTGAACCACGAATAACACGAATTACAGGAATGATAATTTCTTTGGATTTTCCCGCCGGTCGCGGCTAATTTTCTGCATTACTGATGAAAGCATCTGAAATTGCTGCTAAATTGTGTGATCCGTCAGACGCGCAACCAGATCCTTGAAACGGCCACGCAGAATTGACAGGTCGGAATCAACTGCCTGAACCGAAAACCCTTTTACCTTGAGGGCCTCCACCTCGGTGTCGTTCCGATTTAACAAACCTGCCTGCCTGCCATTTACAGCCGCTGCCTTGGCAACAGTTTCAAGACACTCCTCATAACTAAGAGAAGATTCAAAAGCCTTAAGATCAAGATTGAGATCGGCGGGTCCTACAAACAACACATCCACTCCATCCACCGCTGCAATTTCGTACACATTAGAGACCGCCTGAGCACTCTCGATCTGAGTAAAAATCAACGGATCAACCGAGGAACCTGAAAGATCAAAGCCGTAATCGCAGGCACGGACCGAACGCGAGTACCCACGCATACCGCGCGGAGGAAAACGTGAAGCTCTCACGACAGCCTGTGCCTGTTCCGCAGTGTCGACATGAGGCACCATTATGCCGTCTGCTCCCCAATCAAGCACTCGCTGAATAAGGTCAGAATGCGGCGCACCAATGCGGACAATCACTGCGGTGGGTGTGCCGCGTAACGCTTGCAGTACCTGAAAAAGTGCCGACTCTCCAACGGCTCCATGTTCAAGATCGATAAGCAGCCAGTCAAAGCCGCATAGTCCGGCAAGTTCGGCAATCACGGGTGATCCCATTGAAAGCCATGTACCAAGTTGAAAACTGTTGGAACGAAATTTCTCAAGTGTATTTATATTCATTTTTAAGTCCTTTGTTAAAAAATATCACAAGCATCCATCAGTCTTCGCCCACAGAGCGGGGCTACGCCCAGACAAGAAGGATGCAGGAGTTCAGGTGTTTAGACTGTTAGGCATTTAGCAACTCTCTTTGTGTTCTTTGTGCTCTTTCGTGGATAATATTTTTTTTATTTCAAAATTGAAAGATTACAATTTTCAGTAAGCCCACGTAAAGCGATCTGAATTCTCGCACGGGTAAAGCTCTCGAGGTCGGAACCATTGCTGCCGGAACCGATCAGATAAAACTGATCACCACGGGTGAAATACTCGGCACCGATACGGATCACAGCTTTGACCAGCATATTGCGCAGCAAATGCAGCCAGAACCTACGCATATAGTTTTCCGGTAAAGATCGCACCTCGGAGTAACCAGCGAATGCGTATTCCAACACGGGAGCATCATAAAAACACGCCAGCAGGGAGAGATCGTCCATCGGATCACCGGAAATTGTATCATCCCAATCAATAAAGGCCTCAACTCGATCACAGCTGCCGAGAATATTCCACAATGCAAAATCTTTATGAACAAGACACCCCTGCTCCAAATCAAGCAAAACATCCTGATGGGCAATAGCCGCAGAGATGGCATCAGTTTCAGATTCCGAAAGAAAACTACGGGATTTTAAAAAATCAAGATGACGCTGAAGGTTAAGCAGAAAATAACTGCGGTAAAAGCTGTGAACTCCCCTCAGTCGCTTTTCCGTATGCGCTTCAGATGCACTGAAAGGCCCGAAGCCTGACGGTTTAAGCTCCTGCCAGCGGGCTATAGATGCACCTAGTGAACGTCCGATGCTTCCCCATACGAGATCGCCCTTCTTTGCATGAAAATTCAAATCGGCATACGGAATGTATTCCAGCACCTGCCAGGCAAAAGGAGTTTGTGTACGATCACAGTCACAGGCCAGAACGCGTGGAACGGGAATGTCAAAACGAAGCAGTTCGGAGTAAACAAGAGATTCAACATCGAAATAATTGTCGTTCTCTGGACCATCTTCCGTACGTACAAAAGCTTCAAATGCGTCTATAGTCAACTTGAAGGTACGATGATTACCTTGTCCGTTAGCCGGTGAAAGAGAGATCGATAGTCCCGAAAAATATTGTTTGAGCACAGGAAGAAGCTGATCTGCTATGGCATTTTCCCGACCTTGCGCCTCGTCAGTACCATGAAAGGCAGCTGCCCGGTCACATTTCCAATAGTAAATATCGGTACGATCTTGAGATATGGGTGATGATATAGTCATAATTTAATTCTACAATTCTGATAAATACACCTGTAGGCCGGGTGCCCCACCCGGCGAAACCAACGTCCGGTGAGGGCACCGGGCCTACAGACCCGGCCCTGCGGGATTTTTAAGGACCAATCCCGTAGGATTAGTCATCTGATTCGGCATCTTCCGCATCGGGATTATCCACAGGACGAAAACGCCAGCAGGCGGCACAGAGACTGCCCACCAGAGTATGAAAAACGCTGGAGAATACGGCGGGAGATCCCGTCATTGCCGAAAAATGCTGCTGAGCCAACACCATGGCCAGACCTGAATTCTGCATTCCCACTTCAATCGAGACAGTCCGCGCAAAAATTTTCGGCTGTCGCATAATTCGCACAACACCGTAACCAATCAGAAAACCAATTGAATGAAGCAGAAAACTGGCAAGAGCCAGCAGCCTCCACTCTCCTCGAATGGTGTCCACATTCCTTGCGACTATACTGCCGGCAATAAACACGATAGCCAGCACAGCAACGGCCGGCCCCACTTGATTAACCTTTTGGGAGACACGTGGAAAACGATAGTTGATATAAATTCCAAGAAGAACGGGTATCAACACGACCAGCAAGGTTGACTTAAAAATGCCCCATGCGTCCACAGGCACATATTGCCCGGCCAGAAGATCGGTGAGGAGCGGAGTCATGACCGTGGCAAGCAGGGTCGAAACCATAGTGAGAACCACAGAGAGGGCCACATTGGCCCGGGCGAGAAAGGCGACAAGATTTGAGGCAGTCCCACCGGGACAACAACCAACAAGAATCAACCCCACTGCGAATTCGGGACGCAGACCGAGCAGTTTGGCAATGGCGTAAGCTGTCAGCGGCATAACCGTGTATTGCAAAACAACACCAATAGCCACAGCCAGGGGTTTCTTCATAATTCCCTTGAAATCAGAGGCATGCAGAGTAAGCCCCATCCCCAGCATTACAAGCGAGAGTGCCCCACGAATCCAGGGACCATCAAACCAGGAAAAACTTTCAGGCACGACAAACGCGAACCCGGAGGCACCTATGACCCAGACAGCATAGAGATTGGTAAACCAGAAAAGAATCTTTTTCACTATTTTTGTTCCTTTGGATGTGCGCCTGTAGTATCAGTAGAACCGGTATAACCAGGACCGCCACCTGCCACATAACCATCGCTGCGGCCAGTGGAATCGCGGCTGACCCAGAATGCATACAACGAGCCGCGACGTAAGCTAAAACGGAATCTTACAGGCTTTCCAATGAGTTCGGTCAGATTGTCAGTTTTGCTCCATACAACAGGAACGATTGTGCTGTCCGTCGATACCGGAGTGCAGTTGCCACGGCTGAAAGGTTCGATCACGCGATTCTTTTCATCCAGGATTTCGACTTTTAATTCACCTTGAGGACAATCGACGTTAACAAACAGACGCTTGCCGGAAAAAATCACGGGGCGTGTGGTAATCACTCCCATTGAGGCTCCCGCATTCAGCGAAGCGAATCCATCACGCCGCAGGACGGAAATACCAATTGCATTGGGATCATACATGCTGTGCCCGTTAACCGAACCGTCAGGACGGATCGCTCCATCCATATCGCCACAGCATCCGGAGTGGTAAAAGTAGAGTTTGTCACCCACAACGGCACAGATGTTGCCTCCCCCCTCTATAAAACCACGATCCCATGTATCTTTTCGGCTGGCAGGAATCTGCGGACGACGGTCGGGGCGGGAGAAATGAAATCCATCTCGGCTGTAACCAAAGGAGATTTCGTTAAGCTTGGGCAGCCCCATTCGGGCACAGCGACCATTATCCGGCCCCCGGTGCAGCTCAAAGAAACCTAGCATTATACTTTCATAGGCCACGGCATCGAAGTTGTAGAGTTGCGTTTTGTGCTTGTATCCAGGCTCCGGTGCGTCAAGACGGTCGGCTGCCAACCAGGGTGCCGTTTCCGAGGAACTCCATTTAGCACCGGCCAGGAAATCGTCGCACTCCCAATAATTGCGGGAACGCCCTCGGAAGGATGTGCGGAGACTGTAAACCCATTTTTTGCGAAACGGATTGTAGAACATGGAGCTGCGGTCACCAGTGGGACCGGTCTCTGTTTTGTTAATCCAGTGAATGCCGTCAGCTGAAGTGAAGCTGGAAGCGGGTGGTTTACAGCCGGGATGAGTGGAAAAGAGCTTGAAGCGCTGCTGCGGATCATTTGCTTCCCAGTCGGCAACAATGCCATAGGAGTCCGGTTGAAAACCGAGCGGCAGGGCCTGATTTGAGCCGGGATTAACATCCAGTTCGGGCCGATCCCAATGAAGACCGTCCTTGCTGGTTGCCAGGGCGATGGTTCCTTTGAAATAAGCGCCGGCCTGGTACCAGAGATAAAAATTCTGTTTAAGCGGGTTCCACCAAATACAGGGACGGCAGGTGCCGCCGATAATTCCGCTCTGGCGTTCAAGCGCAGTCTCGCAATGCAGAACCGGGTTACCAGCATATTTTTCCGGCAGATGGTACATGTGCAGCAGATCCGTGGATTCAATAAGAAACTCATCCACAAAGAGCTGACGACCCACATCAATGCGGATCACTTTAGGCAACGCGCTCAGATAAGGAACCGGCATTGGTTCATCCGACTTGGTATCGACATCTTGCGGTGGCCACTCCTCAGGTAATACGATACCGTTATAGAGCTGTTCGCCCTCATTTTCCGCCCATGGCTTTTTAACATAAGCTTTGCCTGTCGCTTGAGCGAAGCCGACCAGAATGCACCATTTTCCGAGTCGGAGTGTCTCTCCTGCTTTTAACTCTTTGCGGTAGAGGTTGACGCATTCGTGGGCGTTTTTGCCGAAGAGCTGAAACGATTGCGGATCAGTCACCCGTTCGAAACCGGAGGCAGTCAAGCTGGCAGCCAGCGAGGTAGCTTGAGGGACTTCCGGTGGGGTGAGCGCGGTGATTTTGCCGGGGGTGACGCAGCGCACGCGCATGCCGGCGATGCCTGTTCTGAGGAAGAGCTTTCCTTTCAAAGAAGGGGGAGCCTCAGCCAATGTGTAAGTCCTGTCGGAAAAAAGGCGTGCGCCAGGCTCGAACACATCACTCTCACAGGTGCCGCCATCGCGCAGAATAACCTCAAGGGTAGGCGCGGTAGCATAGATAGAAGGAGCACAAAAAAGCGCAAATAGTGTCAACACAAGAATAGTACATCTCTGCCTTGAAATTTTCGTCCACCGTGTAACGGCGGACATACTAAATAAAGCACAGTATATCCGCCGGTATCCGGTGGATAAGTTCTTCTTTTCTTGCACGGAAGTTGATTGATGCTCTGCTGCGTTAGATTGCATAAAAGATTACTTTCATTTGTCGATGATGCCCTTTTGTCCTAAACTGCCTGCAGCAAGATAGCCGCGGCTAGCTCCAGACAAAGAAGAGCTGATCCAAAAGGAATAAAGATTACCATTTCTGAGATAGAAGCGAAAGTGTACAGGTTTATCTGCAGAACAGGCATCGGCACCTGTCCATGTCAGACGGTAACAGGTTTTATCATCTGTAAAGGGCATACAATTTTCACGAGTGTAAGGACGAATGACATTGCCATCCGTATCCAGGATTTCGGCACGGAGTTCACCCTGCGGACAGTCAGCGTTGACAAACAGATACTTACCGGTAAAGGAGAGGGGACGAGTGGTGAGTGTGCCTTCTATTGCTAGGGCATCCATGGAGGCAAATCCGTCGCGACGTAAAATTCCGTAACCGACACTTGCGCCCATGTACATCCCGCGTCGGCCATCCGGCGTTACCCCGGAAAAGGCACAGTAAGGAAAGAGCAGGCGGTCGCCATCTATCAGGCAAACCCCACCGGTGCTATGAAGATACGCGCGATCCCATGTTCCCGCCTTGCGGGAGGCGGGGATGAAAGCGCGGCGGTCGGGACGCTGCCAGTGAAAGCCGTCGCGACTGAAGCCCAGCTTGAGTTCCGTGATCTTTGGAACCTTCTCTTTGGAGCAGATCTGGTTGGGCGGTCCGAGATGCACATAGAATATACCAAGCATCAGACTCTCGTAAGCAACGGCGTTGAGGCTGTAGAGCTGAGGTGCGCAGCCGGCAACCGGGTCAGGTTCATCCAGCCGATCGGCATTGCACCAGTAGACAGCGCGATCAAAAGCGTTTGATGAAAGAAAGCTCGAACTTTCGGCGTAATAACGGCTGCGACCGCGAGGGCCGCCGCGTTTGACGCTATAGACCCAGAGGTGTCGGAAAGGATTGTAGAAAAAGGAGCAGTAGTCGCCAGCATGCCCAGCCGGTACGGGCTGCGACCAGCTCTGTCCATTGGCGGAGGTGGCGAGCCAGTGCGGATCTTTGACATCGCGCTGAGTCAGGAATTTGATACGCTCGCTGGCATTGGTGGTGAGCGTATCAAGCCAGAGACAGTTGTCGCCGCCTGCATGAGTTCCGCGAGTGCGTCCGCCATGTGGAAGAAGCAGATTTCCTTCAGCGGGAAGACCGAGCTCGGGGCGTTGCCAATGAAAGCCATCAGCGCTGGTAGCGTAAGCGAGTGCTCCATCCAGTTCACCTGCGCTGTACCACATCTTGACTAGCTTTTCGATTGGGTCATAAAACACGCCTCCATGACCGAGGTAGCAGACGGCTTGTTTCAATTCAACCGGGGTCTCAGGTTTGAACACGGGATTGCCTTCATATTTTTTCGCCGTGTAAAAAGTGCGCTTTAAATCTGTTTTTTCGATCAGGAAATCATCTACAAAGAGCTGACGGCCGGTGTCGATGGGGAGAATAGAAGGCGGGGCTTCAAGGTAGGGAACTTCCATCGGTTCATCTGATCCGGGATTGCCATCACGCGGTGGCCAGATACGCGGCAGACAAATGCCGTTGGGGAGAGTTTCGCCATCGTTTTCGCTCCAGTTGCGGCTGTGTGACGGAGCTGCAATACTCAGTTCACCCTGTGCAAGCAGGACCACCCATTTGCGGGTGGATAGTGGTTCGTCTTTCTGCAGGTTTTTACGAAAAACAATAGCGCGGTCTTCAGGAGCTCTGCCAAAGAGCTGAAAGGGTTCAATTGCGCACTGTTTAAAACCACGTGCACGCAGTTCAGCCGCCAGGCTGTTATGAGGATGTGATGCGGGAGTGATGGCGTAAAGGGCACCGGGTCGCGTACAGGTCAGCGTCTGTCCAGCTTCAATAGTGGTGCGGATAAATCGAGCCCCCTTCAGTTCAGTGGGCACATGCAGGATAGTGAAGTCGCGATTACGGAACAATTTAGTGCCGGAAACGAAGGGCTCAACAGAGCCATTTAAAACCTCAAGAGCAGGCGCATCCGCATGGCAGATGGAGGCGAAAAACAGGGATGAAAGAAGCAGAACAGTTCTTCGTATTATTTCGTAAGGAAGAGAAACAGACATATAAAAACCAGATTGAAAAATTAAAAGGCCAAAACACCCCAACGGCCGAAACGGACAGTTTCGCCGGGTTTGAGTATTTTCTGATAGACCGAGCAGGTCTCCTGAGGGCGTGCAGCCCCTCTAACAAGAGTGATCACGAATTCAGGAACAGCGGCTTTGACAAAGCCTTGGGCAGTCAACTCTGCTTCAGGGTTGTCGTTAGGATTGCGTTGCGGTGTGGCGCAGAGCACATAAACAACGCCGGCTTTGCTACAGACTGCATCCGTTGTCTCCAGTTCCGAAAATATATATCTTTTACCGGTGAGCGGTGTGGGCAATTCGTAGAAGGTATAGGTGCGGTTGCTGTAGATACTGGCATTCTTCTTAAGTTTCCTCACCTCACCACCGGGTGTTTCAAGTTCCGCCTGCGGTCCAGTGAACAACGCTTGCTCGCTGGCATTAGCTTTGCGTTTGACTGCCTCAGCTCGGGCTTCCCTCTTAAGCGGACGGCTGATCAGCATGCGGAGTTTCGATTTCGGGCCGATAAGTTTTTTTGCCAGGATATCCTCTTCGGTGAAACGCGCCATCAGGATTTCACCATCGCTGGCGCGGTTGTGGTCGTAGGAGATATAGAGGGTGCCGTCGGGTGCCTGAAAACCATCGGGATAAGAGACTCCCTTGCGCTCATCCAGCATCAGACCTCCAATCCAGCTCTGGCCCTCGTCTTCAGAGAGCCAGGCTGTCAGCAGGGAACGCCCTTCATGAGTATCGATGGTCCTGCCATGTTTGATCAGCAGAATACGACCGGACGCGAGCCGCCGGATATAAAAGCGGGCTACCGGCTGTTTAATATTTGCGGGAGCTGAAGGTTCTGACCAGGTTTTGCCATTATCAGAGGAGAAGCTTTGCATAATTCCTTTGCCAGTGCGGGCAAGCATCCAGATACGACCGTCCTTGAGTTCCACAAACATGTGTTCATCCCAGTTAGGATTTGGAAAACGCACACAGGCACGTCGGCTCCAGCTTTTGCCCTTGTCGGAGGAAACAAAGACGTTTGCGCCACGCAGCGGTTCCAACCCCTGATGGATTGTTTTGAACTCACGGCCCGCATTCGGAAAATTCGGAAATTCAAGAGGAAGCAGCCACTCGCCATTGGAGAGTTCCGTAGGTTTGTTGAGCACATACCCATGCCAGATGCGACGGGGTGCCGACCACACCGGTGTTTCAACATCAGGGTTGTTGCAGACCGTTTCCCACGTGCCTGCCCGTCCGTCATAGTTATACATCGACTGACTGAAAAACAAGTGAAGAGCACCATCCGGAGCGGTCCAGAAGTTGCCCACAAGCGTACTGCGCGGAATCAGGATACGGTCCGGGGCATGGGCATTGATTACCAGACATGGTTTGCTCCAGGTTTCGCCGTCGTCATCGCTGCGATTAACAACAAAAAAGGCCTTGGGCCCATCCTCACCGGCAACCCAACAGGCCCAGAGACGACCGCCCGGAGAGCGTTCAATTCCAATGGTCATACCATAGTCAAGCTGATCATAATCATACTTGGGCAGCGGATTTGTATTGATAACCGGAGGGATCAGGGCGAGATCAGCTACATGTTTCATGGTATCCTGTTCATAAGCACGAACTTCTTCCGGCGACATAGCCGCAAAGCGTTCCTCAGGAGCGGAGGCAAGAACAGTGAACAGTGAAAAATGAACTGCGAAACACAAAATATGATTGATGCGTAGTTTCAATGGGCAACCTTTCTTTTAAGTTATTTGAGAGCATCGGAGTCATCGATATTCTCGATAATTCCGATGCTCTTGAAAAATCAACGTAGCAAAATAAGCATGCCGCTGTAACTGATGTCTATCGTGACCAGTCCATCCTCAGCGGCGACAATGGTGGCGTAGGCTTTGCCCACAGGCAAGCCTGTGCCCACTGCCTTCCACCCGATGAATGATCCGGAGAACACGTCGTAGGACATGACAGTGGCGTGGAACGGTATGGAGATCGGGGCTTCCTCCGTGCGACCGAGGTCGACGAAACCCGCGCCTTCCGACGCAAGTGTACCGGTCACGGTTACGAAATCATTCGTTACCTCTCCCAGCGCGTTGGTGGTCCAGTCGCAGGCAAAGGTAGAGTCGCCGACCAGACTCAAATTCTCGACAATCATTGTTGCGCCGGCGGGAGCGCCGTTAGTGCCTGCATCGAGCGTACTAGTGACGGCGATAACACCGTTAGTGAGAGTGCCGTTACCGCGCAGGTCGCCGACCGTAGCACGCAAGCTCGTGGCATCGAAGAATGCATCAGTCGCGACAGACAAATCGTTCGTGGAGAGCACCGGGGCACTCAGCAAGCCGCCCTGGACATCGATCGGACCTGTGAAGGTGTTGGCTCCGGTCAGGGTGAGTGTATTGTCCCCCTGTTTCACCAGGCCCCCGTCCGATGCACCGCCAAGCAGAGGATCATGCGTCAGCTTCTGCGCGATGGTGTAGGAGGCGAGAGAGGTGTCAATGACTGCTCCGTTGGTGGAAACGACAGCGCTGAGAAAATTGTCCGCCATCGTCTGCCCTGCAAGGCGGGGCTGAAATGTGCCGCCATTGAAGGTGAGATATTCACTGCCGCTGCTGGCAGTGATATTGCGGACGCGCAGGGTGCCGCCATGAAGGTTGACGCGGGACGTGCTGCCGGCATTGCCCATCTTGAGATCCGCGTAATCTTCAACCAGACCACCGTAGAGGTTGAGCATGTTGTCGCCACCCCGGTTACTCCCCATGCCTATGCTTGAAGAGGTATGAATAAGGGCGCCGCTGGTGACATTGATAGTGGCAAGCATGTCGCTCCCCGGTTGGTCACCGAAACGGAAGCCGCCGGTGACGGTCAGTGTACCGCCGGCAATGTTCAGAACTGCGTGGCTGTTCGGATAGGCGGAACCGAAGTAGTTGTAGCCAAAGGAAATAATTATGCCGGCTGCAGTAACCGTGCCGCCGGAAACAGTGATGGTGGGCTCCAATGGAGTCGGCGCCGTAAGTGTCGTGCCGTTGTAATACCCGATATCAAGGTAGCTCTTGAAAATGGAGTGACCATCAATAAACTCAAGTTCGCCGGTCGTCTCCTGCCCCGCCTCACTGGTGGTGTAGGATCCGACTGTTACCTCCTTGTTGAAGATGTTGGTTTGACCGGGAGCACCCAGGATAAATTTGCCCTGGGCAACGGTGAGACAGCCGAACCCGTTGACAGGTGCGTCGCCGTTGGCGGGATACGCAGCCTGCGTGCCCATGGAACTGCTTTGATCGGCACCGATGATGGAAGATGCGTGTTCATGGGTGTACCGCAGCGTGCCGGGTCCGGTTTTAATGATCGCCCCGCCGGTGTTGTTTATCAGACCCGAGACTGTGAGATCGTTGTCGATGCGCAGAAGGGCGGCTTTGCCGCTGCCGGGATTGACTGTGAATCCGCGGTTGATGGCGGTCGAGGGGCCTGTGTAATGAAACGTCCCGCCAGCGAGATTAAGGTTGACGGTATCCGACGAGGATTGTCCAATGGAACTGGCCGCGTCGCCGTCGGCCAATGCGGGCACGGACAGAGTGCCACCTTTCACGGTGGTGATGCCGGTATACGTGTTGGCTGCACCCAGTGTCAGTGTACTGGAGCCCGTCTTTGTGAGGCCTCCCTCTCCGGAAAGTATACCGGTCAGCCCAGCAGAAGCATCGGTAGCGGGCGTAACGGTGACGGCGCGCATCAGGGCGACAGGCGGCGTGATGACGAGTGATCCCTCCAGATCGAGCGTGTCCACATCGATTTCCAGCGCATTGACTTGCGGTGCGGCATTCAGGGCAAGAGAGCCATCTCCCTGAGCAGTCAGAGTTCCGCTGCCACTGAACGCTCCAAGATTCAGGTCGGCTGTTAAACCAAGGTTAAGCAGAGTGTCACCTGATGCAGTGAGCGGGGCCGTAATGGAATGAGTTCCACTCTCAACGTTAACTTCTGTCGGCTCTGCCCCGTTATCCAGCGTCAAACCGCTGCCGCCGAGAGTATAGGATTCAGTATTATTAATATAAATTTCGCCCACGGTTTCATCTGCTGTTGTTACCGTGACGGGAGCACTGCTAACAGCATCATCAAAACGCACCTGACTGCCTGCCGCATCAGCGGGGGCAACGGTCCAGTTTCCGGATGTCGCCCAGGCGCCGCCCGCATCGACATTCCACACAGAAGCACCGGACATTGCGGAGGCGATGGTTATCGTGACACTGCCGCTGGCAGCAGCGAAAGTATAGGATTTACCAAAGACCGGATTAGCAACGGTCATTCCGCTGACTACCGGATCTGAACCAGTATAGGTGAGAACAGCATAGGTGCCGTTTTTAGTAAAGGGGCTGTCGCTGTTATCCACTACCAGATTCATCTTACCACTTCCCAGAACAGGCGTGCCTGCGATGGAAAGCTTGTCGTTGGCTGAACCGTCTATGGCAAAGTCGAGGGTGACCATACCATTGCCTGCGAGAGTCAGAGCACCGGCGGAAAGAGTAGTACCGACAGTGCTGCCGATTGAGAGCTTAGCTCCGGTAGCCACTGTGAGGACATTGTCGTCTGGAAGTGCGCCAGTCACGAGCAGCGTACCGTTGGAGACAAGAGTAGGCCCGGTGTAGGTTGACGCAGTGCTGCTGAAGACCAGAGTGTTGGTGCCGAGCTTGATAAGACCGCCATCGTTCGCTCCTCCAAGGGTAGTATCATGCAGAAGGTCCTGAGCAATCGTATAGGATGCGAGGGAGGTGTCAATGACGGCACCGTTCGTGGAGACAACGGCACTGAGAAGGTTGTCCTCCATCGTCTGTCCCGTCGTGCGGGGCTGGAACGTGCCACCGTTGAAGAAGAGGTATTCGCTACCGCTGCTGCCTGTAATATTGCGGACACGCAGGATTCCGCCATGAAGGTTGACACGGGAGGTGCTGCCTCCCGCACCCATTCTGATATCCGCGTAATCATCCACCAGTCCGCCGTAGAGGTTGAGTGTGTTGTCGCCGCCCCGGGTACTTCCCATGCCGATGCTTGAATGCGTATGAATAAGCGCACCGCTGGTGACGTTGATAGTGGAGAGCATGCCGCTGCCCTTTTGGTCGCCGAAACGGAATTCACCATCCACCTGAAAAGTTCCACCGCAGATGTCAAGAATCGGCCGGGTGTTCTGTTCAACATTGTAACCTATCCCCATAATAAACCTACTCGCCGAAAGCGTGCCGCCGGAAATCGTCACATGGGGTTGAAGCGGAGTCGGCGCATTTGTAACATCTCCATTGTGATGACCGATATCAAAGAAGTCATTGACACGTGTGTAGCCATCGCGGATCTCCAACTCGCCGGTAGTTTCCATACCTGCCTGATCAGTGGTATAGCCGCCAACAACAACCTCAGAGTAAACAAAGTTGGTTTGACCCGGTACCCCCAGAACCACCTTGCCATCGGCAACCGTAAAACTGGCAAAACCGTTGGCTGGAGAGTCGCCGTTGGCTGGATAGGTTCCGACTGCATTAGCACTGCCTGAATTGTGCCGTCCCAGCACGTTGGTGCTGCCTGTAAGGATCAAAGTGCCTGGACCTCGCTTGATGAAAGCACCTGATTGTGCAAGAACCGAACCGGAAAGCGTCAAGTCGTTGCTGATATGAAGCATAGATGCTTTTTCGCTACCGGAATTGATGGTAATGCCGCGGTCAATTGTAACATCAGGCCCTGTATATTGAAGTGTGCCTGGGCCGACAGTCAGATTCTCCGGTGCGGCGGAAGAAACACCGACTGAGCTCGGCATACCGCCGTTAGCCAGTGATGACACACTGAGAGTGCCGCAGCCAACTGCCGTGGGGCCGGTGTAGGTGTTCGCGGAGGATACTGTGACGGTTCCCCCTCCGCTGGCTGCCGGATTGACAGCGAAACCACCTGCGCCGCTGATTGTTTCCAAGAATGTCAGAGCGCCAGAGTCAGATGTTGCGGCAACGACTCCGTTCGGCATTGTCTGGACCGGAAGATCAATGACATGGCTGCTGCCGAAGACATCAATCCGCGAAGAACTGAAGTCATTGGTGAAGGTGATGGCATTTCCCGTGAATGTGTGGCTGCTGGTACCACTGACAAAGAGCGAGCCTAGGCGGAGTCCGGCCATGTCGTTTGTGACGGTTATGGCTGCTGCGGGGGAATTGGTAAAAGTACCGGTTACATTAACGCCTTGAGCCCGAATATTGTTAAGCCAGTTTCCAGCTACGGACCAGTTGCCGCCAGTGGACGATGTCCACACGCCTTCAGGCGAGCTCGTCAAGGGCAAATTCGGATCGGTTGTCCAAGTTGCGCCGGTGATAGTACCGTCATCGGTTGATGCGAGATTATCGGCGGTTGTCCCCGTGCCTTCGTCAAGTGGCCAGTAATGAGTCAGACCGATTTCACTCCCTGTAAGGCGCGTGTTCATAGCGATCTGGATCTCCGCCTGCGTTCTGGCTGTGCTCCAGACACGTACGTCGTTGATCTCTCCGCGAAAGCCGATGGTGGATATGCGGGGGAGCCTGCCGATGGCGATATTAGCGGCAGCTATGGCTGCAGTACCGAAAGTACCGCTTTTATCGAGTTCTCCATCAATATATATGTATCCGGACCCGTCAGTTTCCCGAACAAATGCGAGATGATACCAGGTATCTGCGGTCAGAGTCGTTGTAGCGTAGAGCTGCGTGCCGCCAACCTGAAAACGTGGTTTACCATTAACCGTGGCCAGGAACATGCGTCCCGCATTTCCAGAGATATCCTGATTGAAGATCTGGTTCTCAGAATCGAAGCTGGGCTGCTGAATCCACATTTCAACCGTGAAGGCGGTTGTTGTGATGCGGGCATCAGTAGTGATATAGCACTGCTGTGTACGTGCGAATGTAAGAACGTTCTCAGCTTTTACAACACCCGTAAAGAGGAGCACCAAAACCGCAATTTTTTTCAGAGTATCGTTGAATCGTAATTTCATCATATTCTCCTGTTTTAAAACATATGTATACCGGTTACACAATCTGTGTATACCGGTTTTTTATCACAAAAAAAAATAGGTGTCAAGCTGATAATCTGTTTCATAAACAAAAGCAATAAAGCTGTCATTTCACTCGAAACGATCAATCAACTGGGCAAGCGCATCACTCACAGGGTCCCGCCCAGCGTTGGCCGCATTCGCGGCAGCCTGGTCAAAAGCCGCCAATGCATCGGATTGACTACGAATGATATGTGCCCGCATCCAACATTCGGCTTTAGGAGCATCACCCTGTCGCAAGGCCCGTTCAATCTTGGAATGGTGGCGCCAGACCCAGGCGAGATGCTGCAGATCGCGTCTATGACTATGGTGTCCGAAAAACTGATTACGCTGATAGGCGCTTGTCACAATCTGAATAGCCAAGCGGTTTCCCGCCGCCTTCAGCAACAGAAGATGAAAAAGCAGATCAAATGACAGAAAGGAGACAAGAGCATCACCTTCAAGCACCTGCTTTTTTTTCAATCGCAGATCCACGATAATACAATGCATTTCATCACAGAGACGACGAAGTTCCTGCCTTGATTCTTTCGTAAGCGTCCGAACCGCCTGATGGATGGCAGCACATTCGATCAAAGCGCGCATTTCATAGGCATCCTGAATCTGATTGCGATCTACGTGAGCCACAAAAGTGCCGATTGAAGGAATTTGATAAAGCACCCCTTCCTGAATAAGTCCCCGTATCGCCTCCCGAACAGGGGTTCGACTTATACCACATTCCGCAGCGATGGTCTGTTCTGATATTTTCTGCCCCGACACCAATTCTGAAGTCAAAATTTTTCTTATAATGTGTTTATATGCATTATCACTTAATTTTTCGGCCACTTTCACCTCACCACTTAGCATGTGTTTCTTGAAAAGAAATAAATATGAGGGCATTCTGAAAAGAAGTCAACCAACAATTTTTTAAGCCACTGATTTAACCGTATGACTAGCACTCCTTCGTTGCATACGAAGCGCATCCTGCAATATTACATCATTCCGCTTCAATGTTAACCATGCTTCTCCCGCACATACGCGGAAGCATGTATCAAATCGAACCCAACGCAAGCAGGGCATAGAAGGTGTGTTCAAGATCGCCATCGACCTGACCCGGTGCGGAGCTGAAAAGGCCATCATCCTGCCAGCAGAGCTCAATAAATGCACGATCATTTTTATCAACCGTGATTGAAATTTCACAGAGAGAATATGCAAAGAGAACCACTGAAGTAGAAAGCAGATCAGCAGAGATACCCGGTGCTGAGGAATAACCACCCGAGGAACGATGACGCTGCGTAAGAAGTGTCTGCATACGCTCCAGCGCCACTGCATCACCACTCTCTGAAGCCAGAAGCAGACATACAACCGCAACAGGTGTACTGAGAGAGCTGAAGTCATCAGAGGCCCTGCGCTTGAGAGTGGATACCGCAGCGCGTTTAAGCAAAAATCGGTTAATGCCCTCCGGCAGCAGCTGCTCCATCAGGAGAGATGTTAAAAACAGCTTATAGGAATCAGCCGGACCGATTCTCAAAAGAGATTTCAGAAGGCTCAACCGTGCGGCACTTTTTGAGCGTTTTCCTGAACGAAGAAGCAGCAGTTCAGCGCAGATACGGTCAACTCCATGTGATTTCGGAAACTCCCTGCAAACCCACTGCATTAACAGATCAACATCATATTCCGAGCCATGCGCCTCCAGCATAAACACGGCAAAATATGAATAGTAGAGATCAGACTTTCCATCCAGCCCGCAAAACCCTCCCTCACTACACTGCAAACTCAGTACAGAGGAAAAGAGTTCAGCCAACGCACTGAAATCCAAAGCCGAGATCCCCTGTTTAACAGCTAGCTGCATATCTTTAAGTAATTGCACTGACTACTCTCCATTCAAAACGCGAAGCGTTTTTCCTGATACGGACTTCGCCCGCAACCCAATATCCTCACCACGAAGAACAGGAAGTTGATGTTATAGCTACTAAAGCTGTTACGCAAAACCCATGGCCTCACATAAAAAGGTCATGGATTTATCGTTCAAATGGTTGAAATGGTTTCCTTCTTCCGCTATTCCGGCTCTGATATGACGGCGTGATATGTTTTCTCACAGCTATTCAAATTTTATTCTATGCAACGCGAAGCGTTGTTGTCTAAAGCAGCAATGCATATCACTCACATAAGCAATGAGTCAAAATTGTTCGCATATCACTCAAATCCTGTTTGATTACGGCTCTGCTGCATTAGTCTTATTTACCGAAAAGACCCTTCAGTTTATCAGAGGCTCCCTTAACCGCATCCCCGGCGGCATCAGCAGCATCACCCGCCACATCAGCGGCACCTTTTGTCAGGTTACCCGCCGTATCGGCCGCCTTTTTGGAAATATCACCGACCGCTTCCGTCCCGCCTTTGGTGGCATTACCCAGTGCTTCAATCGAACCTTTGCTGATCCCCTTGAAGGCACCCGCAGAACCTGTGGCCAGTTTAGTAATCGCATCCTTGAGTCCGCCAACGATGCTGGCAATCACCTGATTAATCACTTCAATCATGGTCGCACCACCGCTGGCTTTACCAATATCATGAAGAGTCATAGACGGAAGCGGAATTGTGATCGGCTTGCCAAAGGTAAGTGCAGAAGCATAGGAAACTTTACTGCCGTTCAGGATAAATTCATCGATAACGACCTTTTTCTGCGCTTTTGCATCAGGCGTACCCTTAGGGTCTTTAGCCTTCTCCTCCTTTTCCGCTGTCTGAGCGTTGGCCATTATCGTATCAAAATTAGATTTACCATTTTTGGTTTCAAAAGAAATTTCAGGGGTTTCAATCAGAATTTTCTCAATTTCAATCACATCCCCCTTCAAAAGTGACATAATTTTCAGATCAATATCAACTGTCTTCACCGCAAAAGCATCTTTAGAAGAGTATGCCTCAGGGTTCCCTACAACAAGATCAGATATGATCAACTGACCGGCAATCGGTTTTAGTTTAACATCGCCTATTGAGACATCAACGCCCAACACCTTGGGGCCTCCGACTGCCGCGGCGCTTTTAACCAACGGACCAATGGTCAATGGCAGAGTGAGAATTGCTCCCAAAAGTAAAATTACAAGAACAACGACAATACCAATAATAATTTTAAAAACTTTCTTCATAATATATCTCCTTTATTAGTGTTTCTAATCTATCCGAATATATTGACATTATAACTTACACACAAAATCGCGACAACAAAAAAGGACGCTGTTGCCAGCGCCGCAAATCGTTGCACTTTGCAGCCTAATGGTTACGTTTTTTGCAAGTATTCCCCGGCACTCAGGATAAGGATCAACTTCCAAACATTCAAATCAAGAAGGTGTGAATCTCCTGTGACAATGAAGTCAGCATGGGCTGTGATTGCGCATTCGATGACATGATCATCGTCAGGATCGTCAGGGACAATGCGTATCGGCGTGTCGGATGTCTCCACGATCTGTGCATTTTCAATGACCAGCTCAAGGATGTCGTTTGAGGAAAGATTACGCCGTTCGAGAATACGGGAGATCTTCGGATAGTTGAGAACCTTCGCCAGCTCCTGCAAGAGATGATAGCTAGTGTAGAGCGTATCACGTCCTGTTTCAATGCGCTCCAATATGCGGCCAGGAGTTCCGCCCCACAGGAGTGCAGAAATCAACACATTTGTATCGCAGACAATCCTCATGCCCCATCCCTGCGGCGGGAACGTACCTCCTTGAGGATACTGTCCAGATCACCGGACGACAACTCATCACTGCCTGCCGGATTTGCGTCCATACGCTGCCTTAGATCCGAGAAGGATTTAACTTTTGTCTGCGGCACCACCTCTTCCGGCGCATTAAACGGCACAATCCTGAACGCGGGACGCGAATTGCGCAGGACAATAAACATTTCGCCACCTGCGGCGCGATCAGCAATGGCGGCAAGTTCTGTCCGCATGTCTTGCATGGCTATGAGCGTTTCCATGTTCACTCCTTTTAACATATGAAATTAGTATAGTTTTACCGTATGTTTGTGTTTTCTGCAAGCCTATTTTTTGACAGGATTAGAACGAAGGTTAAAGAGTTACGGCATCTCATTCGTTCAACGCTCTAGCCAAAAAAAGGGCGCTGTTTCCAGCTCCCTTTTTTTTAATCTCTTTATCGTTCACCTATTCCGCGCAGCGGAATCATCTGATTCGCTGGAAGCGAATTAGACAATATAGGTTGAAGCAGCGGTATTGCCTCCGGTCTCAGTCCAGATATGATGATGAAAATCACCACGTTCTTTGTCGACACGCTCAAAGGTATGTGCGCCAAAGTAATCACGCTGCGCCTGCAGCAAGTTAGCAGGCAGACGTGCACTGCGATATGAATCATAGTAATTCAACGCTGTACTCATTGCCGGAACCGGAATACCCAGATCCACTGCCGTCTTAATGACCTCACGCCATGCAACCTGCGCACGGGAGATTACACCCTTGAAGTATGGGTCCAACAGCAGGTTGGCCATCTCAGGATTCTTGTCAAATGCTTCTTTGATCTTACCAAGGAAACGAGCGCGAATAATACAACCCTGACGCCATACCAATGCGATTTCACCGTAGTTTAAATCCCAGTTGTACTCACTAGCTGAAGCACGCATCAGCTGATAACCCTGTGCATATGAACAAACTTTAGAGGCGTAGACGGCCTGCTCCAGCTGTTTAATAAAGAGTTTCTTATCAACTTCAACCGTCTCTTTGGGCCCTTTAAGAACCTTGGATGCCGCAACACGTTCTTCCTTGATAGCAGAGAGGCAACGTGCAAACACAGCTTCGGCAATCTGCGGAATAGCAACGCCCAGATCAAGGCCGGCCTCGGAGGTCCATTTTCCGGTTCCCTTCTGTCCTGCGGTATCCAGAATCACATCCACCATCGGTTTACCGGTCTCTTCATCATACTGAGAAAGAATGTCAGCAGAGATATCAATCAGGTAGCTGTCCAGATTACCCTTGTTCCATTTGGCAAAGACCTTCTGCATCTCTTTTGCGCTCATTCCCAGACCGCGGGACATCAGATCGTAAGCTTCACAAACCAGTTGCATATCACCATACTCAATACCGTTATGCACCATCTTCACAAAATGACCAGCGCCATCCTTGCCGATCCATGAGCAACAGGGAGTTCCATCTTCAACTTTGGCAGCAATATCCTGAAAGATCTTTTTAACAAAACGCCATGCAGATGGGTCGCCACCAGGCATAATAGCAGGCCCCAGAAGAGCACCCTCTTCGCCACCGGAAACACCTGCACCGATATAACGCAATCCCTTTTCCTTCAAATACTTTGTTCTGCGCACAGTGTCAGGAAAATGGCTGTTACCGCCATCAATAATAATATCGCCTTTTTCCAATACAGGAATCAGTGATTCAATTGTCTGATCCACGGCTCCGCCAGCTTTAACCATCAACATCACACGACGTGGTTTTTTAAGACTCGCGGCAAGTTCTTTCAAAGAGTGGCAGCCAATCAGCTTCTTACCGGCGCCACGGCTTTCAACAAAGGCATCGACCTTAGAAACCGTACGATTGAAACATGCAACTGTGTAGCCCTTGCTCTCCATATTAAGAATCAGATTCTCGCCCATTACAGCCAGACCGATCAATCCAATGTCAGCTTTTTTAACAGCCTTTGCTTTCTTGACAGCCTTTGCTTTCTTAGTTGGCGCCTTTTTTACAGCAGCTTTCTTAGCCGGTGCTTTCACCTTCTTGACAACTTTTGTCACCTTTTCACTCTTTACTTTCTTAGCCATTTTCATTCCTCTATTGCATTCTTTAATGTATTTCGTTAAATTTTTTGACGCACGACTCTCGACCTGATGACGCACACTTGCGAGGAAATCTCTTCGCACGGGCAAGCATGCATCAACCAATGTCAGGCAGGCAAAACCTAAAGCCCAACCACCTAAAGCCAACGTTCATCGAACGTTGTTAAACTCCGCTATAGGCAGAGAAACCGCCATCGATCGGAACCACAACGCCAGTCACAAATCTAGAGGCATCAGCGGATACAAGCCAAAGCATTGCACCGATCAGATCCTCCGGATTGCCGAACTCACCCATGGGAGTGTTATTTAGAATCTTCTCTGAACGCGGAGTCATTGATCCATCTGGATTTATCAGCAACGCCTTGTTCTGAGCGGTCAGGAAAAAGCCGGGAGCAATAGCATTCACGCGAATACCAGCCTTAGCCATATGAACCGCCATCCACTGCGTAAAGTTACTCACAGCAGCTTTGGCGGCGCTGTAGGCCGGAATCTTGGTCAACGGACAAAAAGCATTCATCGATGAGATATTGATGATAATACCCGATCCACTCTTGGCCATATTCTTAGTAAAGGCCTGTGAAGGAAGCAGAGTTCCCAGGAAATTCAGATTAAAAACAAACTCAATGCTCTTAGGGTCAAGATCATAGAAAGTCACGAAATCGCGATTTTCGATGAGAAGATCATCAGGATTGAGATACTCCATAGAGGTGGTTCCCTTAGGATGGTTGCCGCCAGCGCCATTGATCAAAATAGAGACAGGACCCAGCTCAGCCTCAATCTTCTGATTAGCGGCTTCCAAACTCTCTTTTTCCAATGCATTACAGCCTACGGCCAGAGCCTTACCACCCGCTGCAACAATATCATCAACGACTTTCTGCGCTGCAGCCTCGTTCAAATCCGCTACAGCCACAGCTGCACCGCATTCAGCCAGAGCTCTTGCCATTGTACCGCAAAGCACTCCACCGCCACCAGTGACAACAGCCACCTTTCCATCTAAATTCACCTTAAAGGGAACTCCCATTTTTCATCTCCTTAGTTTAATTTTAAAAATTTTCTGCGTTATGGGCCGTATGAGCCATAGCAATATCCAACACCCAACACGGAATATCCAATATCCAAGTTGAGAGCCGCTATCGCTCCTTACTTTGCTTAGCAGTCCCAACACTCGTAAATAGGATTGCAATCAATTCATCAGTTTCTTTCATCAGCGAATCTAATTTCGATGACATCTTAACCATCTCCGCCCTTGCAATAATCTTCAGCCAAATCTCTGTTTCCCTAAGTTCCTTAAGCGCAATCTTTAGTTTATGAACAAAATCCGCTTTCGATTCTACGCTTTGAGACTCTCCATAATTTGCAGCAGGCGAAGTGCCACTCCGCAAAATTTGTAAGGAAATATGCTTACCGGCCTTTGTATCAGGAAGCGCCTCCGAAAGGTTTATAATCCTGACAGCATAATCGACTAAGCGATTCTGTAAATCATATTTCTTTTCCTTGGACATTGGATATTCCGTGTTGATTATTGGATATTGATCATTCTCCCGCGAACCGCGATTCCACCGCCCACAAGCCGATGGCCGGGTTACTGATATAAAAAATCTCTTCACCATCCGGCATTACATTAACGCCGTCTTTTAATACTTCAGGATTGTAGCGCTGCATGGAGGCATCACAATCAGCATATTTAAAACCAGCACTTTCAATTTCTTCACGAGAGAGTTTACCGGCAGCATAGGTGATGCCGAAGCGTCCCTCTGAGGAGCCATGAATCAAATGAGCAGCCGCCCCGAGATTATCCCGCAACTCCTGACTCTCATCAACAAACTGCATTGTTTTCTCTGTTCCAAAATATCCATACTTGCGAATCAAAGCATCAATCTGCGGGTCTTCCCCAAACTCCTCAACACCTGGAGCCAAAACAAGAAGTTCGCCATCATCAGCCATTGCCATGCGGGTTCGGTAAATCGCCTTATTGCCCAACCATGTGCTCTTGAATTCAGAGGGGTCCAGATAAACAACGCATTTTTTGATCGGTTCTGATAGCATCTCAAAATTAACCTCAAGCGAGAGGGCAGCGGCTTTATTGAAAACCTCAATATCCGCACCTACATAAAGTCCACGCACGGCAAGACCACCCGCCTCTTCATCACGTCCAACCACAGTCTGCACATAAACCGTTTCCGGAAGCTGGTCACAAAAGTGGTCGGTACCATAGTTATAAAGTCGACGCACGGGAGTATCCGCCCGCCCCATGATACGCTCCATGCCATATACTGCTCCCACAAAATGGCTGCGATGAATGCCAACGGATCCGCCAGTGCCCACAAAAAGATTCTTGTTATAGTTGGCCATGCCAATAACTTCATGCGGCACAACCTGTCCGATCGAGAGGATTAAATCAAAGTTCCCCTCTACCAACAGTTTATTGACCTGCACAGGCCAGTCAAAATCAAGAGCTCCCTCTGTGACTTCGCTCATGTATTCACCGGGAACAGTTCCGAGAGTAACAACATCATTGCGCCAATCATGCACCTTAAAGAGATCCAACGGTATCTCACCAAACATCTCTTTAATCTGCTCTGGCGTCATAGGTGTGTGTGTGCCGAGAGCAGGCAGTACAGCGGTCAATGCATCACCGTAATACTCCCAGGCAAATTGAGTCAGCAAACCGGCCCGCGAATGAAATCGCGTAAAATCCGGGGGAACAATCAGAACATTTTTACGTTTACCCAGCTTATCCAAAGCCTCAAACAATCCACGCTTCATTTGCGCAGCATCAAGCTTTGATTCAACAGATCCATCTTCAAAAAGCAACATAACTCCCTTTCCTCTAAATAAGCCATCTATTTTGACATAATTACACTCCCTGAATCAAGCTTGCAAAAATCCCCTTTGCATAAATGCACGACGAGAGTATCATAGACGTATTCATTTAAAAGGAAAAGTCCCATGATAGTTAACCAATTTTTTCCCGCCCTGATTATCTTCTCTGCTTTTGTAGCGGGCAGCTTCTTTTTCAGCCACCTGCTCAGAGAGGTCAGCTCACGTTTCGATGTATCCACCAATGAGGTATTTCGCCTGCTGGCCAACTTCCAGCAAGCCATTATGATTTTTATCGGATCAGTGCTGGCTCTGGCCAAACTGGGATTTAATGTTTCGGCACTGGTCGCCGGACTGGGCCTGACCGGATTTGCACTGGGATTTGCCCTTAAGGATGCCATTGCAAACCTTGTGGCAGGCATTATGATTGTCATCTACAAGCCGATAGAAATCGGCCACATTGTAGAGGTATCCGGAAGCCGGGGAGAGGTCATCAACATCAACCTGCGTTATATCACAATTCAAAAAGAGGATGCGATTGACTTGGTTCCCAACTCCCTTTTCCTAAACAAACAGATCACTGTTTTTAAACCGAGCAGCTAGCTGGGCGGAAATGCGGAAGTTTCACACATCTAGCTTCGTGCTCTGCGTCTACGCCCTGACAAGCCAGAAACGTAGCTCAGCATAGCCGCAACCTAATATTTTAAGATTTATTTACCGCAGATTGCCATTCTCTTCGGTCATTCCCGCCCTTTGGACAGCCTTACTCAATTGTGCTTCGTTTATCGCAGATTTATCTGCATCGCAAAAGGCCGCTTGTTGTAGCGTTGCTTCTCAGAAGCAAAATCTTCCCTGTAGCGTCAGCTCTAATAGCTGAAATAGGGCTGCGTTAATTGGCTCTGAGAGCCAACACTACAGTTTCAGGTAAATTCCTTGATCAAACTCACTGATTATTTACCACAAACTTCTTTGACTAACCTTAAAACACGCAGTGTTTTCTCCTAATGCAGTAATGCATATCGCACAACTCAATAAAAGATGTAGCATAATCTCGCATATCACTCAGGATAAGTTTGAGGCCGCAACTTGAGCTGGTAGCTGGTAGTCTGTAGCTGGCAGCAAATACAGCAGAGCAAACTACAAGCTACTGGCTACTGGCTACTGGCTACTGGCTACAAGCTGGGTTGCGTGCATAGCCCGCATTAGTCTTTGACAAACCCGATCTTCTTCAGCATCGGAGCAATCTCTGGATTTTTCATGAAGTTCTTCCAGCAAAGACCGGTACGGTAATTTTCAATCATGCAGATAATCGGACCCTGATCAATGGCGATATGGCTCTTTGCTACCCAATCTCTCTGCTGGTTGAATGAATCATAAAAGCCGAATGGCCCCCATAACCTGTCGCCCATTTCATAGTAAAAGTGCTTCAGTGCGGCCATCGATTCTTTAGGGGTAAAAGGGAAAGAGCCGATTGCTGCAGTTGGTGCTATAGTTCCATTATCACGCTTTTCGCCTGGAGCAAAGGCGCTGTAGCCATCAGGGCCATCGCAGGCGGTCAACCCCCAGACACGATCACTGTAGCCCTTAAACCCCTGAGGATTATCGTTGCAGTATGCCTGATGAATCTGCGAGATCGCGCGTGAGTTATTGTAGTAGTTGGTATACTGATCGCGTTTATTCCGCGGATCAAAACAGGTGAATGAATATTGCGAGAGAAACAGCGGTCCCCCCATCGGAATGCCGACTTCCTGCTTAATCCCGTAGTACTTCTGTCCATTGAGATAACGATCCCCTCCGGCCCATCCGGTTTGCCAGGTGGTGGCAGGAATAGGATAAGTTGGAGATGCGACTCCCAGCAGGTAGACAATCATACATTCGTTATAACCGCGCACCTTGTGATTCTTCTCCCACCCGAAGTTGGGTGACCAGTGCCAGTACATGACACCACTGTTTTCATCCTTGAGATACCAGTTCCACTCAACCGTATGCCAAAGCTCGGTGATCAAGCTGCGCAGCTCTGTTTCACTACGGAGATCACCATCAAAATACTGCCGCACTGTAAGCAATCCCTGCATCAGCAGAGCGGTCTCTACGATATCACCGCCGTCATCATCCTTGGAAAAGCGGATAACCTTTCCGGTTCTTCCATTAAGCCAGTGCGACCACGCCCCGTGAAAGCGATCTGCCTTGCCGAGAAACCGGACAATCTTCAGCAGTCGTTCAACCCCCTGCTCCCGGGTGACAAATCCGCGCTCAACTCCTATCATAAGAGCCAGCACACCAAACCCTGTTCCGCCGCTGGCGCAGGCACCGCGCGAACTATAATAGCGTTCTTTGATCAAGCCGGAGTCTTTATGGGCATAATCCCAGAAGTAACGAAAGGTTGCATGCTGGATTGAAGTAAGAAGCTGATCCTCATTCATCGAAAAAGGAGATGATTCAACAGGCCTATCATTAACCGCGATCTCCTCAGCACTCTTCTGCAGAGCTTTAACCTTATAATAAAACTTCCTGCCGTTGGCATTTTTTCCGATCCAATCTGAGTAGACCTCGACAGGGTGCGCTTTTTTATTCAGCTTTAAATACTCTCCATCGGAGAAATCGCTGCGATAGATATTATAGCCTTTAGCTCCATCGACTGAGCTCCACGTAATATCTACGCGGCTGTCGGCAGGAGAGTGTGTAATGTTTCCCGCAGCTAAAGCAAACGGAAGAAAAAGGGACAATAATGCCGTGAAATGACTAAACAACGAGTAGTTCATATAATTACAATCGTTAACTTTTCGCATTTATGTGAGCCTCCCCCTCGCAAAGACGCAAAAAGCGCAGAGTTTGATTGCTATGTGTCATTGCTACGCAGATTTTCTAACCCGTCTACGCCCGCCAGCAAAGCGATTACAAGAGCAGAATGATCGTACCTGATGGAGGTAGCTCATTCACCTGGTTGATCAGCAGTGCCCTCTCAGGATCTACTGTGCCGGGCACGAAGGTGAAAACGCGAACCTGATCGATGTCGCCATCGAAGCGGCTGGCGACCTGTCCCGTGATTCCGAGATGAATATCGGTGCCGGTGACAAATGCGTCCGTCTGAGTGCCAGCCTGGGGTTCGCCGTTGAGGTAGAATGTGCTTGTGCCACTCTCCCGGATGACTGCGATATGGGCCCACTCTCCCGATATAATAGGCTGTCCGCTACCATTTATGCCACCACGCTACTGCCGGAAAAACGTATTATTATACCCCCCCCCTTTTGACCGTAATACAAGATAAAACGCAAAATCATAATATTGATTATAATACAACTCAGTCCTGAGTTGCCATGCTTCCCCACCAGTTTTTATTCGGCTGCCAACCCTCATTCAATATTACAGCATGGCTCTTCTCAAGACCCGCCTTGCGTTTGATTGACTGCTGTTTCTTCTGCTCAACCCATGCCGGATCATAACCATCGAAAGGCAGAGGGCGCTTTGCCCCGCAGGATTCCAAAAAAGCATCCAGCTCTTTCCACAACGCATCCGTGCGCTCAGGTTCAGACCCAGCTAAGTTTTTCTGCTCACCAATATCCTTTCCCGGACGATAGAGTTCATTACGGCCATCTTCATAATAGTGAATCAGCTTATAATCACCCTTGATAATAATGGAAGAGGGCTCTCCTCCCTGGTTGCCGTAGTGCGGATAATGCCAGAAGACAGCGCGCTCAGCAATCTTATCCCCCTGCAGCAGAGGTTTAAGGCTCACACCATCCACATGCTGCTTCGGCATCAGGTCAAGTCCGGCCAGATCCAGCATTGTGGGAAAGAAATCAACGCCAGTTACAATTGATCCGCAAAGCGTACCCGCTTTAGTAACACCGGGAGCCTTGATATAGAAGGGAACACGAATGCCCCCCTCCCACTGACGTCCCTTGCCACCACGGTAGGGGAGCATACTGGTAGAGAAACTATCACCAGAGCTGACACCCCCGTTGTCACCGGTAAAGAGCACAATAGTATTTTCATCGAGCCCCTGTTCTTTCAAACACTCCATCACCCGACCTACAGCACTGTCCATATTCTCAATCAGAGCAGCGTAAACCGGATTATCCTGCACCTGACGAACAGGGAGAGTACGGTCTATCTTGAAACGATCACCCCGATGCGGATTCTTTGCGGCGATATCTCGATACTTCTTCCAATGCTCGTGTGAGCATTGAATCGGACCATGTACCGCATAAAAGGAGAGATACGCCAGGAAGGGTTTATTCCTGTCGCGGTTCTTAATGAAGTTAATTGTCTCATTGGCTAGCCGCTGTGTCAGCGGTTCTCCATCCTGACCGGATTCCAGGTTGGGATTCTTCCAGGGAGCAAAATACCCTCCGATAGGCGAGCCGACATGCCAGCCGCCTTTATTAATGTCAAAACCATGATCAGTCGGCCAGGAGCCCTCGCCACCGAGATGCCACTTACCCGTAAAGAATGTTGCATAACCGCCAGCCTTGAGAGCTTCGGCAAGCGTAACATCCTCCTTGGGAAGATTATGCAGATACTCAGTGGGCATAACGCAGCCCTTTTTTGCCTTTGCCATCTTCGCACCGACTGACGCACCGATCCAGTCGGTGATTCCATGACGCGCTGGATACTTACCGGTCATTATGCTGGCACGTGAGGGCGAGCAGACCCGACAGGTTGCATACCCACGGGTAAAGCGCATCCCGGAGTTGGCAAGTTTATCAATATTCGGAGTCTGATAGAACTCACTTCCCTCAACTCCCACATCCATAATGCCGTAATCATCAACCAGCACAAAAAGAAAGTTCGGTTTCTTAGCTGCAAAGAGAGAGAGCTGCACCCCCGCAACCATCACAATCATCGTTATCTGGAAAAACTTTTTCATAATACATGTCCTTTCTAAACCAGCAGAGCTGGAACCAAACTGAGCCTATGTGATATGCAAATACTTTTTTACATATTAAACAGTTGTGTGATATGCACTGCTGCTTTACTCCATCAACGAGTATTTTTTAACGAGCATCTCTCCGGGTTTAAGATCAACCGCGAGCGTTTTCTGCTCAATTTTTCTGCCCATCGGGGGCTGGAGTTTGACCTCGCCCTTGTACCCCTTGTCCAGCGAAGCCTGGACAACAACGCGGCAGATCTCTTTATCGTTCTCTTTAATGACGGTTAGGTTGACATTGAGTGACCTGGCTGCCGGAAGATACGAGAGAGTAGGCGTCTGCTCATAGCCCATGGCATTCATCACTGTGCGCATGCGGTAGGGATCATCCTGCATTAAACAGACCCGACGGTCCATCGCAGGAATGCGGGTTGTGTAGATACGCACCTCCCCCTTCTCGGTACAGATAACCTCTTCACGCCAGTCACCGATCACATCGGCCACCTGCAGAAAACTCCCTTTGATAGAGCCGCTGGCATTACCGCCATCATAATTCATTGCCCTACCACGAATCAGTTCGCGCTGCAGGTCGGCATCCCACCAGGCGCAGGACACACCGAATTTATAGTTAACATCTGTGCCCTCACGAATGATGGTTCCATCGGCAGCCATCAACCAACGATGCTCCGTCAGCTTATGATTGTCGGCATCAGCACCATAGACCTCCATGCCCAGATGCATAACATCCAGATCAGAGCAGATACCACGGCTGTGAACATGCCTGGTGGCCCCCTGCAGTTGCCAGAGGAATTTACCGGTTAAAGCATCAATTACATTAAGCCCTCCCTCTTTTTGCTGACGGGTCTCAATCACGTACGCAATCTCCATACCGGGATGCTTTGGGTCAATATCGCCATAGTAGTGAGCATCGGGGTGTCCCTTACCGGTTGACCACAAAACAGAACCATCATCATCCAGAGTCATTGAGCCGAGAACAATCTCATCACGTCCATCCAAATCTACATCAACACAGAGGCAGCTATGGGCCCCCTGCCCCAAGACAGGTCCCCAGAGATCGTTATTAGAGAACTTCCAGAGCTCTTTCAGCTTGCCATCCTCCAGCATCCATGCCTCAGCCATCATCAGTCCGTATGTACCACGCAGTGTAATCAGGCAGGGAGTTTTTCCATCCAGATACGCAACCGCAATCTGATTCCGGGAGGCATGGTTATAGGTGCCAAACTCATCACGGTCAGGCCAGGGAGCACGGGCAATCTCTTTGCCGGTCATCCCATTATAGACAGCCACCCATTCCTCGCCTTTCTGCACTTTGCCCTCTTCATCGCGCATATCCTTATCCGGCCCGATCTTAGCAGCCACCTCAGCACGGCCATCGCCATCAAGGTCTGCCACCACAATAGGGGAGTACCAGGTGCCACGCTCAATATTCCAGCCCAGATCCTTGATCCAGAGCATCTTGCCATCCGCCAGACGTGCCTCAATCTTGTAGGTTTCGGGTGATTTATACCAATACTTGATCCATGGGTCCACATTGCCACCGGGGTGTTTGATAACATAATCATAAATGCCATCGCCATCCAGGTCAGCAATGCCGACCTTATGTGCTTTAGCCTCTTTATCGGAGATCGGCACAGAGATGTATGACTCCTTATCTTTATGAGCCTTCACCACGGAAGAGCTGCCTGCGGGCCCTTTGAAACCTTCGGCAGTCTCAACCGAGTAAACCGCTTTAACATCGGCACCCTCGCGATCAATAAAGTCAGTGGTTTTCACGACCGGTTCTTTATTACATTTAACACGATTTCCATCCAGCTCGCGATAGACATCAAAACCGGTCCCAGCCTTATCCTCTTCCAGCAGCCGCCACCCGACGTATACTCCCTCGTCGCACTTCAGGGCCACCACGCCACGATTCATCTTTTCATAACGCCGCTCTTTGACCCAGCCGTTGACCTGAGCTCCCCCTTTTGGCCACTCCATCTTCTCGCGGGGGATCATCTGCGCATCATCCACCAGCACATCAATTTTTCCATTACCGACATAGCGAAGGTAGATGGTATCCACACTCTCGGGAACCTCAACAAAGCCCCGATACTCCCTCCACCCATCCTTTTCCGTTTTTACGCTGGAGGTAGCACCGATCGACCAGTTATAAAGTTTTTTGCCGCTATATCCAACTACAGTCAAGCGGGCGCTTCCTCCTCCGCTCATACGTTTCATGCGGCATCTGACTTCGAAGAACTGTCCACCCTTGACCGATGTCCTGAGTTTATTAATAAAGGCCCAGTCGCGATCTGCCTTATGAACAAGACGAGCCGCATAATCCCCGACGGCGGCATTCTTGACCTGAGAGGAAGAGAACTTCCCCTTTTCGCGGACAAAAAAGCCCCACTCAGGAATCTTTCCCTCTACAACCGGGTCTTCAAATCCGGGATTGCTGATACGCTTAACATCCTCAGCATGTACTGACAAAACCGATGCCAACAAATATATACCAATAATAATTCTCATAAAATTCCCCCTTTTTTAGAACTTGGGCTTTGCCCAAAACTCAGCTTGTAGCACGTAGCGCGTAGCTTGTAGATTGCTCTGCATTTTCAATTCAGAACCCGTACTTCAGCAGGTCCCGATTTCATCGGGACTTGTCCGGTTGGAAACCGGACCTACATTGCTGACGCGCCAACGGGCGCTCCCTCTTCACTCGCTACTTTCCCAAACCGTTAACCCCTTCAACCATTTCAACCTTTTCAACCATTTCAACCATTTCAACCGTTTCAACCTTCTCCAAACAGTGCATTACCAGCCTTCATCTCTTTCATCCAGCCATCTTTGCCGCCGATTCCCAGAGCACCGATCACCACAACGGGATTAGCAGGACGAAATATATCACCCGGTTTAAGATCCATTTCAACTGTATAAAGGGCATCAGGATGAAATGACTTAATGGTCTTGTCCTTCCAGAAATAGATCTTCACCCCGGCATATTTCAATGAAGCCAATGCGCCGTAGTAAGCACCGGTTCCCTCCTGTATCCAGCAGCCGTACTGAGGGACACCCCATAAATTGGGAGGAGCCTTAGCCTCATCCCAGTTTTTCCCCAGCACATCAAAGCGACAATAAAGCCCCATCAAAGAAAGATCGCTATCGCCGATATTCCTGACCTGAAGCACCTCACATATAAATTTTGCAGAACCGGGCGGAACGATAATACGGTGAGTGACGGCAAAAGGAGACTTCTGCTGATACTCACCACTGATCTCAATAACGGCACATCCGCTCTGCATGCTGCAGTTCACAGCGGTCACCCTCTGAATGTTACGCCACGGATTACTCCCCTTATTGGAAGTATACACCATTGCATTATAGGAACCGTAAGGGGTACCATCCAGTGAAATTTTATCAATAAAACAGCTGGAACCCACCGAACCTTCCAGAGTCAGCCGTCCGTTATCAACCACAAATTTATCGCCATCTCTGGTAACAGCAACATCCTTTGCATCCGGATTCTGCTGCTTCAGTTTCAGGGCACTCTGCATGGGAGAAAGGGCGCATTTCTGAACATCATCTCTACGCTTCGGAGCTACTGCATTACGATGCGTCCACAGATCCGCATGCAGCTTTTCAAACATTCCGGTAAGCAGCGGATAAGGTTTGTTATCTCCATTAACCAGACCGTAGTTGGAATCCTCGGGGAAAGGCGTGCTGATACCCAGAGCCGGTTCATCCACCCACATAAAATAATCATAACCGATCAGGAAAGGAAGCGAGAGCATTGTTCTTGCAAACAGCTCTGTGGCAGCTGTACGTCCGGTCTGCGTTAAGAAACGCTGTCCGGCACCGTGCACAGATGGCAACCCGGCATCCAGAGCCGGAAAAGACCACTCGGTGATCATCATCGGTTTTTTAACATAGGCATAATATTTGGCAAAGTGTTCTGTGACCGGTTCGGCATCAACTCCGAATCCGCTGTAAACAATGCCCTCATCCAGATCCGCTTTGGGGTAGCAGTTGAAAGTGACAACATCGCAATATTTTCCAGTGATCTCCCACACCGCGGGATCCGCTCCGCCGGTTCCCGCAAAACGTGCACCCAGCATCATATGGTTGGGATCAACCTCGCGAATCACCTTGGATGTCGTACTGAAGTAACGTTCGGCAGCCAGCTTGAGAAAGTCATGCTTAATTTCAATCTGCGTTTCGCTCTCTGCCGGCAGCTGCGTGAGTTTCAGAACATCATCAAAGCTACCGCACTTGGTATGCCACACCGCATTAAACTGCTCAATCCCATTGCCGGCCCTCTGTTTCACAAAATTCACCAAGGCCTGCTTGGCGGTGTGCGAAGCACCTAACTTCATAGCGGCATCAAAGAGGCCGGTAGCCTGCTTACCGCGTCCCCACCAGGCCAGTTCGTTATCACTGAAATATCCGAACATCCAGGGATCATTCAGATTCGGACGGCATTTAGTGCGGGCCACATAACGACAGTAGCTCTCAAACTCGGGGTGAAAGACATTCGGAAAAGAACTGCACGGACGCTTTTCATTAGGAGTGATATAGTACTCCTCCTCAAAGGTGGCCAATTGTGTACCTATCCCCAGGTTCACACAGTGGAAAAGTCCTCTGCGACGCAGACTCTCCTGACTGCCGGCACCCAGCATAGTAAACCCCCAGCTTTTGAGACGGGTGAGGGTCTCCTCCTCCCACACCTTGGGATCAGGATATTTCTTCTCATTCTCCCTACCATAGGGCTGATATCCCAGTGTCTCGCACCAGTGCCCCCAGAAGGTTGTATGATCCACCCCCAGAACAACGACACCACGCCCGAGCGGATCAATGGCCCACCAGCGGCCATCTGCAAACTGCTTCACATAAAAGTAACCGGTTGCCTTGGCTTTGATCTCTTTAATGTAATTATCGCTGTTATAAGGAGGGAAACTCTGAGTCTGCTCATCAACCACGACGGCAGCCCCTGTGGAAAACTTAAGATCAGCAAAAACTCCGCTCAACCCGGTGCTATGCAGCGCAGGACGTCCCACGGTCACAGCACGGGAGGTAAAAGAGTAGCGCTGACGGAAAACGATTTTTCCATGCACATCTTTTACTTCGCCGGTAATACCCTTTGGATCGAGAGCAATTTTGAGGTTCCAGCGACTGCCTACTGCAATTTTCACAGCAGGGTCTCTCTCTGTAAACTCAAGCTTCAGAGAACTTTGAGCTAGCCATTTACCATCCAGCATCTCACAGAGCTCGAAGGTGTAATTAAAGTTATGTTCCTTGGGAGGCTTCACCACACCCAGATGCCAGAAATTGCGATGATTCTCAACAACCGCAACCGCAGCAACATACCAGTTATCTGCAGGCTCTGATGGCATGATGGTGAAATCACCCTCCACCGAAACATCTTGAGAGAGCGGCAATTCATCACGCATCGCAAATCCGGAGCCCTGCTCCGCCAGCTCAAATCCGGCCTCCACCTTCCTGAATGCAACCGGATTCCTAAACCACTCCCCATGTGCAAGCGATGCTGCCAAAATCAATAAAAAAACAAACCTCATGATATTCCCCTTAATATTTTCACAATTACGATTTAGTTGTTATTCTCTCAACTCCTGCCGAGAAAAACAAGAAACTTAGGAAATCATTAATCAAAATCAGCGAAGAACCATTATCTTCATTATTTTCATTGACACAAAATATTATTTTTGTTTATTCTTATTAAGTAATTTTGGAGTGATAATTATGAATATTTTTAATTTGTTCGTTTGTATCTCAATCTTTGCCTTGCCCATGCTAGGGCAAACGCTTCCAATCTGTCAAAGTTTTGAGGAGTCAATCTCTGACAACTGGAATTTTACTACCAACCCGGCTGCGTTTAATTCAGACGGTGATGTATGGGATCGGGTAAGTGATACCGGGGAATACTTCAGTCCTGCACCGGATGGCACAAATTTCTGGGAGTTTTATGATATTGATGCCATACCTGGAGTGCCGGAGGATAAAGTCTGTCATCTGATATTTGATACCATTGATCTATCCACTCAGCAAATATGCACCTTCAGTTTCAGCTACTGCAACCGCAGTCTTGATTCAACGGACTACATGTCTTACACCGTTGCCTTTAATAACAGCAACAACTGGGATATTGCTGATGAAGTGATATTACCGAAGCATGAAGAGGATCTATGCGCATGGCATACGGTGTACATTCTCATTCCCGCAGATGCACAATACTGCCGACTGCGATTATCCGCCAAGGCAAACTACAGTGCTGATTGCGGAGGTTTTGACAATATTCAACTGATAGCTGGCGAAACAATCCTACCCGAACTGGTCATCCAAAGCCCTGCAGACGGCAATTTTTGTGCAAACTGCATCTCCAACATAGCCATCAGCGGAACTGCCACTAATATATCGGGGATGATTGTCTGGAGCAATGAGTTCAATGATGTGTCCGGTGAAATTGCAGCCACCAGCAAATGGAGCATTGCCTCAATTACACTGACAGAGGGAAACAACAACATATCCGTTACAGCGACCAATGAAAACGGATTAAACGTTACAGATTCGATTAATATTTTACGGGGAAAGTCATTTTCCTCAGCACATCTGGGCAGCATTGCTTTTGTGGGTTTCAACACAAGCACTGACTCTTTCTCGTTTGCCGTACTGAAGAGTCTTCCTGCCGGAACTGTTATACGGTTTACCGATGAGGAGTGGGGCGGAACAGATTTTAGCTCTGAGACCATTGAAACTGATCTAGTCTGGAGTAACACCGTTCAAACCGCAGCGGGAACTATTGTAGAGTTCTACGAATGTGACAGCGCCTCCACCATCAGCAATAATATCGGCGTTATTATCAGCGGCAGACAGGATCTATCCCAAGCGGGAGAAGGAATCATCGCCTATTACGGCCCTGCTGAACGTGAACCCAGCGCCTTCCTGGCGGCGATCAGCTCCAACAACGGCAATCTTACCGGTACCGGCCTGACCTACGGAGAGACCGCAGTGAATATTCCGCAAACACCAAAAAGTCTGTATTACTGTGGAATAAGAAGCAATAAGCAGATGTGGAGTAGTTATCTGCCGCTGATAAACAGTGATGCAAACTGGGAGGGAACGGAGGGTGTTACAGAGAGTTGGGGTTGCTGCGCGGCATTCAGCTGCAATAAAGCGGGAGCGGTGATGCTTGTGAAGTGACAGTAAACATCGGCAATAATGCCGATACGCGGTAACTGATTAACTGCAAGATTCTCCGGCCAGGACGGCAGAGGCAAAAGCCCAGGTCAGGTTATAGCCGCCGCAGGCGCCGTCAAGATCGACAACCTCACCCACACAATAGAGGTTGGGAATTCCGCGGCAGGCCATTGTCTGCGGATCAAGTTCCTGAACATCCACTCCGCCACGTGTGACCATTGCTTTGCTCCAGCCATCAACCGCTTTAATCTTGAGGGGACAGGTGGTCAGCAACTTACTCAGATGGATCAATTTATCTTTAGGTGAACGGGCAATAGCACTCTCCTCCAGAGCGGCTTCACGGCAAAGTATCTGCGCCAGGCTGCGCGGCAGCTCACCGGAGAGCAGATTGTGTACAGCACGCCCCCCTGTCTGCCTGCGCCACCCGTCAAACAGCTCAAGCCACTGCTCGGCACTGCGGCTGCAATCCATATTCACTTCAACCGAGACAGAAGCATCCGGGCCATCAACTCTCTGAGAGAGAAGACAGGCAATTTCCCCGGAGAGAGCCAATGCCGGTGGTGCGCTGAGTCCCTGGTGGGTGAAAAGCAGTTCCCCTTCGAACCATTTTTTAGAGGCCCCTTTTTCAGCCAGCCGAATAGCGGCATTTTCAAGAACAATACCGGTGACCCCGGCGGGCCAGCTTTCCACGGTTTTAAGTCCGGCCAGCGCGGGAAGCGGTGGAGTAACTTTGAGTCCAGCCTGCTGCGCCAGCTTAAAACCGGAGCCATTAGAACCGAGGGCTGAGTAGCTCATGCCTCCAGCTGCAAGAATCACACGCTTAGGGCATATCTCACCGGCTGAGGTGATTACCTTTGTCACATGGCCCTTTGCATCATCCATCGGTTCAATAATCAAACGTTCAACTGTTGTTGATGTTTGAAGATGAGATCCATTGGATTTTGCTTTGCCGACAAGAGCATGAAGCACATCAGCGGCTTTCTGGGAGCGAGGAAAAACGCAACCGTCCGGTTGGACAAGAGTTTCAACCCCATTTTTCTGAAAAAATTCACAGATCTGATCTGGAGGAAAATTATATAGAGCCGGAGCCATAAAGCGGGCATTGCGCCCAAAATGCTTCATGATGCCATCAGGATCGCTCTGATGGGTGAGATTACAACGGCCGCCACCCGTTACAAGCAGCTTGAGTCCAGGAGATTTCATGCGATCAACAAGCAGAGTGCTTCCTGAACAGAAACAGGCTGCCGTTAAACCGGCAGCCCCTGCTCCAATCACAAGCGTATCCGGATGGTTCATTACAGCTGTTGTTCTTCAGAAATAATACTCTGCATCCGGTTAATGGAACCGACAAGATCGTTATTTTGTTTAAGCATGGTCTGACACATTGTCACCAGCTCTGCACAACGGTGCAGAGTTGTGATTCGTGACTTTTCCAGCTCTTTACGCCGCAACTTCAGACTGTCAATACTCTCTTCAAGAGTTGCAATCCGTTGCTCCGACTTAAGAAGCGTTCTTCTTGTCTGGAAAAGCTGAGTGAGAACCTCACCGGTAGACAGATCAAGATCATCAATAATCATTCCAGCCGGAATAGGTACTGTGACAGGCTGTTTGCACTCAACGCAATCAATTTCTAAGCCGGCACCGCGATAGTCTATAACCAGACTATGATTGCAATGAGGGCAATCAAATACAATATCTGTAGCGTGAATTTCCTCTTCACTGCTGTTACTCTGAGCAACAACTGTATCCGTTGAATTATCTTCCATAATTGCCTCCTTGCAATAGATGGTCGAAACACGCGCTGATAATTAAACCGGCCAGATTAAACAATATATTGCAATCAGGGTTTGACGACTTTTCCAGCTTTAATACAAGCTGCGCAAACCTTCATACGTGTAACGGTTCCATTACTTGTCTTAGCACGAACCACTTTAATGTTCGGTAAAAAACGACGTTTAGTGATACCGGTTGTGTGTAAACCAATACCGCCCTTGTACTTGGCAAGACCATGACGGACAATTGTATTTCCAGCCCGAGGGCCCTTACCACATATTTCGCAAATCTTTGACATAACTAATTCTCCTACTCGAAAAGGGTGGCATGTTATCAGTTTTGGCGACCCTGTTCAAGGGCAAACAGTAATTTTTCCATTGCGAACACATTACTTATATATATCGTATACAGTATTTGAGATTTTCTCAAGATGAAAACATCAGAAATTGTAAAAATATCGGTATCGGTATCGCTATCGGCATCGCTATCGAATAAGTTTTCCAGTTAAAATATAAAAGATGCTTATTTTACGTAGCGCAGCATAGCCGCAACCAAATTCTTTTTTTTGACAGGATTGCCGCTCCCTGCGGTCACTGCCACCACAAGGGTGGCCTTACTGTACTGCGCTTCGTTTTCCAGAATTTACATGATGTCATTGCTTCTCGAATTGTCTCTAGTAGCGCACCCAGACCCTGATGGTGCGTTCTGCCCAGTATCCTGGATTCCAGACCTGAACAACCCTACGTACCCCATTTTTCACCTCAAACTCTATCCAGCTGCAACAGATCATTCTGTCAAAAACAACCTACCAAGCTGCAACAGATCTTTTACCCCCAATTTTTTACCTTAATTTTTAACCCAAAAAACGCGAATGACGCGAAAACAATTACTACACATGTAAGTATCCACAAATAAAAAACGCGCACAAAAAACAAGCCAGCATACTGTTTTCTCCGTACCCTCCGTGGTAAAAAAAAGAGCATAATGCTACTGGTCAGCTTTCAAATACCGATAGCTGACATCTATTCTATATTTAGCGGATTGTATCTGAGCAGGATAACGGTTATATTATATCTTCTATGGATAAACCATTACTCAAAGTGCAAAATCTTGAAATTTGCTTTCACAGGGAGGGATCTGTCACAAAACCTGTGCGTTCGGTCTCATTTACAATGGACAAAGGCGAAAGAGTTGCGATTGTCGGCGAAAGCGGTTGCGGCAAAAGTCTGACGGCCCTATCTCTGACACGGCTTCCCCCTACTGACAGAGCTGAAGTTTCCGGCGAAATCTTTTTTAACGGCAGAGAGATCAGCTCTTCAAAGGATTTTGAGGGTATACGGGGAAAAGACATTGCATATGTTTTTCAAGACCCCGGTTCGAGTCTTAATCCGGTGATGCGGGTGAAAGATCAGATTGCCGAGTGTATTTCCGAACATTCCCGGGAGCGACAGAGAGCTATCATCCTGGATTTACTCGAACGCACCGGCCTGCCCGATCCCGTACGTGCGGCAGAGGCCTGGCCCTGCGAACTCAGCGGAGGTCAGCAGCAGCGTATAATGCTGGCCATGGCACTGGCCTCCAGCCCGAAGCTGCT
Source organism: Kiritimatiellia bacterium (assembly GCA_027858965.1). GTDB lineage: Bacteria > Verrucomicrobiota > Kiritimatiellia > RFP12 > UBA1067 > M55B167. The sequence continues at coordinate 45,662 of JAQIBS010000025.1, forward strand.
GGTGGCAGATGAACCGACCACCGCACTGGATGTTACCACCCAGAAACAGGTGCTTGATTTAATTGACGAGCTGGCCACAGCCTCAGGCATGGCGGTACTGCTGATCACCCATAACCTGGGACTGGTGGCAGGTCACATGTCGCGCGTGAATGTGATGTATGCCGGCAATGTGGTTGAATCTGGCAGAGTGCAGGATGTTTTAACTGAGCCACGGCATCCCTACACCTGCGGATTACTGGGAGCCGTTCCCATGCTGGACACACCGCAGGGAGCAGAGCTGCAGGATATTCCTGGAACCGTACCATCCCCGGACAGCTGGCCGCCAGGCTGTGCCTTTGCCCCCCGTTGCAACAGGGCCACAGAACAGTGCTCCTCCGAACAACCGCCCCTTGAACAAAACGGTGAGCGCAGTTTCTGCTGCTTTAACCCAGTATAAACAAGAAATTGAGCTTATGTCAAAACAAACAAAAACTCCGGTTTTAGAGCTGAACGATGTCTCGGTGATTTACAAACGCGCCGGGCAAAAGGCTGTACACGCCGTCAATAAAGTTTCCCTTTCGCTAGAGCAGGGAAGCTCGCTGGGTATTGTAGGCGAAAGCGGATGCGGAAAGACCTCACTGGCACGAACTATCATGGGGCTCCACCCTCCTCATGGCGGAAAGTTGCTTTTTGAGGGGAAAAATATCGCGACATTCAACCGCAGAGAACACGCACAATATCGACGCAAGGTACAGATGATATTCCAGGATGCGGCTGGATCACTTAATCCGCGAATGACCGCACGACAGACAATCGAAGAGGTCCTCAGGGTACACCGAATCTGCCGTCCGGATGAGGTTAAGGCTCAGATTAACATACTGCTGGAGCGGGTGGCGCTACCGGAGAAAATCCTGAATGTCTACCCGCGTGAAATGAGCGGCGGTCAATGTCAGCGTGTCAGCATCGCACGCTGCCTGGCACTGGCACCCGAGGTGATTATTGCCGATGAGCCAGTAAGCGCACTGGATGTTTCGGTACAGGCACGCATACTGAATCTGCTGCATCGTCTGCAGCAGGATTTAAACCTGTCTGTTATCCTGATCTCACACGACCTTGCCGTGGTGCGGCACATCTGCGATCATGCCATTGTGATGAACCAAGGTATATTTGTTGAAACCGGCCGTACCATAAATATTCTTGAAAACCCGCAGCACCCCTACACCAAAACCCTGCTGGCGGCGGTTCCTGATGTGAAACGCGGATTGGCGACAAGAAAATGATTCTGTCGAATATTTGAAGGTAAAAAATGTTCAGGTAAAAGATCTGTTGCAGCTTGGTAGAATTTGACAGAATCATTTTTGACAGAATAATCTATTGCAGCTTGGTAGTTGTTTTTGGTTGAACACTGGACACTGGACACATTAGCAATCCAAAGAAAAGACTTTATGAACAAACCTCCCTTAATATTAGGCTCCGCTTCGCCGCGGCGCAAAAAAATTCTGCAGACGATCACCCAGGAGTTCACAATTGCCACAGCGGATGTTGAAGAGATTCATGATGCTTCTGATCCGGTCCGGACGGTGACACATAATGCACTGGTCAAATACAACGCCTGCCGTAAACTCCATCCCGATGCGGCTCTCATTGCAGCGGACACCCTGGTCTGGTTTGAGGGCAGATTGATCGGCAAACCGGTTGACCTACAGGAGGCAGCGGAGTTCCTGCGCACTTTCTCAGGCAGATCTCAAATTGTGTTTAGTGGAATTGCACTGGGAATGCCCGAGGATGCAACACCGGATATCCGGGTGGAAGCTTCATCCGTACACTTCAATGAACTGAGTGAAGCGACCATACAGGGCTACCTGCAGAAAACCATGCCGCTGGATAGGGCAGGAGCCTATGACATTGATGAAAACGGCGATCTACTGGTGGCTGAATACAGCGGCTCATATACCAATATCATGGGAATGCCGAGAGAGGTTATACGCGACTGGCTGAAGGCAAACGGAATGATTGAACAGAAGGTTGAAGTGGTTGAAGGTTAAAAAGTTGAAGCGGTTAAAGTGGCCAAGGGCGCGTAAAGGCGGAACAACGGAAGAAGGAAACCATTTCAACCTTTTTAACGATTTTAACCACTTGAACTATCGCAAACTTTTTCTTCTTTTTTGCAGAAAATGAGCGATAAGCAACTTTATTTCTTCTGCAGAGATCGTTTCAGATAGGGCATGTACTCTTTTGTGTATGTAATCATCGACCACACATTAACCACAATCAGAAATGCCTCTAAAACATAGATCAGCGCCTGTGGCAGAAAGAACGGATGCATTGAGACGTATACATAGATCACACAGGCAATCGGAAAACTGGCTGCCGTTCTAAACTTTCCAACCCAGTTGGCACCGCAATCGGCATCAAAGAGTGTTCCCACCGAACGCAGAAAAGTGACCCACTGATCCCTTAATATGTACAGAACCGTAAAAACCAGCATCACCAGCGCATGACTACCTTCATTCGGCTGACGGCCAAGAAGCCACAGAAGCGTAGGAAAAGTTACCAAATAAAAGATCTTGTCCATCAAAGGGTCAGCCATTGCCCCGAATTTTGAGACAACCCCCCACTTGCGCGCAAGCTTGCCATCAAACAAATCCGTTAAAGCAGCCACCGCAAGTGAGATTGTTCCCAAAACAGGCATCACCCATGATCCAGGTCTGTATGCGTTCACCACCGCCAAAATCATAAATAAAACAACAAAAGGTACCCTCGCAAAGGTAACGATATTAACAATGAGCAATCTGCGCGTTTGAGACATGAAGGTATCAAACCATAAAGATCACAGTTTGAAAACCTCATTCTTTATATATTTCTGTTATCAACAACTTATAAACTATATCAACCAAAGGTTATAAACAGTTGATAATAACTCTGTTAATAAGTTTTATCATCTTGTCTATCAACTATTTAAACCTGTATACAAACTGTTGATATCTTATACTTGTTAAAAAATAGCGAATTGCGTCATACTATTGCCACGGAGTTATTAACAGGTTACAGTCTACAGTCTCCAGTTTACAGTTTACAGTGAATCCGCTTTCGCACGCTACAGCGTAGCAAGCAATGGAAAGAACACTGAACACTGAACACTGGACACTGGACACTGAAAATATTATGGCACACCTACCAACAGAATTTTGCAAACAAGTTGCGGCCGCGCGCCGCGCACAGGGAATCACACAGAGCGCACTGGCAAAGAGCGCTGGATGCAAACAGTCGGCGGTCAGCATGTTTGAATCAGGACATCCTGAAAAGCTCTCAATGGAGGCTGTTGAAAAGATTGCCAAGATCCTGAATATTCCGCTTGAAGCGCAGAAGCATAAAGAGCTGCCGGCTGCCAGCTGCAGTAAAAAAGGTTATTGCCCTAACAGCGCATGTTTATCTAATATTCCCTATATTATTAATTGCGACTTGTTTATCTGGCCGAAACTTATCGGATTAACCGATGAGCTAAAGTACTGCTCAATCTGCGGCGAGGTGCTGGAGCGAAGCTGCCCTCAATGCGGAGGTCAGGTTACCGAAGGAGCCTGCTGCGGCATCTGCGGACACCCGCGGGTGATGACGGCACTGCCACCGGGCACGGACCCGACAGAGTGGGTGACGGAACGCCGAAATGAGATCCAGCAGTGGCGGAGATTGACGGATAAGTAGACAGGCAAAGCCGCAACCAAACAAGATAACTACGAAAGGCGCGAAAAACACGAAAATTGTTTTTGACGATTAGTCATACGAGGGAAAATGACTTCATTCTTTTGTGCTTTTCGTAGTTAAAAAACGTGCATAAATAACAAGAAGTTGATTCTATAGCAACTAAGTGCGGGAGTAAAAGCTGTATGAAAAAGATTCTGATAGTAACAGATGGAAAAGCGGGACATGAGAATCAATCCAAAGCACTTTGTGAAGCGCTGGGATATTCACATGATCTTCTGAAGGTCTCCTACCCTTTTCGACTATGCAAAGCTCTATCATACGCAGCTGACAAAGCCGGTATCCTAACCACCTCTCTATTTAGCGCCGAAAAGGTCCACAATGATTATGAGGCCGTAGTCTGCACCGGCTCCACCGCGTTTTATCCAGGCAAGGTGATTGCCCGCCAGCTGAAGATATCGGTGGCCGCGCTGCTTTTCCCGAGCGGTTACAAGCTGGACTTCGACTGCATCCTGGCCCCCGCATTTGACAATCCGCCGGACAGGGAGAACATTATTCCGATTCCGATTAATCTAACGGCCGTTAATACAGATTTTTACGAAAAGGGAACCAGCGCATTCCTAAAACGGCACACTCCGCAGAAACCGGCAGTTGCCGTGATTGCAGGTGGTCCCAACAGCATTGCATCTATGACCACGGCGGAGATGAAGGTGCATCTTGACCGAATCTTTAAGGCAACTGAAGGGTTTGAACGCTGCGTCACCACTTCGCGACGCACCCCGGCGGCGGTTGATGAACTGATCGACAGCTACCCCTTTGATTACAAGCTGATCTACAGTCGTGATCAATTCAACCCTATTCCCGCATTTGTTTCGCTCTGCGAACGGCTCTTTGTCACAGCTGACTCAACCGGAATGATCAGCGAAGCAGTCACCCGTGGCAAAGCGCATGTTGAAGTTTTAATGAACCTGAACAACCCGCACTCAAAATTTGCACGTTTTATTGACGGACTTGTTAAAGAGGGTTGCGCCCATATCTTTGAGGGGACTCTTGCAGATGCCAACCGCAAGGTATCTCTGGAGAGCGCCATTGAAAAAGCGCGGAAACTGCTGGGGCTGGGCTGATAATACGCCTGTAGCAACTCGCGCACCCCGCAGCCGCGGGGCCGGCAAAGCCGGCTAACAAACTTCTTCACCCTTCACCCTTCACCCTTCACACTTCTAAAACAGCGTCATTTGATCAGGGGAGCTACTGGCTCCCTTTTTTCTTTTATACTTAGCTAATTTAGGCAGACCTGCCTCGAGTTCACCCTCTTCCAGATTAGAAAGAATTTCATTGGAGCGGGCTGTCACCTCAACCGGCATTCCGGCCAGTCGAGCCACATGAATACCGTAACTCTTATCGGCGGTACCGGCGGCAATCCTACGCAGAAAGACAACACTATCGCCATGCTCTCGCACCTGAACCGTATAGTTCTTAACCCCTTTGAGGGTCAGAACAAGATCAGTTAACTCATGGTAATGCGTTGCAAAAAGAGTTTTTGCTTTAACCTTCGGGTTGTTATGCAGATACTCAGCCACCGCCCAGGCAATACTGATGCCGTCAAAGGTGCTTGTGCCACGGCCGATCTCATCCAGAATAATCAAACTGCGTTCAGTGGCATTGTTTAAAATATTGGCGGTCTCCTGCATCTCAACCATAAATGTGGAGCGGCCACGGGCCAGATCATCGCCGGCACCCACCCGGGTAAACACACGATCAATCAGAGGTATACAGGCCTTTGAAGCCGGCACAAAAGAACCGATATGGGCCATAATGGCAATCATAGCCACCTGCCGGATATAAGTTGATTTACCAGCCATGTTGGGACCGGTTATGAGCATAATCTGATTGCTGGTGCAATTGAGAAAGGCGTCGTTGGCAACAAAGGCTTCGGCATCAGGGAGCTGTTCAATCACCGGATGACGTCCATCACGGATATCCAGTTTATCGCTCTCTGTGATCTGCGGACGTACATAATCCAGAGCCAGAGCGCGATCGGCCAGCGACATCAGAACATCCAGCTGCGCTATAGCATCAGCAGTCTCCTGAATGGCGGCGGTCTCGGCGACAACCTTAGCGCGAATTTCGCAGAAGAGTTCAAATTCAATCGCAGTTGATTTATCCTGGGCACCAAAAATTTTCTGTTCATAGGTTTTCAGTTCTGCTGTGATATAGCGTTCCGCATTAACCAGAGTCTGGCGGCGCTCATACTCAGGAGGCACCTGGGAAACCTGACCTTTAGAGATCTCAATATAAAAACCAAAGACCTTGTTGCGTCTGACCTTGAGAGTTTTAATACCGGTGCGCTCCTGCTCGGAGGCCTGATATTTTGCCAGCCAGGCATGACCCTCTGAGGCAAGCGCCCTGATCTCATCCAGCTCCGCATGGTAACCCGGACGGATAATGCCACCATCTTTCAGTCCGACAGGCGGAGAGTCGTCAATGGCCGACTGCACGAGAGCAACCAAATCAGGCAAGGCATGCATACGTGAGGAAACTGCAGCAAGCAACTGAATGCAGGGTTGCTGCATACGCTCAGCAATCTGAGGTACCGGCATAAGAGAGCCTGCCACCGCTTTAAGGTCCCGGGCATTGCCGCGGCCGGAGTCTATCCGGGCAATCAGCCTTTCCAGATCGCGAACGCCTGAGAGCATATTGCGAAGGTCGGTCAGCAAAAGACGCTCTTTCACCAAACACTCAACCGCATCAAGCCGGGCGTTGATAGCATCAGAATCACGCAAGGGGCGGGTAATCCAGTTACGAAGCATGCGTGATCCCATAGGAGTCTGGGTATTATTAAGAACACCCTGCAAGGTAAACTCACGAGGTTTACCGCGACTGGCAATCAGATCCAGATTAACACAGGTACTTTCATCCAAGGTCAGAAATGAGGCGGCATGGCAAACATGAATGGTGCGGACATGACTGACCTTATGGCGCAATGTCTGGCTGACATAGTGCAGCAGCGCTCCAGCGGGGCAGATCAGCTCTCGATCCCCCTCGCAGCCATAACCCTCCAAAGAGTGTACATTAAAATGACGAACCAGCATGTCATAAGCGCAGTCATACTCAAAGATCCAGTCATCAACAGAGCTAACCGCTCCGGCCTGTCCGGAGGTCAGGGCCTCTTTCAACTGAGGATGTTCCAGCTGTTCCCCCGCTACCAGAGTTTCGCTAGGAGCGCAACGCTTGAGATGTTCAATCAGACCGGCCGCATCATCGGAACGCTCAACCGAAAACTCACCTGTTGAGAGATCCAGCAGCGCCAATCCAAATTTTTTGCCTACATAAACCGCACAGATAAAATTATTACGCTCCGAATCAAGGATCTCATCCTCAGTAACCGTGCCGGGGGTCACTACTCGGGTAACCTCGCGCCGCACAATGCCCTTTGCCTGCGCAGGGCTCTCTACCTGATCGCAGATGGCGACTTTGCAGCCGGCACGAATTAATTTGGCCAGATAGCCATCCAAGGCATGATGAGGCACACCGCACATGGGAGTCCCACCGCGCTGAGTAAGAGCAACCCCCATAATCGGAGCGGCCTCACGGGCATCTTCGAAGAACATTTCATAAAAATCACCCAATCGGAAAAGAAGAATCACTCCCTCGGGCAGCTCCGACTTAATTCTTCTATACTGACGCATCATGGGGGTTAGTTCGCCACCGGCCATAATTTAAAAATCCTCTTAAAATTGAATTTGATGTTTAATATTTCATCAAGAACGATTATTGTCGCAAAGAGAGCATAAATAATCAATATCAGAAGTCATTTAAAGCAGACCAAAACAAATATATACAGTTTTTTCTATTCACCAAACAAATCCGGCGTGAAATCTGCTTTAATAACTGTTATTTATCTCACTGTGTGCTTTTTTAATTGGCCCTTGTTCTAGCACTTAGTTGCCAGGAAACCAACTTCTTGTTTTTTATGTGCGTTTTTCATCCACAGAGTTATGAAGGTCATTGCTAATCAAGTATTTAGACAGGATTACAGGATTAACAGGATTTAAGAAGCAATGACATCCTGTAAATCCTGCTCAAAAATTTATTGCGGCTATGCTGCGCTGCGTTCTTTGTGGTGAGGATTTTGGGTTGCGGGCAAAGCCCGCATTAGGTACTATAGTATTTAGTTAAGCTAAATCAGTCAGCTTTGCGTTATTTCATTTTTTATGTTTACAACTTTAGGACATTGAATTTTATGGGGAAGAAACCTTTAAAGAAAATAAGGAACAGCATTAGAACCCATCTGGGATTATTAACTGCGATCATTCTTCTGTCATTGCTATTTGTATTCTATATTGGCGGACGTTTTATTCTGATTAATATTGTCCGGCAGGCCGAGACAGAGGTAACAACTGTCAGCAACAGCATTAAATCTGTGATTTTGCAACAGATGAACTCCCAGCAGACATTATCTAGAGAAATTGCCAATAATTATGCCGCCCTTCCCGATGCTGAAAAGCGCACAGAGTTTTTAAAGGCAACCATCCATCCCAACAACAAAAATCTTCAAACCCAGCTTGCATCAATTTTCAACGAAGACGGATCTTTGCTAGAGGGCTTTTACAGCTCGGGTAACAGCGCGATTAAGGCCATTGAACCACAGATGCTCCACCCGTATTTCAACTCGGAGAATATATTTACAGAGATTCTGCAAAGCAAGAAAACAGTCTCCGGTGTAATCAGTTTTCAGAAGATTCCGCATTATATATCCATCTCCCCTATTTTCAATAGTGAGAATAAAGTTCAGTCTATTCTCATAATTGGCTCAAATGTTCACGGAAATCAACTTTTTATGAAAATGAGCCATTTTTCTCATGGATTCTCTATTAATCTCAATGAAACAAAGGCTGCAAAAAATAAAATTGGCGAAAAATCTTCACTGATATCAGGAAAAATATCCTCGATATTTGACGAAAATAAGATTTTTTCGGCTGGTGGACTGTGGCATATTGGCAAAAATTCCTTTCAAGCCATTATTCCAATATTTGATATTCAGGGCGATGAAATTTCATCGCTATCGATCACATTTCCAAACAGTTTTTCCTCTCTCACAGCTATTGCCCTGGGACAACTGACTGTTTTTGTGGCCATTGTCGGAATCATCTTCATCATTCCCATGTTCTGGCTCCAAGGCCACATTATTCTCGATCCACTCTCAAAACTGGAACACCAGATCAAAGATATCAGCGCCAAATACAAAGAAGATCAAATCGAGTACCTCAACTACAAAAGCAATGATGAATTTGGAATAGTAGCCCAAAGTGTTGACAGTCTTCTGCAAGAACTCAACCGCAAATCAGAGATGTTTTCATTCAACTCACAACGACAGAAGGCACTCATCACCAGCATTCCAGACTGCCTGTGTATATTCAACAAGGCACGGGTTCTGATTTCAATTGAAAAACAGCCGGATAATTTTACGTCAATCCCCGGACTCAAAACCAATCATCCCCTCTCACCTGATGTTTTCAAAGAAGAGTACGTCCGACTTTTTAACAGAGCCCTGGCCAAAGCGTTTGAGAGCCGTCAAACAATGAACACATCTTTGGCCTGCCATGAAACTTCCAGCAAACCGCGTTACTTTGAAACCCATATCACCTGTATGGATGACTATTTCGCACTGGTTGTTTTCAGGGATGTCACCTCTGATTTCATTAAGCGCAAAAAACAGGAGAGGCTGGACACCCATGCCACCAAAATTCAACAAATGTCCAGCCTTGGCAATCTGGCATCAGGTATTGCCCACGACTTCAATAATGTATTCACCATTATCGGAAACACACTTGACACGATGGGCGCCGCCAGCACCTCTGATTCAGCCGAAAAGGAAGACGCCGTATTTACCGTAAGACAGGCATCCAATAAAGGAACAAGCCTTGTTCAGGAACTCATGACATATGCCGGCCAAACTCATACAAACATGAGAAATCTCGACCCAAACAACGTTATTATGGAGCTTCAACCCTTATATAAAGGAATAATTAACCCCGGCGTCGCCCTGGAAATAGGCAACGGAGAGAACCTGCATCAGGTCATGGTTGACACCGACCAGTTCTGGAAGGTCATCGTTAATCTGGTAAAGAATGCAACCGAATCAATTAAGAGTAATCGCGGATACATAAAGATTTCAACCTATAACTTTGATATCACAAAATCAAACGCCATCAAATTCTTCAGCAGTCATCCGCTGGAACCGGACCAAGGGGTGATTTTTGAGGTTGCAGACAATGGGGCTGGGATACCACAGGAGATTATCGACCGCTTGTTCGAACCTTTTTTCTCGACAAAAGCCGTTGGGCGGGGTCTTGGGCTGGCAACTGTATTTGGCATTGTTGACAGCCATAACGGTGGCCTCAGTATTGTTTCTCACGAAAACATAGGAACAAAATTCCGTGTATGGCTGCCAGCAGCCGCACTTGAATCCGATATCAACGACCTCTCCGACCTGAATGATGAGGCACTGGATGCAAAATCATCCACAATGGGAACGCTGACAGTGGCCGAATCACTGAGCAAATCAGGCAAGCCATGCGTGCTGATCATTGATGACGATCATTCCATCATCAAAACAACCGCTCTCCTCCTAGAGAGAATGGGCATCACTGCATTAACGGCAACCACAAATACTGAGGCAGTGGCACGCTTCAGAAAATACCACAGTACGATTAATATGGTGATGCTGGATGCACAGCTGGGGAACCTTGACAGTATACGCCTACTGGGAACTCTAAGAATGATAAATGAAAATCTACCGGTTATTATTTGTTCCGGTCACTCCAAGGAGAAGGTGGAATCCATGTTCATGGATTCACTTATTGATGGAATTCTTATCAAGCCTTACACCATGAATGAATTAAGAAGCACCCTCTCTACTTTTAACATCCTAAATACCTAAAACCTTTAAACTATTTTTTGCAGAAACTAGTGCTTAGTAACAATTTTCGTTTTATTTGCGCACGATTTATGCTATTAATTAAATTGAATTTGTTATATTGAAAATCATCATGTTAGGAATATCCACAAGGATAATTCCAAAGGAGGTTTGATTAAAATGAAACAGTCAAAAAACGGATCAGCTCTGCTCGTAGTTGTCGGAAGCACAGCAATAGTTGTCGGAGTCGCAGCAATGCTTCACCTTTCAACATCTAGACAAAGCAGGTTCTCGGTTATCAACCGAGATCGACTGAAAGCAAGAATGATTGCTGAGTTAGGATTGAACAAAAGCTATAATAAAATCAAAAAAAAGTTTGATTTAGTTGACGAGTATTCAGTATCCCAGGATTTTGCAAATGGGTACTACAAGGTCACAGGCAAACGTTTTACAGGAGAAAAGGAAAAACGGGGTCAGCTGACTGCAAAAGGAGTTTGCGGATTAAGCACAGTGATAGTCTCTGCAGATTTGGAAGCCCGCCCTATAAACCTCGGCAATGATTCTGGCTCCTATGTTGCACTAGATACATCAATATTCGTTAACGGAACTCTCTTTGGCCGGGGCAACGGCAATTACACAGTCAGTAGCATTCATGCCAATAACAATATTACGTTTAAAGGAAGTACGGACTTCTATACCCCGCCGGATCTTTCCAGCGGCGGAGATATTGATCTTGGGAAAAAGCAGACAGGCGATGTTGGCACGCAAGACGAGTACGTGGATCAGAAACCCATCCCCCAGGTACCGGTTGACACATTCATTGCCGTTGCAGAAAAAAATGGTCAGGTCTACGACTCCGTCAACGACCTGCCAGCCAATCCGCCGGGCGGAGTGGCAGTCTGCACAGCCACAAGCGCAAAATGGAATGATGAAGATCCACAAACCGGATGTTATATATTTATGGGCAGTTTTCAAATCAGCTCCGGCCTCAACCTGAACGCCGACCCCAGCACGGGGTATCCCGCATTGATCGTTATGGGGACATCCGTCCATATCTCAGGAAGCGGTAATAAAGCCTGGCACCATATTAACGGAGCCGTTTATGCCCCCAACGCTGCGATGCATATCACAGGAAGCACTATTCGCGGGCCGATTGTATGCGGGCAGGATTTTGACTACTCCGGCACTGGAAGTGTCTTTGGTGGCGGCACAACGCAGGGATTCAGCCTACCCCCTGAGGAGAGCATAGCAGAAAAAGTTGTAATCACTGCCTGGCATTAAGGAACCCCGTGAAAAATTGTGACTTTATTTCCGAGCAGGCCTTAAGCAGGGGAGTCGGATTACCACAACAGACAGGTCAATCTTGATTCAATTTAAAAAGAGGACTAATCAATGGGTAAGTATGAACGAGATGGCATGACTATACTGGAATTGGTTATTGCAAGCATGCTGCTGGGGCTGATGCTGACATGCGCATTTCCCCTGATTGATTCAATGATGGGAAGAATCCAGGTGGCACGGGATCACTATATTGCTACAACACTGTGCCAGGCTCGCATTGAGCGGGCACGGCAAATGGAGTATGACGATATTATATTGATGGCGGAAAAAGATTTTCTGGTTGATGAATACGGCAACCGGGCCGTTAACGGACGTTATAAAAGAACGACAATCATCACGCCTGAAAAACCGGAAGAAGGAATGACAGAGATGATAGTTGAAGTAAAAATGTGTATATGTTCACGCTGGGGGTGGCGCAGAAAGCTACACCCGCTGACAGAGGGCAAATATATATGCCGCTTCGGAGATGTGCCACAGACAATGACTTTTTTATTTACAGAATATGATGAATGAGGTTATACCATGCGTAAAGGCTTTACACTTTTAGAAACAATGATTACAACAAGTATCATGACTCTAGTTGTTATTGCATCCGTAGGATCATGGGTATTGTATTTACACAAATCCAACCGTGTAATCAATCAGATCATACTTGATCTGGATTCACGTAATGTTGTTGAACGGTTCAGATCAGAGATGCGCAATGCAGCCCGAGAGACGATCATATTCTACCCTGAAAATGCTGAGCCATATGAGGCGATTGGATTTGCTCTTGCTCAAGACACCGATGGTGACGGCCTGATGGACATGGATGCAACAGGATCCAATATTTTATGGAGAGTGACAGTCATTTATCATATATGGGATAAAGAAGACATTCCCCAGATGAGGCGCACGGAATTTTCCAATAGGAACAATGATGCCACCACTGACGATTATTACCAGCAGCTTGCCACCGTGGTGTCAACAGGGGAAGGCAACACTGCATGTTTGTCAGGTGAAATATCTAAAACCTCTACTATGTTTGAAAATCTTTTTTCTGGAAAATTATGGCATGCAGACTCTATCTTTGATGCATACGCTCCCGAAGCCAACACTCTTGAAAAAACAACATTTGGCAGTTTATCCCTTAAACCAGGAGCCCACACTCTGGAGTTCACTCCAGCCGGAAAACACCCGGATTCGAGCGGGTACAATATCAGGGTTGATCAATTGAGCGCCAGCGTAACCGGATGGCCTCTGGAGGCGGAAAACTGTAAATGCACAGGAGGCCTCGCAAGCCCGCTATTTATCGGTCCCAACCAGGCGGCCGCTGCTTATGGACTACTGGTGACACCCACCGATGACAACGATAAAATCTCATTTAAAATATACAACGATGCAATTGAGGAGTCGGAGTTTATCGGCAATGGAAGAAACGTATCAATGTCCAATACCGTTGTACAATTTGATGAAGAGTATAATCCCGAGGGTTTCGCCAGCGGAACCTATGTTACAAAACTGGATGGCCGATTTGAAACCATGTGGACTGCCGCACAGCAAAGCGGCTACTACCGCAACGAGTATTTTTATCCCGAAACCAATACCTGCGCCATCCGTGTTCCGATCATGGCCCCATATGTGCTTCAAGATGGTTACGGGCCGGTATTTCGCTTGTATAAAGGGGCTCAAAATGGAGCGTTAACTCTTGAAAACCCCTGTTTCGCAATCGTTGAAAACCCTGACCCTGACAACCTCTACGCTGAGCCACCACCCGATATGGACGATTCATACGACCCAGACACAGACAGCATAGATCTGGAGTTTTATCAATTCGGCATCAAAAAATCAAGCTGGGCGGTATGTGAAAAACAAAACTTTGTTGACCTGCGGCCGACCGAAAGCATTAAAATTGGGATCAACAGCACCCTGATGTTATCGTTTGTGGTCAAGGTGGTCAACCTAAGCAGCGATGGCCTCACTCGATTTGGCATAGACAAGCCCAACACACCGGGGTGCTGGATCATTGAGGGCGGCGATTCCGCAACAGTCAAAAGAGGAAAATGGAGCACCGATTCCAAGTATGACCCAATCACATCGCCGAGGGCCTTTCTGCCGGCACTTGAATTCATTGCCGCTAATTACGCGGACAGCGGTGAATATATATCCAATGTTTATGATGCGGGATCAGATGAAAGTCAATACAAGACAATTGAGTGGCTGGCAGATATTCCATCTGGCACAGAGTTCGCCATGTACGCACGCTCCGGCAACCTGCTCTCTACTGATGGCTTTAAGATTGCAGATGCCCCTTTATGGGAGACATTAACCCCAGTTTCAAACGGAGATATGATTAATGGATCAGGACGGTATTTCCAATTCAGAACCGTAATGAAGGCTCAGCCTTTCAGCCAGTTTCCCGGTTCATCCGGCAGCTTAACCGGTCCATATCGAAGCGAAACACCCAGGTTACAACATGTTTTGATAAAATGGAATGGTGAATCAAAATATGTGGATGTCACCGCCAATTTGCTTAAAAGCCCCGACTGCGGCAGGTTTAAGGTGGAGGTGGATGGCAAACCACTGATCAAAGGGGTAACTATGGAAATTGAAGTTTTTAAAGACGTCCCGATGATGGGTTCAAAAATGCAACGATTACGCTCCGCTGTAATGGCAGAGGTTGAACCGCGTAACAGTCAGACAAAATAACGAACTGAAAACACATCATATCAACGATGATAATTGGAAAAAGATTGCGGCTGGCTGCGAAAGTTGAAATCAAAGATCGAACTTATTCACTAAAACATCCTGAACTATTCGGGGATGCACAAGAAAGAAGTGACACTTTGCCCCCAACCGAGCGGTGAGATCCTCCTGTAAAGCCTTATCAAGCGGATTCATAACTCCAACCAAAAACTCATCCGCCATCATCGCAAATGGAATCACACCTCTAACTTTAATATAAGCCGAGGTAATCGCGGATAACACCCCCCCCTCACAATCAAAGAGCTCCAGAGGAATGGCGGGCATATTACTGGATTTTTGTAACTGACACATCACCTTCTCAGTCCATTCAGGGTGAGCATCATCCAGAAAGGACATCGCTGAAATAAGCTGGGGATTCTCAGTTACCGGATATTCACTCAATGCACGAATCAACTCCTCACAAATTTCCGGAGGTAGAATCTCGTTGTCTTTCAACATCCAGACCAAATCCATCTCGGCCGATAAAGCTGCTCTGGAATAGACATGCACCTCAATTACAGGATCAGGCACATTCAAAGAACCATCGCCCTGCTTTTCAAGTGCCGCACCCTCATAAGGCAACTCCTTTTTTTGCGAGAGCGCCTGTAATTCACAAGCCTTATTCAACCGAGCAACGGCTGCCTGCGCATCGCTGTCCTCAGAAAACACTTTTAAGTGGCCTGCAATCATTTTTGCGTCATTCAATTCCCCTTCTTTTATAAGGGTGTCCACCAGGTCAATCAAACAGCGGCAACGTTTATCCAGCGCGCCTACCTGTTCATAGGCCACGACCAAGAACTCCAGACTGGTTCTGTCACCAGGCATACTCTCAAGCATCGTCTCAAAAAACTCAATTGCCTCGCTAATTTTCGGGTCTTTATTTTCCATATGAACTCCTTTCTTGATTGCTATTCTCTCAACTCCTGTCAGAAATAACAAGAAACTTCAGAGGCTATTCACATAAGTTGTTTAGTTTGGTTGTAATTGAAAGCAACTCTAGTATGTTAGAGATAATTCGCATTATGGACAACATAAAGAATTATAAATGAACAAATTACCTTGCGGCGTGACCTCGGCTTGCGATAAAATGAAGATATCGATATTGACAGAATCTGCGGAGAATTTTAATGAGCCTGATTAACAAAAAAGATAGTTTCGAAAGCATCCTTTTAAAAAGAGGTGTCTTGACCGAAGAACAACTCAAAAGATCACTGAATAACTCGAGCCACCTGCCCCTGGAAAAACATCTCTCCCAAAACCCCGTAATCAATAAAGCCAAGCTGACATTGGCGATGGCCGACTACTTTAATACCCACCCCATCACTCTGCCGGAAACGCTAGTCCTTCCACAGGAGTTGCTTGAGTTAGCCCCCCTAAGGCTCTGGAAAAAACTTAAAGCCGCACCGCTGATGAAATTGGAAAAGGTTTTGACCGTTGCATTTGGCGATCCCTTTGACCTACTGGCGCAAGAGGATATCTCCCAGGTCGTTAAGATGAAGATCATTCCACTGATTGCTCTGGAAACAGAGGTGCTGGCAGCGCTCGTTCGCTCTGACGATAAAGATGACGGGGCAATGGGAATTGAGATGGAATCCATTATGCATTCGCCAGATGCCGACGTGGAAGTCACGAATGTTGACGAGAAGAAAGACGACAACCTTGACAAGACTCTTGAAACAGCCGGGGAGGCTCCGGTTATCCGGATGGTTAATATGATGCTGGTGGAAGCGCTGCGAACCAACGCCAGCGATATTCACTTTGAAGCCATGGAAAAAACCTCACGGCTGCGCTATCGTATTGACGGAGCTTTGATTGAACGTCCCAGCCCCCCCCGCACACTGCACAACGCAATCGTCTCTCGAATCAAGATTATGTCCGAACTTGATATTGCGGAGAGACGAGTCCCTCAGGATGGCCGCTTCAAAATCAAAGCACTCAAAAAAGAGGTGGATATCCGTGTGAGCATCCTGCCAACCGTTCATGGCGAAAAAGTTGTAATGAGAACACTGGACAAAAGCAATCTGGCACCCAGCCTGGCAGCACTGGGTCTTGACGCATTTGCCTATAAGGCCATGCGCTACGCCATTGATCAACCGCATGGCATTATCCTGGTGACGGGTCCTACAGGATCTGGCAAAACAACAACACTCTACTCCTGCCTTCAGGACTTAAACAAACCGGATGTCAACATAGTCACGGCTGAAGATCCGGTCGAATATCAGCTGCATGGTGTAAATCAGGTGCATGTTAATCCGCAAACCGGACTTACGTTTGCCTCTGTACTCCGCTCCGTTTTACGACAAGATCCTGACATTGTACTTGTAGGAGAGATCCGTGATGGTGAAACCGCAGATATCGCGGTTAAAGCCGCATTAACTGGACATCTGGTACTTAGCACCCTGCATACAAATGACGCAGCAGGTGTTATCGCTCGTCTGATCGACATGGGCGTGCCCCCATTCCTGATGGCATCATCTCTTATTCTAGCCCAGGCACAACGTCTTTACCGCAAGCTCTGTCCCATCTGCAAAAAGCCCTCTGAACCCGACCCGAAAGTTCTTATTGCTAACCACATTAACCCGAAGATATTTGAAGGAAAACTGATATACTCTCCGGCTGGGTGCGTAAAGTGCAATAATATCGGATACAAAGGCCGAGGTGCAATCATGGAGGTTCTCCCTATTTCAGAGAAAATCAGAGAGGCTGTTATCAGAGGAATGACCACCTCCGAAATACATAAGATTGCAATTCAGGAGGGCATGGTTTCTTTAAAAGATGCCGGTTTATTGAAAGTGGCAGATGGAATTACCTCAATTCAGGCAGCTATTGAGGTTACAGGCGGTGGGTAGTGGGAGAAATGCGCGAGTGCTAAAGTTCTAAAGGGCGAGAGTTCTAAAATGGGTACTACGCCTTTGGCTCAGAGATGCAACTCTACATTTATAAGAACATCAGAAACTGTAGGGGTTGCTTCTCAGAAACAAATGAGAATGAGTTTATGGAAAAAGGCATGGCATAAAACTAGCTTGTATGTGGATAGTGATTTATTTAAGTAGCGGATAAGTGAAAATTTGAGAGAAAATTTATGAGCAATAAAAAAAAAGCGATACGCGTACCAGGTGTCAAGCAGATAGTAAACCGGGAGCTGATCCCATTTACACGGCAGATCTCCAGCATGCTGAATGCCGGCATGTCAATTATGGCATCCATTTCAACCATTGAAGATCAATGTAAGCACCCTGGTTTCAAAATGGTACTCACAACCTTGCGGGAGAACATTGAGAGCGGTTCCCCGTTCTCCGAAGGACTGACCCTCTTTCCATCCGTTTTTAGCGACATGTATGTGAATATGGTTGCAGCCGGAGAACGTAGCGGACAATTCGCAGATGTGCTCAAGCGACTTGCACTTTTGCTGGACTCATCCGCCCGGCTTGTCAGAAAAGTCAAGTCGGCGATGACCTACCCGGTAGTTATCTTGAGTCTGGCAATGATTATGGCATTCGGTCTGATAACCTTTGTTGTCCCGGTTTTCAAGGAGATGTTTGAGGGCTTTGGAGAACAATTGCCATTTCTAACACAAATGCTTGTTAATGCAAGTAATTTTATTAGATCTCGTTGGTACATTCTTATTGTGATAGCGATTGGCGCTGTCACCTCTTTCCGATACTGGAAGTCTACGGAAAGCGGACACTACCAGCACGATGCAATAATTTTAAAAATTCCCATTTTTGGTGAACTTATCCTAAAAGTAGCGGTCGCACGCTTCTGCAGACTTTTCGCGCAGATGCTCTCCAGTGGCGTCCCCATTCTGGATTCAATGGAGATTGTAGGGACATCACTAAATAATAAAGTAATTGAAAAAACCATACTGTCGGCACGTACAGCGGTTGAGGAAGGATGTTCTTTAAGCTCTGCCTTGGAGGGCAGCAGCACGCTGCCTTTACTTATGGTCCGTATGCTCTCAGCTGGAGAGAAAAGCGGTCGCATTGACGAGATGCTTGAATCTGTCGCTGACACCTATGATGATGAAGTTGAGACCACATTATCCACGCTGACCTCGCTCATGGAACCATTTTTGATGGTTCTCCTCGGAGCAATTATCGGAACGATCGTTATCGCAATGTTCCTTCCTATATTTAAACTCGGCACCATTGTCAACTAACGCGGGCTCTGCCCGCAACCCAGTTAATGAACTACGAAACACACAAAAGTCACGAAATATTATTTTTTCGTGTTTTTAGTGATTTTCGTAGTTTAAAAAAAATGGATAAAATTATTGTGATTGATCTATCATATAGAATACTATATTATTTAATTTTACGTTGATGATAAAATACGGCAAGGCAGGGAAGCACTTACAATGACAAAAATTCTGATTGTTGATGATGAAGCACGTATACTGATGCTCCTACAAAGTCTATTGAAAGCTAACAACTACGAGGTTCTTACAGCCAAGAGTGGCGAAGTTGCCTTAACCAGACTTAAAGAAGATGACACATTCGATATAGTCATTACAGATCTGCGGATGTCTCCTATGGACGGAATGACTCTGTTTCATGAGATTAAAAAAATATATCCAGCAATACCGGTTATTCTATTAACGGCCTATGCATCCGTTGAAACAGCAATTGATGCTATGAAAAACGGGGCTTTCGACTATATGACAAAACCGTTCAAAGTGGATGAGCTGATTGCCATCCTGAAACGGGCGGAAGAACATATTAAGAAGGAAGGCGGCAGCGTTGCCTCCAAGGCCGATGAACCTCTGCGCTACCACTTCGAGAACCTGATCGCCACCAACGCCGCCATGCAATATGTCTGCGACATGATTGAAAGGGTAGCCCCCACATCCGCCACTGTATTAATAAATGGTGAAAGCGGAACAGGCAAAGAGGTTATCGCGCGATCAATCCACACATCCAGCCCTCGCAAAAATGAACCGTGGATTGCGGTCAACTGCGCCGCCCTACCGGAGCACCTACTGGAATCAGAGATGTTCGGCCATATCAAAGGGGCTTTCACCGGGGCCGCGAATGATAAAATCGGTCTTTTTGAGAGTGCGAACAACGGAACACTCTTTTTAGATGAGATCTCAAGTCTGCCTCTGCTACTCCAAGGTAAACTACTACGTGTGCTGCAGGAGAAAGAGATCAGGCGGGTAGGCGACAATAAAAGCATCCAGCTTGATGTCCGTGTGATTGCCGCAAGCAATACAAACTTGGAACAAATGGTGGTTCAAGGCAGTTTCAGGGCCGATCTCTTCTATCGGTTTGCTGTAATCACCCTTGATATCCCCCCCTTAAGAGAGCGTACAGACGACATTCTTCCTTTAGCCAAACATTTTATTAAAAGCGAATGCTTCAACCATTACATCGAGCGTGAGGAACCATCCCTTTCTAAAGACGCAGCTGATATTCTAATGAATTACAGCTGGCCTGGAAATGTTCGTGAATTGGAAAATGCGATTAAACACGCCATTACGTTCCTGCAGGGAGATGCTATCACCCCGGAACTGCTTCCCCCGCGCATACTGCAACGGACCAAGGACTTTAAAGCTGCTCAAAACAACACGAATGCAAACGACCGCGGAAACACCTCTCTCAAAGGTTTTCTGAAACTTAAAGAAAAAGAGTATCTGGAACAAATCCTTTCGTCGACAAACGGAAATAAAGAAAAGGCCGCTGAAACACTTAAAGTAAGCTTGGCAACTCTTTATCGCAAACTTGCTGACGACGACGACGACGAGACACCTAACGCAGCGGAACCGCAACCAAGCTAAGCCTCTGTGATATGTGAAAGCTTTACTCATTCATTTACTGGTTGTGCGATAAACATCGCTGCGCTGTTTTTCGAGTGATTCGGCTAAACCGAACCGTGCAGCTTCCTCTCAATTCTTAATTATCCACTCTGCAAACTCTGCGCCTCCTTGTCGGGCGTAGCTCTTGAACGAAGATTGATGTGTGCATTAAAGGCGAACCACCTTAAACCTAGAAACTGGTGACTATCAAGGTATTTCGGCTTAGTTTTGTGTCCATTTCGATTATGAGAATAAATCTCTGTATTTATCATCTGTGCGAAAATTCTCAGTATATCCAAACTCTGTTCCCGTTATCACCTAAAAAATACCTGTTAAATTGCAAAACAAGACCTTTTTTGTCCAAAAAGTCATTTATTTTTTCTTAATCGTTGTTTTATTCACACGCAGGAGTCTTATTTATGACGAATTACTTGAATAGTCAATCCCCTATAACTAGTCAGCACAAATTATTTCGTGGCGGAAATACCCGTTGGCACGCTCAATGCGTTTAATAATTTGTTGAAAAAATGGATAGCCGGTGAAAACCGGTAATTTTACTAACTAACTAACTAACAAACTAATTAAGGAACACATCAATGAATACAAATCGTAAAGGTTTTACACTTGTTGAAATTATGATTGTTATCGCAATCATCAGCATTCTGGCTGCTATCGCTATTCCGAACTTCCTGAAGTCTCGTAAAGTGTCACAGACGAATGCATGTATCGCCAATCTAAAGCAGATCCAGGGCGCATGCGAACAGGCCAAACTTGCGGGTGTAACACCCGCAGATGCCACAATATATGGCGCTGCCAATTATATCAAAGTGGCCCCAACCTGCCCAGCGGTAGCAGCTTCCGCATACACAATTCCTTCGGGTGATGCTGATCCTGTGTGCCCGAATGTTGCCACATATTCAGATCATAAACTTCCTTAATGTAGCTGACAAACTATCATAAAAAATCTCCGGCATATGCCGGAGTTTTTTTTGCTTAATTTTAGTGTTTTTTTAATTCGAATCAATAATACGGGTTGACAGGGATAACTTTCTCAGAGCAGCGCCATATTGCCCAACTGCTAAAATTTGTTACTGGAGTAGCTGTCATTAATCAAACCCATATCCGGTATATATGAATCCGGCAGACCTGAAACTCCATTCATATAAGTCACAAGTTCATTCACCCGCTCAATACTTTCATGCGCCATCTTGAGCAACTCCTGCTGCGAATCGCTCACATCTCCGGCTTTGGCCCCAAGTAACATATCAATCACAGCAGTTGAAACTGTCAATGGCTGAACCAACTCCTGATTAAGCTCTGCATAACGCGTTAGCAGATCCTCACGGGTCAACTTCAACGAATAGCCCTTAAGCCGAGCCTCCGCCTCAATCCCCGCAACCATGAATTTATCCTCATTAACCTGCTCCGCCAGCAAAGAGATTGCAACCTGGGAGCCTTTAGCCATTACACCAAGGGCTTCTTTGACTTGATCCAGAACACCTGCTACCTGATCAAATTGGGTCTGTAAGCAATCAGTACTACTATTTTCCAAAGTTTCCGCAGTTTTCCGTAAAAGATCCGCCAGCGCCGCTGACTGCATATTTCTTTCACCTTTTGCTTTTTCAAGGTCCTCATCAGGAGCATCCAGCTTAAACATGTCTAGATTGAAATCAGCATCTGTAAGAGATTGCGTCAGATCAATGACCCCACCCGCATTAGCATGAACGGCCCCGTCAAGATCTGCAGACAAATCAAAAACGCCATCCTTTTCTATCTCCACGGACTCTTCATCAACCCTCTTATAATCAATATTCACTACCGATACCGAGAGCAGTTGCTCTGCTTTAAAAAGCTCTGCCACCCCTGAAGCCTCGACAACAAGAGCAATCGGCATCGCAAGAATTTTAATACATTTTTCAAATTCTTTTTCGGAAAGTGGATTCACGAAAAACAACCCATCTATATCCAGTTGGGAAAAACGACGTACCAGACTGGCACAAGTGACTGGATCAAGGTCCCCGCTATCTCCATTAACGCTAATCAGATTGCTTTGAACCGTCAACTCAAAAGCCCCATATTGAATTAAATTTTCATGAAACTCTTGGTAAACTCTTTTGATGGCACTGTTTGTAACATTATGTACAGGCCCGTAAACAGCCGCCTGATTTAAAAGCAACCCTAATGAGCGAACCATCAAAAGAGCATCCCGGCTATCAATTTTGTTGTATTTCATATTTTTTATCTTTTTCTTTACTCAAGATTAATATCGTCATCATCGGAAGGTGACTCAAGGGCTACAATTTCCTGTCCGGGTGAGTCTTCAATTTTAAGCAGATAAGGTTCAGCGGCATACAACTGCTTGGCATTCATCTTATAAAGAAGGTCTCTAATCTGAATCACCGCATCGTAACAGAGCTCCAGCATCTGATTTACATTTTCCTTGTCGTCAAGCCCACTTAATTTTAAAAGCTCCAGACTTGTCAATAATACCGTTGCCGGCTGACCAATGGAGTGGCAAACCCCGGCCAGACTCTCCATCATTATCCTGTCTCGTTCTGCCTGGTACTCCGCAATTTCGGCCCGCCGTTCATTCGCCATATCTCTAATAGAAAGCACAGCGCCCATCAACTCACCGTCACGATTAATATTGGGCACCGCAGAGACAAAAAGCACGATGCTCTTATCCTTACAGACAACACACTGCTCACCCAACCAGCCTTTGCCTTTGAGCGTATTTGAAAGTATTGGATTGACAACGGTTTTTTGATCAAACCAGCAATTTAATTTATAATTGATAACCTGATCAATATCTCCATCGCCAAGCAGCTCCACCATTTTACGGTTCGCATAAATCAAAATGCCTTCCATATTGGTGATCCCGATCCCCGAATCGGTATTATCCATCGCGTGATAGGTTGAAAGCAGATTTTCTTCAGCAATATAACGGCTTTGTATATCGCGGATCAAATAGCAGATATAAGAGGCCTTGTCTTCCTTATTACCAAGAGGAATAATCTCAACCGCACTGTAATCCGCTCCGCTTTTATGCACAGCAAATGCCTGAATTCGCAAAAACTGTCCGCAACTACCCCCTTTTTTAATCTTCTGAATAAGATCATCCGTTATTCCGGGAATCAGCGAACGAATATCCATACCAGGAAAATCAGAACGTTCATAACCGAAAAAATTAACAGCTCTCATATTCGTAGCTAAAATACGGCCATCAAAATCTGTCATAAGAATTGTATCGTACGCATACTCAAACATAAACCGAAAATCAACTGAATCAAAATAATCAGGTGTAATACTTTCTTGTTTGCCACTTTTATTGACAAATAAGTTTGGTTTTCGTCTAAGAGAACTTAACGGTCGGATGTCAATTGATACGGTCTGTGATTTATTACCTATCATGTTCGCATATTATACATTGATTTCAGCACTATGTCAAACACTTATCAACATTTCTCGTTATTGATTCAACAATTTTCAAAACTAAGAATATAGTTAAATAGGCAATCAGGATTTTATCACAATAATGCGCTTATTATCTTGTTTAACCACTAAATAATCTGAGATACTAATTGCATGACATGTTATAAGGTTAAATCACTCTTTAACGGCATATATAATGCTTTTATAAACAAGATGAATATAGAATAGAAATTTTCGAAATGAATAAGAATAATATACAAATAACCCTGAAAAACAAGGCCGCATCTATTTCGCGTGATGTTGTCGGAATCGAGGTGGGCGCAAACCTTCCGCAGGGAGCTCCTGTCGTCAGATTGCACGTGGTCAACAAACAGGTTGAGTTGCTTGCGGTGGGCTTTGTGAAACTGCCCGAAAAAATGCCGGAAAGCATTTCTGACTTGGAAGATAACCCAACGAAATTCTGGACACTGCCAAAGGAATTTCAAGCATCTAAAGCCGCCATTGCAGTCACTTCAAAAGACGCTGTTATTCGGCAAACATCTGACACCAGCGATAATGATGACAAAAAGATTCCGATTAGAAAAATATTATACAACGTAGATGTTAACCACCCACCCATTATCTCGTCAATGCCTGAATTTCTTGCCTCATGGATTGCGACAAGATTTCCTGAAGGTCACCGACCGACCATCCGTTCAATCCAGACATCGGCAACTGCGGTGCTCAACTGTTTTCTTTGCGGTCCGGTAACAGCCAGCTCCGACAAACCTACAGGCGTCATTTTCTGTTTTAAACACCACTCCGCCATTACAATGTTTTACGAAAACCGGCTAGTTCTGCACAGGGAACACCCCGTAGGGTATATGACGATTAAAGAGGCTCTTAGCAAAAATATGGGCATTGACATATCTATGGTAGACACAATCATCGACGATCCGGCCCTTGACATCTCACCCATAATATCTCCTATACTGGAGACACTTTTCCGTCAAGTTGATATTTCTGCAGACTATCTTGCCCGCAGAAAAGACTGCACAGTCGAAAACTTTTATATTTACGGTCTGCCCTGCGGAAGC
Source organism: Kiritimatiellia bacterium (assembly GCA_027858965.1). GTDB lineage: Bacteria > Verrucomicrobiota > Kiritimatiellia > RFP12 > UBA1067 > M55B167. Next base: position 70,626 of record JAQIBS010000025.1, read on the forward strand.
AAGCACTGGACATCAATGTTCACAAAACTGGTTAACAAACCACTTAACAACCTGCACCCGTTCGGGGGAATCTCCTGCAATAACAAAAAGTTACTCCTACCGGATTCTTTTAAAAAGGACACACCCCTATTTATGTCCGCAGTTGGTGCCGCACGCGCATTGTTGGAGGATCTATGAGCAACCACATCCATCTGAACCTTATCAAAGAAGAAGAGATCGTAAGCTCCAGCCCTATCAGAACTCAAGTAATTGCACCTTTTGTTCTCATCATTATTGCTATTAGCATTCTAAGCTGGTGGCTTCTGCTGTTGATGCAATACAGCAACGCCAAATCTCTGAATACTCGTAACCTGAATATTCAGGAACAGCTGCAAGCCAGCTATAAGAAGGTTATGACTTTCAAGGCTGAAGAAAGGAATCTCACTGCCTTGTTAGCGCAGCTGAAGGCCTACGAAAAATCTAAAAATTTTTATGGCAAATCTCTTGCTCTGATTCCCGCACATGTTTTACCAAATATCCAATTTACAAAACTTGAGCTTCTTAAACCGGCACCGCCTCTGCTTGAGAAAGTCAACCCCTCAAAAGGGCCAACCAACATAACAGAAATTGCCACCTTTGTTATTTCTGGCAGAACCTCAGGCGCCAAAGCCTTTGATGCTGTCAACCAGCTTCTTAACGGCCTGAAAAAAGCACCATTTACTAATTTAATTCAGTCCGCCCAAATTCCCAAAGGATCTTTCCGGCAGGACCTCGCATATAAAAACAAAGGTGAATTTCTGCGCTTTGAGCTTGAATGCAACTGCACGCCAAGGAGGTTTGAATGAAAAAAATCGCCACCCCTAGTTTCAATATTGGATCCCCCATACAACAAGCCGCTCTGCTCATTGCTATCGGCATTACGCTGAGCACGGCATTTATCTATTTATTAATTCTGCCTTTAAAAAAGAGTATGGCCGCATCTATCAACCTCACCGATGATGCCATTCGTTCCAACGAACGCATCAGCTCCGTGATTCGCACCACCGATGACCAAGTAAAAAAAGTTAATGCTCTACAGAAGGAGTATGACGAACTGCAATTAAAAGGGATACTCACTCCTCTTTTTAACTCGTATGCCATGCGGGCCAAGACACTTATAACACCCTATGCTATACTGAGCGGACTGACTATTGAAAATGTCAAAGAGCTGCCGCCTATTCCCCTCCAGCAACCCTTCCCTCTGCAAAAAGAGGCCTTCTGCCGCCAGCCTATCGAATTTACAGCGTCAGGATCATACACCCAACTAACAGCCTTTGTTTCCTATGTGGAAAAAGAACTGCCGATGAGTATCCTCTCATCACTGGAAATTAGCAGCCAACCACGTTTACCAGAGATCCATAAGATTAAAGTCAGCTTTGAATGGCCAACTAAAACCGAACTGACTTCAAAATCCAAATAACAAAACCAAAGTCATGAAAAACTGTATTTACATTATTATTTTGATATCCCTGACGACAGCTGCGCGCTGCGCTGACGAAACGATTGCACGCGACCCCTTCTGGCCGGTTGGATATCTCCCTCCCCCACCTCCTGAACCAGAAAAACCTGAAGAATTAAAGCCTGTCATCAAAAAACCCGTCAAGCCCGAACCACCTCCACCAGCACCCGTCACCAGCGAAGATTGGAAGATGGCCCGAAAATTGCTAAAAATCAATGGTTACGCTTCAGGAAAGAAAAAAGAGAACGGAAAGACAATAAAGATATCGGTTGTAATAATAAACCTAAAGCATTATAGAACCGATGAAGAAATTAAACTCACTCACAACAAAATTGATTTTGTATGGACCGTTGGCCCGATCCAAAACAACTCAGTTGAACTTATTCATACATCTGCGACACGAACAGGGCTGGCCACAAAAAAACCTCCCCACAAAGCAGTTAGTAAACAAAGCCACTCTGAAGCACTTAACTAAGAACGCATGTAAATTACACTTGTAAGACCTAACAATACAGGAAACAAAAATGAATTCACTTAAAAAGTTATGCACTCTATCAGCCTCTATTATTGCGCTGACATTATTTGCTCAATCTCAGGAGCAGACCACAAGCACAGAAAAAGATGATAACAATGCCGTCGTGGTCATCAGTAAAGATGACACCAACGATGCTGTTGTCTCGATGAGCTTTGATGAAACTCCTATATCCGATGTGATCAGAGCATTCCGCGATGCAACCGGAGCTAACATTATATCCTCTGGAACAAACATGGAAGCAATTGTCAGTGTACGGCTGGATAACGTGCCGTGGAAAAAAGGGCTCAGCTCCATTCTAGACCCTCAGGGATTACAACTGATGGAAAAACCCGTCGGCTCAGGTATATTCATCGTTGAAACCATCACAATTATCATCCCTCAAATCACTAAAACATTCGTGCTGGACAACGCCGCAGTCGCCGAAGTTGGAGAGCTATTTCAAGAAGTGCTGGGTGACAAAGGCAAAGCAACCCCTTTTCCCTCCAGCAACGCGATTATTGTGACGGCCCCGGAGAAAGAGATCAATGAGTGTGAGATGATTATCAGCGCGATCGATGCGCCAACCCAGCAGGTCTATATTGAGGCCCGTTTTGTTGAAATGACTGCGGAAGCCAGCAAGCAACTGGGACTCAAATGGGATAGTTTGGCCAGTTGGGGAGCATCTACTAAGGACATCAAAGGGGGGCTGGCATTCAACGACTCCGAAATTGCCACTTATCCTACAGGCATAAACACGCGTGAAGTGGATCCCGTCGACAATACCAAAGCGATGAATTCTGAAACTGTCTTGTATCCGAGCGAGCTCACGGGCTCATCACTGGCAGGCACATCTAGCGATGACATGACCTGGCGCAATGTCAAAGCCGTTGGCGGAATGATGACTGTTGACGACTTCCGACTCGCAGTCAGCGCCTTTGAAAGTGTGGACGGTGTCAAAGTTTTCTCAAATCCGAAAGTCATTGTCGCAAATGAGCAAAAAGCTAAAATCGACATGACCAGAAAAGAACCGAATGTAGTGGTTGACTATCAGGCCGCCACAGCCGAAGGTCAGCGCGACAGCGTATCCACATCGCTTGGGATTATCCCCGGCGAAGAGGAGCCTTTTGTCGGCGAAGCTTTCTTCAGCTACGGCATCACCCTCAATGTTAAACCACGTATCAGCAGCAAGGGACTGATCACTGTCACCATCGAGCCCTCCATCAGCGAACTCTATGGCTACTATGAAGTTCCGGGGCTGACTGAGGATATGCCGACCAGCCGCTTTCCGATTATCGACATGAAACGCATTCAAACGGTTTTCACCATGCAGAGCGGACGCACGGCAGTGATCGGAGGGCTCTCTCGCACAGAAGACTCAAATAGAGATAGCGGTATACCATTCCTCAGAAATATTCCATGGGTCGGACCACGTGTCTTTGGATGGAAAAGTCGCCAAAAGCTACAGAAAGAAATTGTTATTTTTGTTACTGTGGGAATAGTTGATCCGTTGGAAATTGAAGAAGACGCCGGTATGCCACGTAACGCTGTTCTCAGCCGCGATGTTATGAACGGCACAATCAAAGAGCCTTATCAGATGTCACGCGAAGAACTTTTCGGTCTTTCAGATAAAAAGTTTAACCTGACGGAAGAACCCGATACAGAAAATCAGGTCGAAGAAGTTCCTGAAAAGACAAAACCAGAAAAAGTGGTTACGGAAAAAGCGAGTGCATCCCTCCAGCCTATTCTGACCAACTGATCTAATGCGGCATTGCTGCCTGCCTGTGCGTCGCACGCAGACAGGCGACCAAACAGGATTTGAGTGATATACGAACGCTTTACTCACTCATTGACTGATTGTGCAATAAGCAATGCCGCATTAGTCAACAACGCTTCGCGCTCTGCCCTATGCGCTATGCCCATAACAAAATGAACCCACCGACAACATGTTTTTAACGACCAACTTGTTTGTCTTGCCCTTCGGTGAAGGGCCTAACATGAAGAGATAAAAGGCGAAATATGGCTAAGATTGATAGATATCTTGAGTATATTGTCGAAAATCACGGCAGCGATGTTCATCTGTACTCAAATCAGCCAGCCTACGTGCGCATCCACGGAGCTCTCTCCCCAATGGAGACTGTTCCCCTCAAAAGCGATGACATACTGGAAATGCTCAAAGAAGTTATTCCTCATAAAAACTACAATGAACTCCTTGAGGAATGGGATACAGACTGTGCCTATGAAATAGCGGGGCTGGCCCGTTTCCGTGTTAATGGATTTAAAGACCGCCACGGCTATGGCACCGTGATGAGGCAGATTCCTGATCTTATTCCCTCTTTCGATGATTTGAGATTGCCGGAAGCTCTACGTGACTTCTGCCTGCTGACCAAAGGGCTGGTGGTTATTACCGGACCCACAGGCAGCGGAAAATCTACCACGCTGGCCTCGATGATCGACTTCATCAACGACAGTCGCAATGAACATATCATCACCATTGAAGATCCGATTGAATTTGTCCATCAATCGAAAAAATGCATTATCAACCAGCGTGAAGTTCATAAGGACACATCCAGCTTCGCAAAAGCTCTCCGAGCAGCCCTGCGCGAGGACCCCGACATCATCCTACTGAGAGAGATCCGTGATCTGGAAACAATGGAAGCGGCACTGGAATGCGCCGAAACCGGCCATCTGGTGTTTGCCACCCTTCACACTAATAGCGCCGTAGCAACCATTGACCGGATCATCGATAAGTTCCCTGCTGACAAACAAAATCAGATACGGACCATGCTGGCCGACACCCTGCAGGGCGTTGTTGCTCAGACTCTCTGCAAAAAATCATCCGGAGGACGCATCGCGGTCTTTGAAGTCCTTAAAACAACTACATCTGTTGCAGCCTTGATCCGTGAAGCAAAGACACATATGCTTGGATCGGTACTTCAAACCAACCGAAAAATTGGAATGCAGAGCTTTAATGATGAGCTGACAAATCTTGCCGCCAGCAGAATCATCTCCGTCAAAGAGGCCTATATGAAAGCCATTGACAAGATTGATATAGAAAATAGACTTGCGAAGATGAACATAACCCTTGATTTCAAAGAGGAGGAAAAAGTGCTGGCACACGAACGCCGCACATCTTCCGAACGGCAGAAAATTCTGGAATCTGAAGAGGCTCTCAAAGTTAACCCCAATGATATTAATGCCATGAACGCTATTGCATGGATCTTATCAACATCTGTATATGATGAGCTCCGCAATGCTAAAAAGGCAATCAAAATTGCCAGTCAAGCCTGTTCAAAGACCGGAAACAAAGATCCCCATTCTCTCTCAATCCTGGGCGTTGCCCATGCCGAAGACAAATCATTCCGGCGTGCTATTGATGCGACCCGTAAAGCCATTAAACTTTACACAATCCAAGGTGATGATGAGATTGCCGAAGAGCTTACAACCCGGCTTGAGCTGTTCAATCTTAAAAAACCATTCCGCAACGAATAGTCGCGCCTATATTTTACCCATCATTTTTGTAACTTCTCAATAACCCACTTTAAGACAGGCTAAAGCCTGGACAACAAACAGATGCATTACCAATCCCCGTTTGTTGTTCACACTTTAGTGTGTCTTAGTTCTCTGACCGATTATTGAGAAGTTACCCATTTTTTACCCCAAAAAAAACTACAAAGCGTACCCATTTTTCTACCCCTCCATTTTTCTACCTCAATATTCACCTCAATATCAATCCCTCATCTTAGCGTTGCCAATGCTCCGATAATCAAGTATATTACTACTCTAATCATTAATTTCTTTTCAAATTATTACTGGAGTACTAATGCAAAAAATAATAATTTCGACAATCCTCCTGACAATGCTCTCCCTTAACCTCCAGGGGGCATCAGATGTCTGGGAACTCGAAACCATTCAGAAAAATGCGGTTATGGCTGCCGACTGGATGAACGCCAATCCCAAAAAACACAACCACCTCGACTGGACCTATGGTGCATACTACTCAGGTATCACCGCGTTGGGCCTCTCTGACCCTGCACTGCCCTACCTCGACCAGATCCGCGAACTGGGCAGAAAGAATGGATGGGGGCACCTCCCCCGCACCTATCATGCTGACGACCACTGCATCGGGCAGAGCTGGCTGGAAATTGCAGCATTTGATAATAATCCGGTTCCCGCTGAACGCCTGAAGCTCTGCTTCGACTACATCATCGCCAATCAATACAAGGGAACACTGGACTTCACAAAACGCAACAACCAGAAGCGCTGGAGCTGGTGTGATGCCCTCTTTATGTCGCCTACGGTTTTTACAAAAATGGCAGGTTATACCGGAGATGAAAAGTACCTGAAATTCATGGACCAGGAGTTTAAAACCACCAGCGATCTGCTCTACAGCAAAGAGCATCATCTCTACTTCCGTGATTCACGCTTTTTCGACAAAAAAACTAAAAATGGCAAAAATGTTTTCTGGTGTCGTGGCAACGGCTGGGTGTATGGAGGCCTCGCTATTATCCTGCGTGATATGCCGATGGACTGGCCGAGCCGTCCCTTCTATGAAAAGACATTTAAAGAGATGTCCGCTGCACTTAAGCTAGCTCAGCACACCGATGGCGCATGGCGCCCCAGCCTGCTTGATCTTGAAGATCCCGACCTGCCCGAGATGAGCGGAACCTCTTTCTTTACATTCGGCATGATCTGGGGTATCAACAATGGCCTTCTCAGCCAAGCGGAATATCTGCCCTGTGTTAAGAAATCCTGGGCGATTATCTGCAGGAGCATCAACAAAGAGGGACGACTGGGCTGGGTTCAACCTATTGGAGACCGTCCAAACGAATACACAGAGAACGACTGCGAAGTTTATGCCGTAGGTGCCTTCCTGAATGCCGCGGTTGAACTCAAGAAATATGTGATCGCATCAGATAACCCAAAACGCAAAACAATCACAATCACCAACCCCGTTTCAATTTATCGCGCCTCTGAAACAATTACAGTTAACCTTGCTGACAATAAAATCAGCGCAAAAGATCTGCGGATATTCGACACCCGCAACAATGCCTTCACTCCATATCAGCTGATCGACCGCAACAACGATGGCAAGACGGACTCCGCGATTTTCAAAACATATATGCTCGCCAAACAAACGCGCACCTTCTGGCTGATCAATAATGCAGCAATACCAAAAGCCCACGCACCGCTGATCTGCTTTAACCGGCACTTCCCCGAGCGCATGGATGATTACGGCTGGGAGAATGACCGTATAGCCGCACGCATGTATGGTCCGATGGTTACACAGCCACCACCCAAAGGGGAGGGGCTGACCTCCAGCGGCATTGATGTATGGAATAAGAATGTACGCTACCCTGTTCTGGAGAAATTTGTTAAAAACGGCGACTACCACCACAACCACGGCGAAGGTATGGATAACTACAAAGTCGGTCCCGGCCGCGGCTGCGGTGGCTTCAGCGTGTTGAATGACGGCAAATACTACTCTGCTCAGAACTGGGCAACATCGAAACATATCTGCAACGGTCCTGTGCGTACACAATTTGAAGTCACTTTTAAAAGCTGGGATTGCGGTAATGGGGTAAGAATCACCGAGAACCGCACCGTAAGCTTGGATGCCGGCTCAAACTTCACCCGTCATGAGAGTGTATTCACTATTAAAGGAGCCAAGCGCGTCACCGGCGGCCCGGGACTCGACATCACAGTAGCAAAAGCGCACAACGGCATCATAACTCTCAAACCTGATCAGGGATGGCTGGCAAATTATGAACCTGAGCAAAAGAAAAAGGGTAGCATTGGAACCTCTATTGTTATTCCGGGTAAAGCCGCAATTTCAATGGATGAATTGGGCTGCATCTATCTGATTGGCCAAGTTACGTCAGGCAAGCCCTTTGTCTGGTATGCCGGTTCCTGCTGGAGTGGTGCCGGCGACTTTATTAAAGCGGAGTATTGGAACAACTGTGTTGCAGCCTTTGCCGAAGGATTGGCCAACCCGTTGAAGATTACAATTAACAACCAAGGAATCAAATATGACAACAAGACGATCATTTTTTAAAGCCGCAGGACTCGGTGCCGCTGCAATTGCAGGTGCTTCAGCATCTGGATGTATCTCCTCTCCTATAGAAGGAAAGACAGCAAAAGAAGAGACCCCGTTCAAGCTTGGAATTGCAGGCTATACCTTCGCTAAGTTTAACATTGATGAGACCCTCAAGATGGTGCAGCAGGTTGATGTTCACTATCTCTGCATTAAAGATTTTCATCTTCCACAAAACTGCACCGCTGCGGAGGCCGCCGCATTTCACAAAAAATGTGCTGAGCACGGGGTCACGGGATATGGTTGCGGACCAATCTATATGGACTCCCCCGAAGCCGCTAAAACAGCTTTTGACTATGCAAAACGGATTGGAGTCAAAACCATGGTCGGCGTTCCTTATAAGAAAGATGCCGATAAGAAACGCGTTGAGAATCCTGAACTCCTAAAACTCATTAACGATCTTGTTCAGGAATATGACATCAAATATGCCATCCATAACCATGGTCCCGACATGCCTCATCTGTTTCCAAATGCGGAGAGCGCAATGAAAATAATCTGCAATATGGATAAACGCATGGGACTCTGCCTTGATATCGGCCATCAGTTCCGTGATGGAAAATGTCCTGTAAAAGCCATTCTGAATTACTCTGACAGGCTGCATGATTTTCACCTGAAGAATGTCACAGAACCTACAAGAAAAGGTGCTGGCATCGAACTCCCACGCGGAGCAATTGATATGGTCGCCATTGCGAATGCTCTGCGCAAAGTAAAATACAGCGGCGTTTGCAGCCTCGAGTACGAAAAAGATATGAAAGACCCCATTCTTGGCATTGCCGAGTCCATCGGTTACTTCCGCGGCATAATGGATGCCACGAGCTGAACAGTGAACAACTGTAAACTAACTGACGATGAATGCAAACAAAAAGATCAACTATTCAACTGAAACCTGAACACTGACAACTGACAACTGACGACTGACGACTGTAGACTGTAGACTGTAGACTGTAGACTGTAGACTGTAAACTGAAAAAGAGCTGCCCGCGCACGTTACGCTGACAGCCCTTTTGATAAATTTTTAATCTCAAACGCGCTTAGAAAGAAGCAGCGAGATTAAGACCACCCCATAGCATGTCCTGATCCAGACCATTGGCATCAGCAACATCACGAACATCGCTATCAACAACAGATGTCCAAACTAATGTGGCTCCAACAGAGAGATAATCATTGATCGCATACGAAGTACTCACTCCAACATTGCCATCAAGCAGGTAGTTACCATCAGCAGCACCATAGTATGAGTCGGCATAATCTTCATCACAACCACCGAGAGATGCAAAAACACTGGCAGATACCTGCTCGGTAATCTCGAAATCCTTAGAAAGAGCAACCGAAGCATATGTTCCTTCTACATCATCATCATCTGAATAATCGTGATAAACGGTTAGTGACGGAGTCACAATATCATTATTGTAAGCAATCGAAACAAAAATTTCTTCTGTAGAAACATCGTACTCTTCATCAGAGAATACAGGGTATGAATACCAGATATGACCGACCTCCAAAGAGAAATCTTTCAAATCGATAGCATAACTTAAAGTGTAGTCAAGCTCACTGAACCCATCGGCACGATTATCGCCCCCGCTGAAATTGTTAAAATCATAGTTAGCCCAGACACCAGCAAAGATTGAACCATATTCGCCCAAATCTAAACTGGCAACAGCACCAGGCTGAGCGACAGGATCATCATTTACCTGATAACCACGCCAAACGTAACTTGAGTAAATATCCAATGTTACATCAAATGATAACGGAATGCCCTCTGCTTCAGCGACCTCCTGAGCCATACAGGTTGAAGCAACGGCAACCATTGCCAGTGCTACTATTAATAACTTTTTCATAATTCTCCTTTTTTGTTTTGTAACCCACTAAATTCGGGAATAACCATGATATAGCAATCACCATGCCAACCCAAAAATATAATCTTTTATAGCACATATTGCGCAAAAATTCAATTTCTTCCGACATAGATTACTGTTTTGTAGTAAAAATACCCCCGGATAGTCACAAAAATGTAACACCTGTATACATAAACACCTTTTTTAACCTTCAACCCTTTTAACCATCTCTCCTATGCAACGCGAAGCGTTGTTGACTAAAGCTGCGGTGTTTAAAACACAAAGGGAATTGGCAACAAATAGTTCCGTTCATCACAAGAGCTTAATTTGGTTGCGGCTGAAAGCAGCTTTAGCTTACTCAAAATTTTTCAGGTATTTATCGATCAAAGCAGACATGCGCGACTCCAGCCAGGGCGTAACTTTCCAGTAATCACGCAATTCCAGATAATCACTGATCGCCCCGTTCTGCCCGCACTTAACACAAAATTCCGCTTTAATCATTATGTTACGAGAGGTTGCCTCGGAGCTAACAAACTCAATGATATTAACCCTGAATCCAAGAATTCGCAAAATCTGGGCCCGCAGAGTATCGGTCAGAAGGTCAGCCAGACGCTCTCTCAAAATTCCATGGCGCAAAACAGCTTTCATCTCGTTGGACGCTTTCAATCCTTTATGGAGCTCATGCTGACAACAGGGAGAACAGAGCAGATAGCGACACTTCCACTCCATACCGCGTGCCAACGCTTCATCGGTTGCCGTATCACAGGCATGCAGGCTCATCATCATATCCGCATTAAACGCAGGTTCGCTACTCTCAATGTCGCCATGAATAAATGTGACCTGCTCACTGACATCCAGATCAGCCGCCATACGCTGAGCACTCTCTATCACATCCGCCCTGCGGTCTATACCGCAGATCTGCACATCAAATTCGTGGACCCTGGTCATATAAAACCATGTTGCAAAGGTTAAATATGCCTTGCCGCAACCACAATCCACAATATTGAGCGTCTTCTCCGGTTTATCGGCCGTCACGGCTTCAATCACCCGCAAAAACTCATTAACCTGATCATACTTCCCTCTTTTAGAAGCCTTAATCTTTCCATCCGCACTGGCAATCCCCAAAACCCTAAGAAGCGAGGAGGAGTCAAAACTGGTCAACGGTTGCTTCTTAACTCTATCATGCGCCGGTTTATCTTCCACGGCCCGGGACATCTCGGCACTGCGCGATTCAAGGATCTTCCCTTTTTTTGTAACACGTATATGCAGATCACCTGACGCTGTAATCAGATGTAAATCTCGTGAACCTGTCTGACTTAAGATCTCGGCTAACCCGTTCTCAGCAGCTTTGCACGAAAAGTTCTTCACCTGGGTATGGCCGTTTTCGACCATCTCACCCTGAAATCTGCGTTCACCTTTAATGACTATCGGACGCAAGCTTATCTTAAAGGTGCCACCTCCACGACGTGAGACCTGAGTGATTTTCAAAAACTCCTTCTCATCAAAAACTCTCTGCCTTATCTCAGCTTCAAGTTTCTTTGGCAGTTCAGTACGTGACATAATTTTTTCCTTAATTTATCCACAAAAGAGCACACAGATCACAAAGAGTTCTTTTTTCACTAAGCAAAATGATTTTTTTGACTCTATATACTACTATCATTAATTTTCTTGTTTTTCAACCACAGAGACCGTAGCGCAGCATAGCCGCAACCAAATTCTTTGACAGAATTAACAGGATATTACTGCTCCAAGGATTATTTCTCACAGAGTCACAGAGAACACGGAGAGAAAACCACTAAAGATATTACT
>JAQIBS010000037.1 GCA_027858965.1 Kiritimatiellia bacterium
AGTAATATCTTTAGTGGTTTTCTCTCCGTGTTCTCTGTGACTCTGTGAGAAATAATCCTTGGAGCAGTAATATCCTGTTAATTCTGTCAAAGAATTTGGTTGCGGCTATGCTGCGCTACACTTTTCGCTTGTCACGGCGGAGACGCAAAGCGCGGAGACGGATGGTTAAAAACTTGCAAAGCTACAGACTCAACAGACAATTCCGCCACGAGAGGAGAGAGAACTATGACTTATCTGAAATTATTTATCTGCGTTCTAGTCTCATCAGTTTCAGTAGCAACGCAGGCTTTGAGTGCACAAGACCAACCAATTGCAGCCTCCAGGAATGCGATTCTGACTGATCTGGTAAAAAGAGCCGACCGCACCTACCGTCAGATCAAGACCCCAAATAAAAAATACGGTGTGCGCAGAGTGTTCACCTCTATGCTGGCTTATGCCGAGGCCAACACCAATCTGACACGCATCGCTGAATTTATGCTCAAAGCCGAGGCCATGCAGGAGCGCAACCCGAAGCTGCGCCGCTATGGAAACTTTTACTGGTACTCCACCGAGAGCAAAGTTAATGATCTCAATGCAGTCGACTTCTGTATGCAGCATGCCATGCTGCTTTGGCGTTTTCATCACGACAAGCTGGATGCTGATCTCCAAAAACGCCTTTTTCAGATTTTAACACTGGGAGTGCACGAATATGTCAGTTCGACCTACTATGGAATCAACCTGGAGGCATTGACACTCCTGAAAGATCTGTCCGGCAATGCGGAGATCAAAGAGACCGCCGGTATTATTCTGAATCTGTTCTGGCATGATATTGCCCTGAACTGGAATAACAATACGGAGATACTCTCAGGCACCGGCAGTCGAACCTATGATTTTCTTTATAACCGTGGCGAGCTGGATCAAATGATGATCGCAAACGGATGGCTCCAACGTCCCGAGGGGAAGAACCGGAAATATTTTCAGTACCGTATTTTCACGCCACTCTACACCCGCTGGCATCCACCAGCATCTCTCTATCAGCTCATGACCGATCACTTTCCTCGGAATGTTGAACAGGTATTCGGTGACAACCCCCGCACAGCCCGCATCCACTACCTACACAGAAATATCACCCTCAGCACCAGCAGCGGTATCTACGGAGGGCGTATGGATGTTCCTCTCTCCATTGATTTTCCTGAAACACGTTCTGCGTTCAAACCCCGCCTCTACTTCATCCCGGATGGACGCAACGACCCCTATGGGAAGAAGAGAATCACTGCAGGCAGAACCCACTCCAAATCTCTGCATATCAATCCCTGGTGGGCAGCCGCGCAGCACAAAGATGATGCCCTCGCTGTGGTTCTTTACACAGATAACGTTTTTAAAGAGATCACTGAAGGACTGCAATCGCATCTTGTCTTTCGCAAACAGCTGGATGGACTCTTTGTTGACAACAGGATGATCAATATTGCCGAACTGAAAACGCACCCCTATACAGTGAATACCAACCAATGCGTCTTTCTGAGGGAGGGCGACACCGTCGCAGCCATTCAGATTCCATGGGCGCAAGGTCAGGGAGGATCAGCGGCATCCATATCCATAATTGATGATGGAAATAAGTACGGAGCATTGCGCCTCTCTGTTTCCCATTCCCTTCAAAGTCCCAAAAAAGAAAGCGGGCTGGAAACTGCCGGAGCGGCAATCCGGGTGCGTATTGCAAGCAGCATTAAAACCGATCAGCAGTTTGCAGATTTCAGAAATGATTTTAGCTCCATACCGATCCGGGTAGAAAAACAGGATGGAGCTCTGAAAATCGAAACCCAAGGGAGAGAACAAGCTCTCATCGTTGAGGCAAACTCAATCGTCAACCCTGCAGGTGCCCGCATAATACCAATGCCGCCCACCGCAGTACTCGCATTAGACGGCGAGGACATTGGTCGCGCAATACTCGAAGAAAGCTCGGTTGTTCAGGAGTACATCAAAAACAAAACAACAATGATCCCTGTAACTATTGCCGCTGATACAACCACCACATGGTCTGTATTGAAAGCGGCCTTTACCACACCGATTGAACGTGCTGCTGATGGACACAAAGAATATCTCTGGTCACCCGAGATAGATGGTGCACGGCATGGCAACAGCGGTAAGACCACCTGGCAACTCGAAATCGCCAAAGCAGGAAAATATGCTATTGAGGCGGAGATCCTTGCGCCAACACCAGAGGATGACTCATTTTTCGTCAGCGCCACCGGCACAAACGACACCACAATCCTGCCTGAGTTTGCCTGGTCAACAGGAACCGGAGACGGCTGGAGGTGGTCACGCGTGACATCCCGTGAGAACAAAAACCCACAACAGATCTTTGAATTACCGGCGGGCGACATCAAACTCATCTTCCGGACTCGCGAAGCAGGCATAAAAATTTCTCAGTTGCGACTCATCCCGCAGTAATCATTACGCATTCCACTTTTGCTCGCCCGGCAACACGAAAATGAAACTATGAGCTAGTAGCTGGTAGTCCGTAGCTGGTAGCTGGTAGCGAACATTGCAAAACAAACTACGAGCTACAAGCTACAGGCTCAAGCTACAAGCCACAAGCCGATTTGACTTGTGCAGGAATGAGGTAAACTGTTAAAGTTATTGATATTAGTTTGACTATAAGGAGAGTGATTAAAATGCAGGGTATATCGATAAAAGTCTTAACTTCAATTACTTTCAGCTGCCTGCTGACAGCTGGCGTTTTTGCCGATTCAGCTGACGATGCACTGACACTGGCGCAAACCACATTGACCTATGTTGAAAAGTCGGTAGAACAACCGGAAATGGCAACGGAACTTACTCAATTGGCAAAGCAACTGCCACAGGTAAAAGAAGTTCAAGCTCGCAAGAAACTGGAGCAGGATATCCGCCAGTTACGCAGAAAGATTCTATTTTCTCACCCCGATCTGAATTTCGAAAAAATGATCGCAACCCAAAGAGGTATCCCGTACGGATATGCTCCCCACATGGTGGACCAATACGTGGGACGCTTCTCACGTCCTGGGCCAGGTCTTGTGGTAATTAGTAATTGGAAGAGCAAACCTCATAAAACTGAACCACTGAAAGGCAAGATGCCTCATGGAACCGTGCTTAATCCTGACCTGCACTGGGACGGAAACCGGGTACTTTTTTCTTTTTGCGACCATAGCGCCCCCCCACCAGCTGCGGCCAAAGGGCTGAAAGTTCCCACTGTACTCGGCGACAAAACACGTGATGCGAACGCCGACATTATCCGAAAGCTCGATCCTGATAATCCCCTCTTTAAAGATAAAGCAAAGCCTTTTGACCCGACTCCGGTAGCGCACCTGCGGTACTTTATCTGGGAGGCGGCCATTGATGGGTCATGGGTGCGGCAGATCACAGGCACACCCAGCGATCCAATGGAAACATGGGAAGGACGCCAGACTTCATTGATTGAGGACGTTGACCCCTGCTACCTTCCTGATGGCGGATTTGTCTTCACGTCCACCCGATCCCAGAACTATGGCCGATGCCACTGGGGGCGCTACACCCCCGCCTTCTTACTCTACCGCGCCAATGGAGATGGATCGAATATCCATCAGATCTCATACGGCGAGGCCAATGAGTGGGAACCTGCGGTTCTGAATGATGGTCGCATTGCCTATACCCGCTGGGATTATATCAACCGGAATGCCGTATGGTATCAAAGCTTATGGACAACCAAACCGGATGGCACCGGTACAGCGCATTTTTATGGAAACTATACCATGCACCCCGGCATCCAGACCGAAGTAAAAGCAATCCCCGGATCGCATGTGGTAGTAGCCACAGCGGGAGCACATCATTATATAACAGCGGGATCACTTATTACCATCGACACACGTAAAGGCGAAGACGGTCCTGCACCAATCACACGGCTAACCCCCGAAGTTCCCTGGCCGGAATCCGAAGGATGGAATCTGCCAGGCTGTTATGCAGCGCCTTATCCGATCAACGACACCCTGTTTTTAACCAGCTTCTCTCCGGAGCCATGGGCTGGTGCCCCCCAATACGGAGCATGGCCCTCCAAAAAGGCTTTCGGCATCTGGCTGGTAGACACAATGGGTGGACGGGAATTGATTTATCAAGATCCCGATATTAATACATTCACACCAATTCCTGTGCGTAAGCAGAAGCGCCCTCCTGTCATTCCCTCTGTATTGCCCGAGAGAGACAAAGCCCCGGACACCGGGTTCTGCTATGTAGACAACGTATATGACAGTCGCATCAAACTTGAGAAAGGCAGTATTAAATATCTGCGCCTTAACCAGCTTTTCAACCAGCCCTCTGCAAAAAAATGTAACCGGCATGCAGGGCTGGATCTTGAAATCTACAAACGTCCTCTCGGCGTTGTTCCAGTGGCAGAAGATGGCTCGGTCAACTTCCGTATGCCAGCTGAAGTGCCGGTGCAGCTGCAGGCACTGAATGCCGAGGGCATGGCGGTATTTACCATGCGCTCATTTATCTATGTCCAGAGGGGGGAGACGCTCGGTTGTGTCGGCTGCCACGAGGATAAAATGAAGGGGTCACGTCCGCAGCAGATGGCCACATCCCGCAAAGTTTCAGATCCACAACCCGAGATAGACCTCGGTTATAAGGGCCCTTTCAGCTTCATGCAGAGCGTTCAGCCAGTGCTGGATAGACACTGCATCGGCTGCCACGGATTGAAACCAGCCGGTAAAGACGGCAAGAAACCAATGAGTCTGATCGGATCCCAGGCTGCTCAGAATCTCATAGAAAAAAAGCAGGTAACGCTGGCTGAATCATATAAAGAGACAGGCGCCAGTACCCTTAATGATTATTTCGCCACAGCCAGTCCTCTCACAGCTCTGCTGAAAAAAGGACATCATGATGTCAAGCTTTCCAAAGACGAGCTGGCCGCTCTGGTTCTATGGATGGATTTAAATGCCCCGCAATACAGCGACGGCTTTTACGGCTTCAACCGTCCTGAACAGAGAAAGCCAGATGCCACAGGAGAAAAGCAACTGCGGGCAGCCATTCAAACTCGTTTTGGAAAAGCGGTTGCAGAGCAGCCCTTTGCCGCACTGGTCAACGTGGGCAAACCAGAAAAAAGCCGTATTCTGCTGGCAGCTCTTCCAACAGACAAAGGCGGCTGGGGACAACTTGAAGCTGGATTCAAAGGACTGGAAGCCCCTGAATACAAAGCCATGCAGAAGCTGGTAAAGGGATCAATCAAAGCTCTGGCTTATCATGATTTTCACGGCACCTGCGGACGGGGCAAAGATTGCATCTGCAACAGCTGCTGGATATGGATGGGTGAATACAACCTAACGCAGCAGAACCGCAACAAAGCTGACTTCAAGTAATATGCAATATTATATCACCTTCATTGATAAGTTGTGCGATAGTCATCACTGCGTTAGAAAAAACCGCTTCGCGGTTTAAGAGATAAACAATAACTCCAGAACCACTATTTTTAACAGGAAAGAAAATTACATGAAATCTACATCCCTCATTTGTCTGGCAATTACAATCTCCGCATATACCCTTGTTGCCTCGTATGCTTCGGAAAACAAACCTGTAACCGGAATTATCAGCAATAATTCAACCTTTATCGCAGTTGAGAAAGGAAGAAAACTTGCTGCCGGAAAGACTCTGGAACTGGAGGATAGAGCCGAACTGCGTCTGCGTCCGGGCATTGCGATAGAGTGCCGGTTTCGCCTCGATGAATTAAATCCGGGGGTTCAGATCCTGGCCATGAAAGATGGGGAGTACATACTCCGTGTAGAGCGGCAGGACGAGGGTGGATACCTTTCGTTTTTTGTTCAGATTGAAGGAAAATGGGAGTCACGGCTGCGAGGTCCTCTTATCAAAGTTAAGACCTGGTATGATGTTCGTGCACTCTGGACAGGGAAAGAAATGACAATGTCTGTCAACGGTGAAAACTTCAAAGCAGCACGTTCTGGACAGACCAACCCGGGATCGAAACCATTGCAAACAGGAGCTATCGCCGGTGTCATTGATCAGCTGACCATACAAAACCCAGCTCTGGAACGGGCAGCTCTTTTAGCAGCACTCCCCGAGGTCACGCCAGCTGCACCCCGCAAGCCGGGCCTTTTTAAAACAATATGGAGCTCTCTTACGGGTCAATCGTCAGAATCAAAGTCAACCCCCGGACAAAAAATTCTCGGAGCTTGTTACAACTGGAATAGCTGGCAGGCATATGGCGGAGCAGAGATTGAAAGTGCTGACAAGATACTCCAAGGAACTTTTCCCAATCCCGCAGCCATGCTGGTCAGTCCAACTCTATCCGCAGATATCACTCCGTATCCTTTCATCTGCATTGATTTTGAATCCGCCCCGCCTGGTTTGACAGGTCATCTCGATATCATAACCGATGCTGGATCGGGAACACTCAGCTTCCGCCCCCAGATAGGAGGACGGCCCACCGTCATCTCCGGCATGCTCACCGAGGCATGGACCGGCAAGCTCCGGCGTCTTTCCCTGAGCTTCAGTGGCGGGGAAGGAGAGATCCGTATCGGCAGAATTGCCCTGGCTGATCACCCTGTGGGAACACCCTCCTTTTACGTACGCTCTCTGGCGACCGGCCGCGCCAAGTTACGTCCAGAGCGGGAAGAGAGCATTGTCGCCGGCATTCAGAACGTCGGAGGTGAAGCTGAGAACATTACAACCTCTCTTTCAGTTCCTAGGGGAGTCAAGATTCTCGGCAAAAACAATCAGACAATCCCCTACCTCGGCATGGATGACTTCGACATGGCAACCTGGCGTATCAAGGCGGCACGTCCAGGCGAGTATACGGTTCGCATTTCTATTTCATCCAAAGGCGCAAATACAAGTATCAAGGATCTTACTCTCGTGGTTGAACCTCTGCCAGAGCTGCCAGCAACCAACTACGTCCCGGAACCAAGGCCTGCTAAAACAGAGTATATCAACCTGATGCACTACTGCGCACTCTGGAAGGAGGGCACTCACTTTGGTTGGAAGAAAATCGAACCCTGGCCGGAACGCCGTCCGGCAATCGGCTGGTACGATGAAGGCACCCCGGAGGTTGCGGATTGGCATATCAAATACGCCCTCGAACACGGCATCAACGGATTCATCTACTGCTGGTACCGCGCACACTACGAACCACAGATTGAACACCGGCTTGGCCATGCCATTCACGATGGCCTTTTCAAGGCAAAGTATGGTGATATGTTCACCTTCACTATCATGTGGGAGAATGGCTGTGCTAAAGGGGTTAAAGATGAGGCTGACCTGCTTAACAACGTTCTGCCATTCTGGATCAAAAGCTACTTCACCCATCCATCCTACCTGAAGATAAACAATCAGCCGGTCCTTTTCGTCTGGCAGCCGCGTCAGCTGCTAGCCCAGCTGGGAGGTCCCGAAAAAACGAAACAGGCTTTAGAAAAGATGCGAGCACAGTGCAAGAAGTCCGGATTCAATGGCCTGCGTATCATCGCCTGCCTGGATGGACTCAATCCAGCTCTGGCCACTCAGGTTGCAGCAAGCGGCTGGGATGCTGTCTCCGGCTACAATCTGAGCACAAAAGCCCAACCCGTGGGGCTGGACCCAGCTGGATTGGCCTACCGCGACCATGCCGATGTTCTTGGCCGTTACAAACAGATCTGGAAGGATCGTGATGCCTCTACCGGAGCCATGCCTGATATTCCCAATGTTGTTATGGGCAGAGACGACCGAGCCTGGGGACGGATCAAACCAGGACGGGGATCCTACATTGCCAACCCGGATGCAAAAAACTTTGAAGCCGCCTGCCTTGATGCCAAGGAACTGGTTGATGCCAAACCGGCCAAGCGCTGGGATAGCAATATTGTCGTTTTTGACAACTGGACAGAATTCGGCGAAGGCCACTATATTGAACCGACAACCGGGACTGGATTCACCTTTGTCAATGCCATCAAACGTGTATTCTGCACAGAGTGGGCACCGGAAGCCGAAACCGACATCATCCCCGAGGACATCGGCATGCCTCCCCCTCAACAGCGTTACGAAGAGGTTCGAAAGGGCTTCGGCAACCGGATGCCCTGGCAACCCCTCCGCATCACCGGCGACCTGCTGGCTCAATGGGAATTTGAAACCGAGGAGAACGGCCACTATGCCGACTCCTCTCCCAACAACTGCCAGCTCAGAAATGAAGGTGTTTCGATAGAAGCTGGACGCGGCGGCAAGGTGCTGCAATGCGGAGCAGGAGGCGCTGTTTCCTCTGTACCCTCTCCCTTCTTTCATCCCGGAGGCATCTCTGTTTCGCTTTGGTGCAAACCCACCGAAGAGAAGCAGAGCGACCGCTGGATGCTGAATACGGTTACGCGTGGTACAGAGGGATACCGACTTGGATTCGGAGGCGGACATCCTGTCTGGCAAGTGCCTCGTGAGAACTACAGCCATGGCCTCAAAGGGCCGAAACCGCTGCCAATTAATGAGTGGTCGCACATTGCCGCAACTTTTGACAATCGGATCATGCGGCTCTACGTTAATGGAAAAGAGGTCGGATCTCTCGAGCGCAAAGGATTCATCAACCCCGGCAGTTCCATTACTGTCGGAGCTTACAGTGCCGATATGGATCGTGCCCGGTTCCGTGGTCAGCTCGACAGTGTCCGTGTCTACCGACGCGTACTGTCGGCTGAGGAGATTGCGTCCCTGGCTGGCAATGACTGACCGCGCCTCTCATAGAATCACTCAGAATATTGCCAGGCAACAGGCTTCATTCTGGGTATTTCTATGATGATTTACAAATAATTTACTGGGTCAAAATCCTCACGTTTTTTCAGCATAAACCGGCGTAAGCTCTGCGGATTTCCGGAGCGGTAATCATCGAGATACTCTTTAACGATACAGGCAACAAAAGGTCCGATATCAGAGACTTTAATCCACCAATCCAGCTGGGTTACGGCAAAGTAATGGCCCTCTTCGGTAATATCACCACCAATATGGATCTGACAGATCTCTGTTAAAACACCATCGATTTTTTTCTGATGGCCATTGAATCCAATTGCGGCAATCTGATTCACCCCGCAGGAGCTGCCGCAACCAGAGACCCGAATTCCATCAATGATTCCCTCAAACACCCCATCACGGATATCTTCATATTCCAGAAACAGATGATCTAGAGATTCAGCGATGGCTTCGGCGGCGGCAGTGGCTTGCATCAGTCCCATGGGACAACGTCGTGCGCCAATACACGACACAATATGTCTGGCAAAGCTTCCATCCGTTACAGCCTGTTCCTGCAACTGCTCCCTTAAGGTTTTGTACAAAGCAGGAAGTGCCGATTTATGCACAAAAGGAATGACTGCATCCTGCTGATTGGTTAAGCGAATACATGGGGCCCCCATTTTTTTAAGAATTGCTGCTAATTCCCGCAGATCCGGTGCTTTAAAAATGCCTTTACGTATATACATACGAACGGCAACTACATTATCAAATTTTGTATCCTGAACCGCACGGCGAAGCCAACCCCTGTAAGCCTCTGTAACCGGGGCGGCCTCCTGAAATGAGACCACACGCTCCGTATAGGAGCGGTAATCAATTTCAGGCACATCATTGAGAAGTGGCGCATCGGTTTTATCAAGGTAATCGGCATAGAGTTCACGATATCCCTGCGGTCCAAGCTTTTCGCGAACAAACCGAAGCCGCGCTTTGGCTTTGTTTTCGCGGTCACCATGATCGGCGAACAGGTCGATAGCCGCAACCACCGCCTGAAGCGCACGCTCCACCGGAAGGAAAGGGGCCAGCACAAACCCCAGCATCCCGCCGCGGCCCAGACCACCACCGCCATAGACTTTAAATCCCTTTTGTCCCTCTTTCACCACCGCCATCAATCCAAGATCCTGGACTCCGCAATTGGTATTGTCGGAGCGCTCTGATGAGAATCCCAGTTTAAATTTTCGGCCGAGATGATAAGCCTTGTCATAATTAAACATATAATCCCAGACAGCATTTGCATAAGGGGTTATATCAAAAAGCTCTGTTTTGGATACTCCTGCATAGGGAGAACCGGTGACACTTCGAAATGTATTCCCTCCGCCACCTCTAAAAACCATGCCTTTTTTTCCAAAAGCCGCCAGCGTACTCTGGACTCTCTCGGCAGGAACTCCATGCATCTGAATATTCTGCCGCGTGGAAAAGTGGGCATGCTCAATGCTGTTTTCTTCCATGACATCCGCAGTATGAAGAAGATCGCTCACAGATACCTCCCCCCCGATACGTCTCACACGAGTCATATAGGTTCCATCCTTTTCTCCATAAACACCCAGCAGCGCACTCAGTTTTTTTACGTCAAGGGCTTTACACCCACCGCGCTGATATTCATCAATTTTATCCTGCAGTTCCCGGTATTGAACTTCGAGCTCTTTCGTTATTTTTGTTGTCATTAGTCAGCTGCGCCTCTTCGTTTTCTGCTCATAGAGCCGACCCTACAACGCTTCGCTGTACCCACAGGAGGTTGGAGGTCGGTTCTATAAACCGATTGTCTTTCTGTAGTGCCGGTTCTATCTATTCGCCGTCTTGTCACGCCATCGTTCCGCCTGTGGGCGAGGAGGATGAACCGATATTAAAATCACGATCAGGATCATATATATGCACCCTCTTTTTCGTCTACATATTATCACATGACAAAAAAAGAGGGGGCAGCTTTTATATACAATATTCCGGTATTATATTATTTTCCGAAAGAATTTTCATAATCTCTTCAACCGCGTTTTCAAGGCTCTGGTCATAGAGATGCAAATCTGCTTCAAAATCTTTAAAGAGTGATTCACCCACGATAACAACAAACAGCTCATTGGGAGAACTTAAGCTCTTAAGTTTCTCAATATCATAATCATCAGCACCGTCATAGATGGTAATAAATATCTGCCCGCTATCCGTAATAATCCGGGAGAGTTCCCCCAGCCTTCTTACATGCTCATCCTTCGTAGTGAATCCTAAAGGTATGTCACAATCCAGTCCGCTCTGAACGTTACTGACGCCCAGATAGTATGCCTGCAGATTGCTGTCAAACATACGCTTCTCAAGCATTTTAGCAATATCGCGCTTACCGGTGCCCACAGCCCCGGTTAACAGCACGGCTTTACCACGGTGATGATTCCGCTTAGCGCGGTCTGATTGGGTGACCAAACCGTTGTCCCACAAGAATTCGCGTTTTTCAACATGATCCGTAATTCGAGTCTCTTCATTGTCATCATCTCCCGGAGCATAATCATCAAACAGAGCATCCACTATCATTCCCGCAGCTGCTGTATTATTTGTGATGGGGTCAATTAACACAAAGCTTCCGGTTTCCCTGTTCTTTGTATAGGGATCAAAAAACAGAGGCTGAGTAGTTGTTATGCTCACATTGCCGATTTCATTGAGTCGCAGACCCATGGTTCTGCCCTTCTGGAGGGTATTGACATCCAAATGATATTTTAAAGCATCAATACGGGCTTTGGTTGTTTTGCCGGCGTGACGGATCAGGAATGTATCCGATTTCTTTAACTCTTTGTCATCCATCCAGACCACGTAGCCCTCAAAGCTGTTGGATACGGTGGGCACGTTGGAGGCATGCACAATCATCTCACCGCTGGAGATATCAATTTCATCTTCCAGAACCAATGTGACTGCCTGCGGGGCAAAAGCCTCTTCCATGTCACCATCGGCGGTCACAATTCTCTGTACCCGGCTCTCCTTACGGGAAGGAAGCGCAATGACAGTGTCGCCCTGTTTCACAACCCCCGAGACAATGGTTCCGGAGAAACCTCTGAAATCAAGATTGGGCCGGTTCACCCACTGCACGGGAAATCTGAAATCTTTAAAATTCCGGGTTCCTGTGACGTTAACAGTTTCCAGCATCTCCAGAAGGGTAGGCCCCTTATACCAATCGGTCTTGTCCGATCGGTCGACCACATTATCCCCCTTAAGCGCCGAGAGCGGAATATAATATTTATTTTGCAGATCAAGCTGCTGACTGAACTCATTGAAATCATTCATGATATCCAGAAAGACCTGTTCGCTGTAATCAGCCAGATCCATCTTGTTCACAGCCACAATGACATGTTTAATACCCAACAGAGAGTTAATAAAGGCATGACGCTTCGTCTGCGTTATCACCCCTTTGCGGGCATCGATCAGAATAATGGCCAGATCCGCAGTGGAAGCACCTGTAGCCATGTTACGTGTATACTGCTCATGGCCGGGGGTATCTGCGATGATGAATTTACGGTTCGGAGTTGAAAAATAGCGATAGGCCACATCAATGGTAATCCCTTGCTCGCGCTCGGCTTTCAATCCGTCAAGCAGCAGGGAGTAATCGATCTCCTCTTCATCCTTGTTGCTGCTTTTTTTACTCTCCTCTTTAAGTTTTGCGAGCTGATCTTCATAGATCAACTTACTGTCATAGAGCAGCCGGCCAATCAGAGTTGATTTACCGTCATCCACGGACCCCGATGTCAGGAACCGCAGAAGGTCTTTATTTTCATGCTGATTTAAAAAAGTGTCTATATTCATATTAAAAGTATCCTTCGCGTTTTTTCTGCTCCATGGAGGAGTCACCATCGTGGTCGATCACCCTAGTTGAACGCTCGCTGTCGCGAGCCTCCATCATCTCGGCCACAATCTTTTCGATTGTATCGGCATTACTTTCAACCGCACCAGTCAAGGGATAGCAGCCCAGCGTACGAAAACGAACCATTCTACTCTGAGGGGTTTCTCCCTCCTTCAATCTCATCCGTTCATCATCCACCATGATCCACTGCCCGTCGCGCTCAACCACAGGACGCTCTTTGGCATAATATAGAGGAACAATGGGAATGCCCTCCAGCCGGATATACTGCCACACATCCAGCTCGGTCCAGTTGGAAATCGGAAAACAGCGAACACTCTCTCCCGGATTAATTTTTCCGTTATAGAGCCCCCACAGCTCAGGGCGCTGATTTTTCGGATCCCACTGATGATGTTTATCTCTAAACGAATAGATTCGCTCTTTAGCCCGGCTTTTCTCCTCATCTCTGCGGGCGCCCCCGAAAGCACAATCGTATTTGCCATCACTCAGCGCCTGCAACAGAGCCTGTGTTTTCATTATGTCTGTATATTTCCGGGAGCCATAATCAAAGGGATTAACCCCGGCTTCAAAGCCCTCTTTATTGTAATGAACCAGCAGATCGAGGTTCTGCTCCGAGCAGAACGCATCCCGGAACTCAAGCATCTCCCTGAACTTCCAGGTGGAATTGATATGCAGCAGTTTAAAGGGCACCTTGCCAGGATAGAAGGCCTTTTGGGCAAGCCTCACCATAACGGAGGAATCTTTACCAATTGAATAGAGCATGATCGGATTGTCAAACTGACTCATCGCATCTCTTAAAATATGGATACTCTCAGCTTCCAGCTGTTTTAACTGACTTAAATTGTATTGATTCATTTTCTCACCTTTCCAAGTGCAGACCGCACTCTTTATGCTCGGATTTCTCCCACCACCATCTTCCGGCTCTAATATTTTCGCCCGGTTTCACCGCGCGGGTACATGGCTCGCAACCAATACTGGGATATCCTTTATCATGCAGTTTATTATAGGGGATATCATGTTCCTTAATGTAATCCCAAACTTTCTCATCGCTCCAGTTGGCCAGTGGCGATACTTTATAAATTCCGCCATGCGCGTCATCAACTTGCACTTTAAGCACATTCTCTCTGTCTTCCGATTGAACTCTTCGCAAACCAGTCAGCCAGGCATCGACACCTTGTAGCGCTCTTTGCAGGGGTTCGACTTTACGGATGTAACAGCACTCTTTTCGGTTTTCGGTGGAATCATAGATCGAATCGATACCCCGCGCCTTCACGAAGATCTTCACACTTTGCTTATTGGGCCTGTAAACTTTGTATTTAAAGTTATACCGCCTTTCGGTGATCTCTAAAAGCTCCAGCGTTTCAGGATAAAGTCTGCCGGTATCGATAGTAAAGATCTCAACCAGAGGATTAATCTGCCGCACCATGTGAGTCAGCACCTGATCCTCAGCGCCAAAACTTGATGCCAATACAGTCTTCCCGTGATATTCATTCAGAAACCTGGTTAACACCTCTTTGGCTCCTAATACCTCATAAACTTGGGTCTTCCGCTGAATCTGTGGGTAAATAATGCTAAATAATGCTTAAAACACCGGGCATAAACCTCTATTATGTTGTAAACCAAAACGACACTTTAGAGAGAGACACCCGGTGCGA
>JAQIBS010000083.1 GCA_027858965.1 Kiritimatiellia bacterium
GCGACGTTTAAAACACAACTGAACAATTAAAGACAATGGCAAGACATATCACAAGAGCTTAATTTGGTTGCCTTGTCTGCGTGCAACGCACAGGCAGGCGGCTGAAAGCAGCTTTAGAACTGACAAAAATGAAATTATATTTTATTTTGTTTGTTTGGCGGATGGCTGGTACCCAACTTGTTGCGCCGGAGCCTCAACATCCGGAATCCGACCGCAACAAGGAGAATGGGTAAGTAAGCGGCAAGTTCAATAGCCATGACTGAAAGATTTCGATAATGCCAAATTGGAAATCTGAGATCAAGCGTCTGAAAAATTGGTATTGGAAAATTCAAACGGAAATCAAAAAAAGGCCAACCGATCGCGATTCCTTGACCGTGATTATAGAATGAATCAAGCACCAAATGACTCAACCAGGCAATTGAGGCAAGCAATAGAGATCTGAAAAGGACAGAAGAACGAAATTTTTTTAAAAACCGCCAACAAATCCAAACCAATGTGATCAGAGCTGAATTTACGAAAAAGCTGTGACTGATTTCGTACCGGTCATGACCCCAATATAAAATCGGCAGATCTGGAAAATTTGCAAGCACTCCGAAGACAAAAGCCCCCAGCAAAAACATTCGCCAGTGAGTGGCTGGCTTTAAAGCAACGACTGCAAGGGATAATCCGATGATACTGTGTCCAACTGGCGACATAAATGATTCCTTATCAGTAGCGTCCCATAGGACGCATAGGCTTTTAGTATTTTAGGCTGTAGGCTATTAGGTAAGATTGAGGTTAACCTTTTAAAAAATTATCAAACGACTTTTTGAGAACAGGCTCAGCGATTTCACAACCCTAAATACCTAACAGTCTAAACACCTAAACTCCTATATCCTCTGTGTTCTCAGGGACGGGCTTAATGTGGCATTGCTGAACCGCAAAAAACGCGTTTAGCGGATGATATTTTTCAACATGGGCGCGAGGTTGGATTTATCGCGTTCGGAGAGGAGGGTGAGCGGTTTTCGGTTCCAGACGAGGAGTTCCTGGCGGAGGTCTGAATCGGGATGGTGCTCAAGAAGCGTCCCGAGCGACATGAGTGCGTATGAGAGCGCCTCGAAGCGGTAACGGTCCGACGTATAGTAGAGCTTGGTTCCAAGTAGGTCCTTCGTGAAAGCGACGGCGTTGTCGTGGACAATGTCCATGAAAAGCGGTATTGATGCTTTGTCGCCGAGACGCCCGAGAAGACAGATCGATTTGATGCGGTTCGGGTAGGCGTGGGTGATCACGGGGTCCGAATTGTTCGGATGGGAAACGCCCGGTGTCGCAACGAGTGAACGGAGAACGCCGCAGGCGCGCGCGTCACCGAGCAGCCCCAGGGCTACGGCAAAATTAGCTGCCCAGTGGCCGCCCTTCTGCATTTCGCTGTTCAGCAGGTCACCGAACTTCTTCTGCTCGGCAGCGGACCCTGATAAAGCGCATTTCCAGGCAGTCCAGTATGCGTAAGCGGCCTGTTCATGCGGACCGCCGTCCGCCTTTGAGTTCCACCATTCGCCGGGTAGAGCGACATCCTGTTTTAGTGCGGCGACGGCCTGTTCGGGCGTATAGGGACCCATCGGCACGCCATTCACTGTGGTCACGAACTGTTTCGTCGGGCGTTTCAGAAGTCCGCCTTTTTCCAGCAGGGGTCGAAGTTCCGCGTACGGGATGTCCTTCAGTGCGAGATCCCCGCGGATGGCGAGGAGTGCCGTGCAGGCGGCAGCGTAGCCTGTCTTGCGCATTTCAACTTGCATGCGGATGCCACCACCGGCATCGTGCGAAACACCGAAATGTTTAGAGGGGACGAGCAGCGCCTCTACGTCTTTTGCGACGATTGTTCCGTACGGCAGCACGGATGGGTAGCCGAAGCAGGGCATCGAGCAGAGACTTTTCCAGTTCTGGATCTCCTCGCTTTCGAAGGCGTTGTCCTTATCGACGCGTACAAGATCTTCCGGACCGAATGCGTAGAAGATCGGATTCGGGTATTTTTTCTCTTTGAGACAGTCGCGCATCGTGACGGTTTCCAGCGTTTCGACGCGGTTCTCTTCGCGTGCGCCCACGAGCAGGGCAGGTCTGAGCATGCGGCGTTTCGACGAGTTCCACACCTTACACCGTGTCCCGGCCAGGAATGCGACGGTCTCACTGTAATCTGCAGCGCTGCCGCAGAGTTCCCGCCGGTAATTGGAGTAGAGCGGACGCATTCCGCCTTGCGGTGTTGTCCATAGTTCGGCGCGTGCACACGCGCCCATTTCGCTGTCCCAGATGCGTCCGGAGCGGAGGCGGCAACCTGCCATCCGTGCGACCGTGGCATTGCCGGTCGCATCAATCACAATCCGCGCAGCAACATCGCGGGATATACCATTGCGGGCGATTCTGAGTCCGACGATTCTCTTTCCCTTGAGCCAGACACCGGTCGGCACTGTTTCGTAGGCGAGCTTGAGCCCGGCCTCCTCTGCTGCGCGTTCTGAACGGATCATCCGATTGATAATATTTTCGCCGAAGTTCACGCAGCCGATTGTGGACTGTCCGCCCATTGCATTGTGCTTTTCGATGCCGAGCACGTTCAGCCCGAGTTTCGCTGCGACAAGCGCGGCTTCCTCGCCGGCTGTGCCGAGGCCGATGATGACTGTGTCGTATTTTTCCGCGAACTCCGGCACTGCTGTGCGGCGGAGGTGTTTACCGTTCAGGGTCAGTCCAAGTTCCATGAGAGCCCCTCCTCCAGTGCAGTTATCAGATTGCCGAATTGTGCGCCCGGTACCCATTTGATTCCGTTTGCTCCCGGGCGGTGGATGCGTTTGCCGCCGTATGTGCAGGCGAATGCGCCTGCTTCAGCTGCGGACTTCAGTTCAGGGCACTGCGGTTTCAGGGCCTCCCATGTTGAGTGAAGCTTAAGCCGTGCGTCGTGCCATTTCGCTGTGGGCGGCATTTCCACCCGGAGCAGCCATTCATCTGGGAACACCCCTTTGCGTATGATGGCTCCCGGCACCCGAAGTTCTTCTTTTCCGTCCGGAAGCTTTCCCTGGAGCGTTGCTGTTAACGCTTTAGCATGAACTGCGGACCGTCCTGCATCGCGCCAGCCTTCCGGTGTCGTGTCGATCACATTTGCTACGGTGAAGGAACTCAAACCGTCCGTGGCGCACACGGTTACGCGGAAACCGTTTGTCACGTGTTCGATCTCTGTTGTTTCGGCGTTGAGAAGCAGATTGCAACCGCGCTGTGTCATCAGATCGGTAAAATAGTCTGCAAGGGGAGGATGATGGAGTTTGCCGTTGGAAAGGATGCCGCAGTCCTCGAGATCGCTGCAGATGTGCTGGCCGAGCTCCATCTTCGGTTTTCCCGGTTCAAGCGGATCGTACGCTATGAGAAACTCCGTTGGATCAAGCGCCCGCGTCATGACGCGCAGATTAAAGGGATGACTCCGGCTGGTTTTTTGCCGCCGCTGGAATTTTCAGATTTGAGTTCAGCAGTTCTATCACACCTTGGGGGTCTGTTGACAGCGAGTTTTTCAGCAGCTGGAATATCAGTCGTTTATCCGAGGTTCCCAGCCCTTCAAATCCATTGGAGTAAGTTTGCAGTGTGCGGGCGCATCTGTCAAACTGTATGCGAGCTTCGACATTTTCATCATCGAAGGGATCAAACGGGTAGATTTTTTCGGCTGTCCATTGTTTGAGGACATCACCCCTCATTGTTTCACGTATTTTGCGGAAGTAGGTCCGTAATGTATTGCGGGCCGCATCCAGAAATGCATTAATCTCGGGGTGCAGCTCTTCAACTATCAGCAGGTTCTCTGCGTGAAGCTCTTCAAAGCGTGGAGATATCAGATAGGCTGTGAAATTAAATTCGTTACCAGGACGTACACCTGCATCAATCTCATGCAGAGCAAAACCTTCGGGGTTGCATAAAATGATCTTGGCTTTGGTTTTTTTTGCTCTCCATTCAATGACTTCAAGTTCAGCGCTGGATCCTGTAGATGATTTAAGGGTGTAGCTTTTAGATGCTTTCTGAACTATTACCGGGTTGACCAGCAATCCCTGGAAGTAGATTTTGACATTAGGGTAGGCTTTGAGATAGAGGGCAAAATAAGTTGAGAGCTGTTGCAGAACTGCGGTGGTGTCCCGTAATGAATTCACAGAGTTGCGCACATTGGTAATCATTACCTCGGTGCCTGTAGCCGGGCCGGGAGTGTTCAGCTGATTAATATTGAACTGACTTGGATCACTGGCATCTCCGGAGATAACAAATGACTGTAAGCCGGAGGAGGTTTCCTGGGTTGTATTCCACTCAACATACTGGCCAAGCGCAAAGGCTTTGAAGCGACCTCTGCCTTTGCACCCGTGCAGTACGCGGCCGGAACGAGGCGTCTTGTCGGTATTGCGTTTCCATGATCCACCAAGATTACCGAAGTGTTGCTCTATATCAAGGGCGTTAATGCCCAGACCGTCATCTGTCACGCGTACCGCATCAATAGCATCTAGCGAGTTCTGGATGATATCGATTTTGACATCAAGGGCATCTGCATCCAGAGCATTCCAGATCAGCTCAGCGATTGCCAGAATCGCTGAAGATGAACATAGTGAGTAAATGTGATCTTTTTGGGCCTGAACATGTATTTCTTTCACAATCCTGTTATCCTTATTAAATTATTACATCATCAAACAACGCCACTTATTCTACATTACTTTTGTGTTTTTGGATAGTCAGGAAATCAAGGATTGTACGGGCGGTCTGATCTGCGGCATTTCCGTTGCCGAGCAGGGCATTGGCGGCTTTCAGATTGCTGATAGTTTGTTGCCGCAGCTGCTCATTGGTGACGTACTGATAAAGATGTTCGGATAGTTTTTCCGGGGTGAAATCCTGTTGCAGGAGTTCAGGCATAATCTCTTTGCCTGCTATAATGTTGGCAAGTCCTGCAAAACGGACCCCGGTTATTAACAGCCGGGCCACCAGACATGTAATCCGGCCAACAGCATACACAAGCACTGAGGGACAGAGCATCATCGATGCTTCCAGCGTGGCAGTGCCGGAGGCTATGGCCGCCGCATCGGCCTGCATCAGAAGATTGCGTGCCTGACCTATGATGAATTGGAGATTGGCCGGTTTGTTGGTGTGGCCTTTTGCAATCTGCTTCGCCTTAATGCGCATTTTTTCAGTGGGGCATGGAATGATAAATGAGCAGTTGCCCTCTAATTTCTGTTCCAGCAGGACAGCAGAGTCCAGCATGCGCGGGAGTATGCGAGTGATCTCTCCGGCGCGGCTGCCGGGCAGCATGGCAATCTTGTATTTTCCTTTCCAGAGAAATTCAGGCTGCACCTCTGCGCGTGTCTCCCGGACCCGGTCAACCAGCGGATGGCCGGTGAATACAGGTTTCAGAGGGGTTGATGCAAAGTGTTTTGGCTCAAAAGGAAAGAGGCATATCAGCATATCCAGGAATTCAGCTATCCTGGGAATACGGGAGCGGTGCCAGGCCCAGACCTGCGGACAGATGTAGTGGATGGTTTTAAGCCCCTGTTCATGGGCGAACTTTGCCAGCCGCAGGTTCATTCCTGGGTAATCAACCGTGAGAACGAGGTCTGGCTGCCATTGCAGCATGTCCTTTTTCAGATGCTTCATCATGCGTAGCAGAAAGGGAAGTTCCATAAGCACCGGGGTGATGCCGCATACGCCGGTCTGGTCGGTGTGATATAGCAGCTCTGCGCCTTCGTCCCGCATGGCATCCCCGCCAAAACCGCGAAATTCCAGGGGGGATGGGCTGAGAGTTTTGAGTGCTTTCATCAGTGCGGATGCGTGCATGTCGCCGCTGACTTCACCAGCGCAGATGTATATTTTCAAAGGTTTTGTCATAACTCATCACTTGTCATTCATCACTCATCACTCATCACTCATCACTCTAATTCCGGTGCAGTCAGGACATAGGTTACACTTGAGGTTCAGGACATAGGTTACACTCTTACGTTGTTACTTGTCAATTTTCAGCCCTCAAGCTGCGTACTTTAAAGTTATCAATAGACGCCCTCCGCGAGAATGGGCCCTGCCCTAGCTCGTCGGAGTGGAGGGCGGCTGTTGGTAACTGGTTTCTTCTATCCCTTGCTTCTGCGTTTTCTGCTTTTTCCTCTGATTGCATTAAACTTCATAAGCTTTAAATCAATGGACCCCAACATAAGGTTATCAAACCATACATCTAAATGATCTCCTGCCGCCTGCAGCCCTACAACGTACCCGGCAAGTGAGTTCGTTATAAATATAGGTGCAGATGAAAGCCATATTGTACCTGTGCTAGTTATCCGTCGTTCCTGCCAGTTTGCAGGATAAACGATATCTGATGGCTCCGGGTTATACTTGGCTGATGATGCCGTATATATTTCACCGGGAAATTTCATATTTATGCGTTCATGCGGTCGTTGCCAATTAAACTCTTTTCTCCATTCATCAAAAGCTGCTTGAGAATTCTCCAGATTTAACGAGGGTGAACACTCCAAATCTTCGTAAATATCTTTATGCATTCTCTCGTGGGCTCCATTCTGATCGGGCCGCCCAGGTGTTATGCGATCCAACTGCACCCCAAGGGATACCCACCAAGCGGACAATTTGGTTAATCCTAACGGAGAGAAGCTATTCGCGAAAGGGCTCCCGTTATCGGATCTGATCATCTCTGGTAATCCATATAAACCAAAAAGGTTCTCAAAAGATGAACGAACATGTTTTGTTTTTGTATCCTCAAATACTTTCAGGCACAGAATGAATCGACTGTACTCATCCCGTATCGTCAAAGGTTCGCAACGTGTACCATCTCTTGTTTTCCACCATCCTTTAAAATCAACTGTCCATACCTGGTTAGGCTCATCCGGCTCAACTCGATTCTTAATTGAGGCAGGAGGATCTGCGCGCTTGCGACGACGGTGGTTAACAAAACCAGCCTTGTCTAGTACACGTTTCACACTGCTGACAGATGGAGTATTCTCTTCACCAAATCGTCTTGCATATATGGCCTGTACCTTTTTCGGCCCCCAGCTTTTCCGGCAATTATGTTTGATACGAATTAATTCACATGAAACATCTTCGGTTAAAGATCCGGGGGTGCTTTTCGGCTTTCGACTTTCGTTTTTCAGTCCATACAATCCCTGCTCTTTAAACCGTTTTATCCATTTATAGCCTGTTTTACGGCTAATGTTATACTCATTGCATAAATCAGTAACTGACATTGCACTGCTCATTGATTTAAAAACAAACTCTTCTCGTAAGTTCACGATATCTACTTCCTTCCATGGCATGACTGTCCTCCTTTTTGACAGCCATATTTTCTCAGAAAGTGTTACCTATGTCTTGAACCTTTTGTGTTACCTATGTCCTGCGATTTGACTCACAATAGATGACACCGAAGCAAGTTCAGTAACTACTTAGAACATCACTGGTTGACTCATAATACATGACACCCAACAATAAGGGCATGAAAATGAGTAAATCAGC
>JAQIBS010000115.1 GCA_027858965.1 Kiritimatiellia bacterium
TGCTGATTTACTCATTTTCATGCCCTTATTGTTGGGTGTCATGTATTATGAGTCAACCAGTGATGTTCTAAGTAGTTACTGAACTTGCTTCGGTGTCATCTATTGTGAGTCAAATCGCCCGTTGCAAGTTCACAAAACATGATTGATAATCTGCATGCTTGGTGTTACATTATTTATGTAAATATGAGGTGATTAAACATGACGCGATTTTATACAATTGAATACTGGAAAGATGATGGATGGTTTGTCGGAAAACTAAAGGAAATTCCCGGTGTTTTCAGTCAAGGCGAAACACTTGATGATCTTAAAGAAAATATAACTGACGCATATCGTATGATGCTTGATACAGTATCCGAACCTCCTCATCCAGGGACACAAACACTTGAACTAGGTGTTGAAATGTGAAGCGTGGAAATTTCATACGCTCTTTATCAAAGCGTGGCTGTTATCTGCTACGTCATGGCAAGCGACATGATATATATGCTAACTCCATTACAGGCAAACAAGCACCTGTACCAAGACATCCTGAAATCAAGGAATCATTAACTCGCCTGATTGAAAAACAACTTGGGTTGTGAACAACTGGTGCAAGTGCTTTTCATGCTATTCACTGAAGGTATAGCAACTCGTATATCCATATAAAAGTTTGCCCCGACTTCAGCATAACGTTCTAAACGTTATGCTGATTAACGCTTAGAACGTTGACAAACCTAACGTTTTGTGCGTTAATGATGGTATGAATTTTACGGAAATCAATCAGGCGCTTGCGGCCGGGGAGGTCTCTCAAGCGGGAATACTACCCAAAGTCGATGTATTGAAGAAGCAAAAAGCTGTTTTCAATATACAGTTCGGTCTGGATAAAATGCCAGAGGAACCGGGACTTTTATTAATTCGCGGTGCCAGACAATATGGAAAAAGCACCTGGCTGCAACAGCAAATTAAATCAACAATAGAGCAGTTCGGTCCCGGTTCTGCCTATTATCTGAATGGCGATGAAATTCGTAATGAAAGAGCTTTGGAGGAGAACCTACTAACACTCTCCCGCTTATTTTCCCCGAAGGCAGGAGTAAGACGCATTTTTGTGGATGAGATTACAGCAGTTAAATCCTGGGAAAAAGCACTAAAAAGGCTATTTGACCAGAATGAACTGGAAAAAATTCTGATAGTTACAACAGGCTCAAAGGCAACTGATCTGCGGCGTGGCGCTGAGCGGTTGCCGGGCCGCAAAGGACACCTTGACCGCAACCAATATCTGTTTACCCCTCTTTCTTTTTCAGAATTTAAAAAGGTTTGTTCCAGCTGTTTTTCAGAAGAGGATCTGGTTCCCGCCTATATCCTTTCTGGCGGTTCTCCTCCGGCTGTGCTGTCCTTACTGGAAAATGGAAATATCGCTCCCTATGTAATCGAGATTGTAAGAGATTGGATTTATGGCGAATTTGCACAATCCGGACGATCCCGGGATTTATTGCTTGGAGTTCTGGAGTGCATATACAGGTTTGGAGGAACCCCCACCGGCTATGCCAAGGTTGCTCGAGAGGCAGGCATGGCAAATAACACAGTTGCATCAGGTTATATAGATCAACTGACCGACCTCATTTGCGTTGCGCCGTCGTATGCATGGGAGGCATCAAGAAACAGGTTTAACCGAAGACGCCCATGCAAATTTCACTTCACAAACCTTCTGGCTGCTACAGCATGGCACCCATCTCACCCAAGATGCCCGGCAGATTATCATGCACTACCCAGTGAGCAACAGGCTGTATTCATGGAATGGACGATAGCTCAAGAGTGTTGGCGCAGAGCCGCATTGCGTGGAGATGAAATTCCGGAAAAGTCTGCATTCTGGCAATCCGATAAACATGAGATCGACTTTGTCTTTTCCTCAAACGATTTCATTGAAGTTAAACGGGGACGGGCAGGACCATTGGATTTTAGCTGGTTTCCCAAAATGTTTCCGCAAGCACGCCTGAAAGTTATTTGCAACACTAATTTTGAAACAGACTCCATTCAAGGCATAACTCTGAAGGAATTTTTATCTGAAATTTCTTAAACCTAAACCAGCGGAGCCGGAACCAAACTGAGCCTATGTGATATGCGATAGTCAGCTCATACATTTAGTGTTTGAGTGATAGTCATCACTGGTTTAGACAACAACACTTCGTGTTGCATAGAAGAGATGGGAAAATGCAATACAACAAAGCAAAATAATCCTGTAGATCCTG
>JAQIBS010000121.1 GCA_027858965.1 Kiritimatiellia bacterium
AATGAATCGAAACCCCTGCGTCTTGAGCCAATGGAGTTTCTGCGTCGATTCCTTCAGCATGTGCTGCCTTCGCGTTTCTGCAAAGTGCGTCACTACGGACTGCATCACAGCTCCAAACGTAAAACAATAAAACTTCTTCAGGCAACAATGTCGTTCACTCTTGGATGCGATCTTCTGAAACCGCCGGAGATAGAACAGCCACCACCAATGATCTGTCCCAAATGCGAGTCGGTAAGCCGCTCTACGGAATCAAAGACTTTGTCTCTATAACGAACTGCCGCATCTTGATCAAAATCGGATATATAGGACAGAACATCCCAAAGGTCACTGGCGGGCAAGTAAATATCAACAGATGAACTATGCCATGCCAAAGAAAATGTTTACTCAGAAAAAGGGGCTCGTGCTCCTTGGATAAATCCGGTTAATCAGCCGACTGTGTCCGCCGTAGCCTGAAAGCCGAAGGAGGAACCGCCGTATACGCGATCCGTACGTACGGCTTGTGCCGCCATAGTACTACGACGGCGTATGGTGTGGGGGGGGCCCCTTAGCAATAAGGGGGGTCTATCCCGATCAGTTAGTCTTTTTTTTGTGACCGAAGAATGAGTGCGATAGCTGTTAAGATTATGCTCATTATCACGACCCGGAAAGGGGTGATGATTGAGGAATCATATTGTCGGTGCCAGCGACTTGCTTCATGCCAATTTGCAAGGTCGTCAGGATCGTCACCACGCGTTTGGCTTATGCCATCGGCGCCAAGTGAGTATAGATCGAATGTATTGGGATTGTGTTTCCCAGGAAGAAGATATACGAACTTTTGACCCCAAGAGTCCTCGTTGAGACCAAGGTTGATAAACCGCACCCGCTCCGTGTTTATCACTGCGTTGCTTGTTGCGCTTAACTCGTCGAACCATGACTCTTGTGGTGGATACACCTCGTAGTAGTGACGAAATGACTCGCATGCATCCGATATAGACAGAACGTCCGCACCGGTACGTCCTGATCGCGTGCTTGCGAAAACGGACCCGACCACTACCAAACATAATGCGATAATCAATTGTTTTTTCATATCAAACCGAACGTTGGAGTCACACTTTCCTAGACGCGCCAGCGGCTTGGAATAGTGTGCAGTCATTTGTTGGGAGTGATTTTTTTCTTCACTCTCATTTGATTTGTTTTATTTTGCTAAAAACTTGTTTTTCTTTGTCATAGTTGGCAAAGCCTATCAAATTTTTATTCCGTTAAAATATTTTTCTCTCAACGCTTCACACCCCTGTGGGTATACCGTGCACCTGTCTTGTTCGGCTCCCTCGTTGGACATCAGGGGTGGTGAGAATGACTACGGTGCTCCAGTATTACGTGTTAAGACACGGAAGAAGCACGGAGAAGCGTAATTGGTGAGCGTCACGTTTGTTGCTGACGTGAGGCCCAGAAAAGAGTGGGCGAAAGCCCATGCATTAGTATGAAGATCTGCGCATGACTGAACCTCGTACTCCCTTCCAGGGGTGATGTTGTCAAGCGCCAGGGTAATTTCGTCCTGATAGGAAGTGACATCGATAAACCGAGCGGGCAGTAGTTCAGGGACTACGGTGAAGGAGACAGACGCGAAGCTCAATCCGAATGTGTCAAACGGTCCAGGTCCGATGTCGTCTGTTCCGCCACGGCCAACCACACGTATTTCAGCGCTGGAAACAGTAGACGTTACACCCATGCCCCACACAAATACCCCCGCGGTGGTTGTTCCTCTTGATTCAACAACAGCTCCTGAAGACCAAAGCTCTACCGAGAACGAGGTCGGACCGTCTGCACTGCGATCCACCCCAAACCATATTCCTTCAAGCACAATTTTATCATCTGGATGGAGTGCCGTGACATCGAAACTAAAGTAGTCACCGCTCTGGTAACTGTCGAGCCAGAGTGGTGAGTATTCGTTAAGTGTGTGTGTCGAATCACTGGGGGATGCACCCAGCCATGATACCTCCGGTAGACCTTCGGGGGCAGGAAGCGTGCCGCCGGGGCCGGACAAGTATGGCTCTCTGGATGAGTCGAAGTTGACATTAAACGTTTCGGCCTGTGACGTGGATCCTGCCACGAACAGCATAAGTAACATCAACACTTTCATTTTGTTTTTCATTTTAACCGTGCATCTTTCTGATGAGCCGAACGTTATTCCGCAGGCATGAGTTTACGAGGCGCATTCATCTGATTGTTGAGAATGTTTTTCATTCTCTTGATTTGTCTTATGGGCAAAGGTCAAAACTTATTTTTCTTTGCCATATTTGGCAAAGCCTATCAAATTTTTATTCCGTAAAATATTTTTTTCCCAGACCCTATGGCTGAAGTTTATAGAGCCTCGGGCATTTTTTGCTAAGATAGAGGCGTGCCCTCGGGGGTTCCGTGGGCTACTCCGGCAAGCCGGAGTCTATCCATTATGAATTAACCAATTCAACCCAAAGGACACGCCATGATTAAATCATACATCGGTATCGACTCACATAAAGCATCAAATTCAATTGCTTTTGCATTGTCCGGAACAAGAGCGCCGGAGTACATCGGAAAAGTCTCCGCTGATATTGGCCGGTTCATACAAGCTATGTACAAAATCATGAAAAAGCATAAACTCAGTAAGGATGAAATCAAATTTTGCTATGAAGCCGGTCCGACCGGATTTGTACTCGCTCGTCGACTGATCGGTTTGGGCTTTGACTGCATTGTTGCGGCACCTTCTTTGATGCCGGTTAAATCAGGCGATAAACTCAAGACAGATAAGCGGGATGCGAAGAAAATCGCGAAACTGCTCCGCTCCGGTGATCTGACACCTGTGTATATTCCCGATGTTGCGGATGAGGTCATCCGTGATGTCTGCCGCGGTCGTACTGATGCGGTCAATGAACGTCAACGCTGCCAAAAACAACTGGGCGCATTCCTGCTACGTAACGGATACCACTATACAGGTGCTACTCGCTGGACTCAAAAACATATGACATATCTGCGTGATCTTGTCCTGCCTGATCCGGCTCAAAAGCTTGTCAGAGAGGAGTATCTGCAGCGGATTGATTTCATGACTCAACAGATTGATCGGATGGAGGATCAAATGAATGCTCTTTGCCAGAAATGGCAACGTCGTCCTCTGGTCGAGGCATTAATGGGGTTCCGCGGTTTCAGAGAGCTTTCCTCCATGATAATAATCAGCGAAATCGGTGACTTCACCCGCTTTGAACATCCAAAAAAGCTAATGGCGTATCTGGGGCTGGTCCCAGGAGAGGAATCATCTGGTTCGACACGAAGACAGGGCCCTATCACAAAATGCGGAAACTCACATGCCCGCTGGATACTTGTTGAATGTGCAGGCAGTTACAATATGCCACCAAAGGTTGGTCGGGAACTATCGGACCGCCAAGAGGGACTCAGCCAGGAAGTGAAAGAACTAAGCTGGAAGGTTCAGAATCGACTCTGCAAGCGCTGGTACAGACTCTCTATGCGGGGAGTGCTCTTCAATAAGATCCGGGTTGCAGTTGCTCGCGAGTTATCCTCCTATATATGGGATCTCTCCAAGATCGTTTATTAAGACTTTTAGATGTTTAAAATTACCGTATCGGAGGGCGTTCTTTAGAAGCAGCAGAGGCCGGTCCTTGTTAACGTTGTGAGTTACGTTGCCGCTATTCATTTATAGCGACAGCCAGCACTCGGTACTCAGACTAAGGGTTAAGGCCGCGGTGACAAAGGAAAATGTGGTAACCAGTCCTCGCATATGAGCATACACTGCGTGCGGATAAGACGCTCACCCTGAAATACGTTTCAACCGCCCTCCGATATCGGTTTTCAGCCTGTTATTAGCATAAAAAAA
>JAQIBS010000132.1 GCA_027858965.1 Kiritimatiellia bacterium
CAGGATCTACAGGATTATTTTGCTTTGTTGTATTGCATTTTCCCATCTCTTCTATGCAACACGAAGTGTTGTTGTCTAAACCAGTGATGACTATCACTCAAACACTAAATGTATGAGCTAACTATCGCATATCACATAGGCTCAGTTTGGTTCCGGCTCCGCTGGTTTAGGTTGTTACTATCGCTTGAGCTGCAGATCAAACTCTTCCATGTTTGCCTTTTCTGCCTCGGTATATTTTCTTCCGGTATCGATCACTTCACCGTTATTCCACTTGCGGTCGTCAACATCTTCGGTTGTTCCCATAACGGTCACGTTGACCTGTCGGCGGCGCGCACGGACATGATCCCAGTCGATGAAATAGATGTGGGCGAATTCACCGCCGTCGAGCACACCGTCTTTGATGGTCATCGTTTCGCTGCGGCCGAAAAAGACGCTGCGCAGATGCCCGTCTGTGTTCATGCTCGTAAAGTCGCCGGGTTCATTGACATAGCGACCGAACTGCGCGTGAATAGGCCCTGGGTGACGATACTGATGCTCCTCCGCAAAATCCGGAATCATCTTGCGCATAATGTCCAGAAGATCGTGCTGCAGAAATTCCAGGTCGAACGAATCAATATCGTGTGAGGCCTCCTGCACCATTACACTGCACGTGGTGTGATGCGATGCGATGCAGACGGTTCCGTTTTTGATTCCTGATGCCTCAACGATTTCAATGATTTCTTTTGATATATCATGAAACGTCGGGATCCAGCCCTTCGACTGCAACTCAAGTTCCTTCTGAAATACTTTGTAGTCCATTGTTGTTTCTCCTTTTTTGTATTACAATTTAAATCTTCTAACGCGAGCGTTGCCCGCAATTTAAAAAAATTACATCGTAATGAGTCAAGATATCACGTAGTCGTATCAGAGGAGAAAACCATTTCAACCTTTTTAACGATTTTAACCACTTGAACTATCGCGAATATCTTATTTTTTATTGCAGAAAATGAGCGATAAGCAACTAATGTTTAACAGAATACAGCCATACGTATTTTTCAACCACATACATTTGCGCATATTAAACCTTCTTTTTTGCGCAATTACGTTCACATCGCATGCGGATTCTGCTATCATGATCCCGAAGAGTAACAACAACCGCCAGCATCCACACATTTTCATTATGGCAAAATTCCTGACAAAGACCCCCCGAGTACTCATAGAGCTCCCGACAGGATTGAAATCCTGCCGAGACAAGCTTCAAGGCATACTCCATTACGTTCAATTGAACGGCCCGTGGGATCTTC
Organism: Kiritimatiellia bacterium; assembly: GCA_027858965.1. Lineage (GTDB taxonomy): Bacteria > Verrucomicrobiota > Kiritimatiellia > RFP12 > UBA1067 > M55B167. Next base: position 1,284 of record JAQIBS010000132.1, read on the forward strand.
ATGTTATGATGGAGGGCCATCCATACATCGCGCGGCTGGAGAGTTTAGAGAACTGGCAGCCGGACGGACGAATTATCGGATGTCTTGATGACAAAATTATCGGTGGAGCAGTGAACCTGAATAATATACCGGTTGTGACACTCGATATCCCCTGCAAATTATACAAACGCGCCATCTGCATTAATCATAATTCAGAGGATATTGCAGCAAGCATTGCTGACTACTATATAAAACAGAAGTTTGAAAATTTTGCTTATGTCGGTTCCGAAACCAACACCGACTGGTCCATAATCCGTGCCGAAGCCTTTGAAAAGGCAGTGCGTAAATGCGGATTTTCCTGCAACGGGTTCAAGCTCGATTCCCTGAAGACGAGTACAGACTGGGATTTCGATAAAAAAAAGATGCAGGACTGGCTGCTGGGATTACCTAAACCGTGCGGAATTATGGTGGCATTTGACCACAGGGCCCGGCAGGTGCTGGAATGCTGCCAGCAATGCGGCATCGACGTACCGGATGATATTGCCGTAATCGGGGTGGATAATGATGAAGCGATCTGCGAAAACACAACCCCCACTCTCTCCTCTGTTCTGCCGGATTTTGAAGGAGGGGGATATCTGGCCGCTGAGGTTCTCGACCACCTTATGCGAAGCATGCGACGCAAACCATGCTCTCTTACGTATGGTATCAAACGCATTGTGCACCGGCAGTCATCGCAGCATACATCCAATCCCAACTGGATTGCATCAAGGATCAAGGAGTTCATCCGACTCAACGCCTGCGAGGGAATTACCGTTAATGATACAGCGCGGCACCTTAATGTGTCACGCCGTCTTGCGGAGCAACGCTTCCGCGAAGCCTGCGGGCATACAATCTTAACGGAAATCCAAACCCAGCGTCTTGACAGGGTCTGCGCCTTGCTGAAAGAGACCAATCTGCCCATTGGTACCATCGGGGAACGCTGCGGATACCAGACAGAGACTTACCTTAAAGCTCTTTTCAAAAAAACTTTCGGTATGACCATGCGGACTTACAGGAAGAAGAACTGATAGACGAAAAGCAAGCGGGTAATCGATCCTGCCCTCATTGAGAACCGACTCACACCTGCATGTCCGGACGCTCGTCGAGCGTGTAAGCTTGTAGTTTAAGAGTATCCGGTTAAGGGTATGTATAAAAGAATTCACTTTGTTTCAGCGGCTTGCTTTGGTTAAATATACGACATGCCAATAAGCACAGATAGAAAACCATCATGGATCAGAGTCAAGATAGGTCAGAACGATACCTTTAAAGCTACGCGAGCCCGTTTAAAAGAGAAAGGTCTGTATACCGTATGTGAGGAAGCATTCTGTCCCAACCTCGGCCACTGCTGGAAACACGGTCGCGCCACAATTATGATTCTGGGTGACCGTTGCTCTCGTAACTGCCGGTTCTGCAACGTGGATCACAGGGAACTGCTGCCCCCCGAGCAGGATGAGCCTAGACGCGTAGCCGAAGCTGTAAAAGAAGCCGGTCTGAAGGAAACGGTATTAACTTCTGTAACCCGCGACGATCTGCCCGATAACGGAGCAGCCCATTGGGCGGAAACAATCCGATATGTTAAGAAACTCAATCCAGATGTCCTGATTGAAGTACTCACCCCGGACTTTCAGGGCCACATGGATCAGCTCGATCTGGTTCTTGAAACACATCCCCATATTTTCAGTCATAATCTCGAAACCATTCCTCGTCTCTACCCGGAAGCACGCCCACAGGCAGATTACCAGCGATCCCTCGCTGTTTTGAAACATGCTGCAGATGCCGGTCATATAACAAAAACCTCCCTGATGCTTGGACTGGGTGAAACGATGGATGAGATTCAGATAAGTATGCAGGATGCCTATGATGCCGGATGTCGAATTTTTTATGCCGGACAATACCTTCAGCCCAGCCCAGCACACCTGCCACTAGCCGGTTATGTAACCCCGGATGAGTTTGCTGAAATTGAAAAAAAAGCCTATGATATAGGCTTCAATTTCGTTGCCTGCGCACCCCTTGTACGCAGCTCTTACCATAAAGAGGGGCAAAGTGAGTTTGTCCGCAAGACCTTGCGGACAAACTCACAGTTCTAAAGTGCGAGAGTTCTAAAGTGCGTCCGTCTCTGCGCTATGCGGCTACGCCGTGACAGGCTGAGTTGAACTGTAAGGTTGGCGACGGGAGCCAATTTAATTGCTTCTGAGAAGCAACGCTACATAATACCGGTTAAAGAACATGCATAAATTAAAGGAAGTCGGTCGCTATGCGGTCGACTAAACACAACTTTAGAATTTTTGAACTGGATTAAATTATGATAGATTTCATCAAGAAGAACCTCAGCCACGACGCCCACCCGATTGTGCAGTTTATAAAATACGGCATGGTCGGCGGAATGTCCACCGTTGTACATATGGCTTGCTTCTTTCTCTGCGGCTGGTTTCTCTTTCCATGTCTTGCACAGGATGACATTCTGGTAAAGCTGCTCGGCCTCTCCGCACCTGATATTGCAGAGGGTACTCGAGCAAGTCACGCTGCATACAGCAACGGGGTTGCCTTTCTGATATCCAATACCTTCTGTTACATTCTCAATATTCTGATTGTTTTCAAACCAGGCAAACACCATCCTGTTGTTGAGTTCCTGCTTTTCTTTGGTGTCTCCGCAATCAGCATGGTAATCGGTACCGGCATTCAGACCCTGCTCATAGCCAAACTAGCCATGCAAACAACTATTGCCTTCGGTGCCAATATATTCAGCTCTCTGTTTATAAACTATTCTGTTCGCAAATTTTTCATCTTCCAAAAATAATTCCGTTTCACGGAATTATCAGAAAACTGCGTGTTTTGGATATGCTTTCTAATGCAGAACAATCGGTTGCTTGAAGAAAACGCCCCTGTTTCAACAAAGAATAATAACAGCGTGATGCGGCGTTGACAAAATCGTATTCAAATCCTTCACGGCTCAGCAGGAGCTTCGCCCTCCCGTTGATTGTCTTAAAGGGCGCGAAGCATGGGAAGTTAAATGAGGGGAGATAAAAAAATGAAAAATTTGCTGATTCTGGTTTTGCTGGGAGGAAGCGTTTTTGGCAGAACGAAAGCCTGGAATCCGTGTGACTATGGCGCGAAAGGCGACGGAGTCTCGGTTAATACAAAGTCGATCCAGAAGGCCATTGATACTTGCGCTGAAGCGGGAGGCGGATTGGTCCTGCTTAATGAAGGGATCTATGTTTCTGGTACAGTCAAGTTACGTTCAAATGTTACACTGAATATAGATGAGACCGCTGTATTGCGCGGCAGTGCTGATATCAAAGATTACGAGAGTATCACTCCCCGCATCAACTATCTGTACAGAGCACGTTTTACCAAGAGCCTGATTTATGCAGAGAGTCAGACTAACATCTGCCTGACCGGCAGCGGTGTGATTGATGGCCAGGGACCGCTCTTTCCTGCAAAAAAAGGTGATGACGGAGGACGTCCATATCTGATCCGATTCAGTGAATGTAAGGGGGTACGGGTAAGCGGTCTGATGTTTCTTAACTCAGCCCGCTGGCTATCGCACTATCTGGCCTGCGAAGATGTAGAAATTGAACGGATATCAATCCGAAGCCGCATCCGGCATAATCGGGATGGAATAGATGTCGACAGCTGTAACGGAGTCCGAATTAATGATTGCGATATCTACAGTGGCGATGATGCAATTGTCCTCAAATCAACCGTTGCTGAACTCCCCTGTCAGAATGTGAGTGTCACCAATTGCAGGCTCTCCGGGAAACCGGCTTCATTGAAGTTGGGAACCGAGTCAAACGGCGGTTTCGAGAATATCACCTTTGCTGACTGTTATCTCTATGATGGCCGTGAGGGTATCGCCATTGAAGAGGTCGATGGAGGCATCAACCGGAATGTCTGTGTCAGCAATATCGTGATGCAAAATATCGACGTTCCCATATTCATCCGCCTGGGAAACCGCGCCAGACCCATTCCCGGTGAACCCAAACCGGGAATGGGATCCCTTCGTGATATTGTAATCAGGAATGTGAAAGCCACAGGAGCCAGCAATATTGGATGTTCCATTACCGGTCTACCCGGACACCCTGTGGAGGATATTACACTCGAAAATATCTGTATTGAGTTTGCCGGCAACGGTACAGAGGAGATGGCCGATCGAAAGGTGCCGCAAAAAGAGAGCTCCTACCCTATGGCATGGATGTTCGGTGAACTGCCTGCCTACGGCTTCTACTGTCGGCATGTCAAGGGACTGACCATGCGCAATATAGAGCTGTCGTTTTTAAAAAACGATGCGCGTCCGGCGGTAATTGCTCAAGATGTGCAGGGTCTTGTTGTTGAGGGATTAAATGCCCAGGTGAAGGCGGGCGTAAAACATCTGGTTGAGATACCACCTTGCAAATAATAAAGAGAGTCCATTTAATTAAAATGGATTAACCCATACGGCAAAACTTGAAGTTACGTTGGACCGTAGCATAAAGCTATGATGGAACGCCAGCGGACCTACAGATCCCACCTTGCAGGATTTTTTTAAGACCAATCCGGCAACTGCAGGATCGTGCCCTTCGAGTAAGAGCCTAATTTATACGTAAACCTGAAAATTTTCCTCCGTGTCACCGTGCCTCTGTGTTAAATTATACATATATTATGAAAACACGTACCGAACATGACAGTTTAGGAGAGATGCAGGTGCCGGAAAAGGCGCTCTATGGTATCCATACCCAACGCGCCGTTGAAAATTTTTCGCTCAGCGGATATCCAGTCCGGCAGGAGCTGATCAAGGCCATTGCGGAAGTGAAGAAGGCCTGTGCTCTTACTCATAAGCAGCTTGAGAACATTCCTTCTGAAAAAGCTGACGCAATGATTGCGGCCTGCGATGAGATCATTGCAGGCAAACACAGCGATGCCTTTATTACCGATGCGCTGCAGGGTGGCGCGGGAACATCCACCAACATGAATGTCAACGAGGTCATTGCCAACATCGCCTCAATCAAGCTTGGCGGTAAGCCCGGCGCACTATCATTGGTCAGTCCGCTGGATGACGTCAACCATGGGCAGTCCACCAACGATGTTTATCCCACCGCTCTGCGGATTGCTGCGATCTACCTTGTGCGCACTCTGGCAGATGCTTTGGCTAAACTCCAGGAAAGCCTACAGAGGAAGGAACAGGAGTTTGCCGGCGTTCTGAAACTCGGCCGCACCCAGATGATGGATGCCGCCCCTGTTTCGCTGGGCAGCACCTTCGGCTGCTGGGCTCAGGCAATCGCCCGTGACCGCTGGCGCATCTATAAGGTTGAAGAGCGTCTGCGCCAGATCAACCTCGGAGGAACCGCCATAGGCACCGGAGCTGCCGCCGACCGTAAATATACCTACCGGGTTGCCGAAGTGCTGCGGGAGATCACTGGATTGGGACTGGCCCGGGCTGAGTATCCCATGGATCTCACCCAGAACAATGATGTTTTTGTGGAGACCTCCGGATTGCTCAAAGCCTGCGCAGTTAACCTGCTAAAAATTTCCGGCGACCTGCGACTGCTTAACTCCGGCCCCAATGGCGGTTTTGGAGAGATAACATTGGAAGCGCGGCAGGTTGGTTCTTCCATTATGCCGGGCAAGGTCAATCCGGTAATTCCCGAAGCAATTGCCCAGTGCGCCATGAAGACCATTGCTAACGACAGCGCCATCACTCTGGCCGCATCCAATGGTCAGCTGGAACTGAACGCATTCCTGCCCCTGATTGCAGACTCACTCCTGGATTCTCTTACCATCCTTAAAAATGCTGTCAACACCCTTCGGACAAAGTGCATTGACAGTGTTGTAGCAAATCCCGAACGGTGCCTGCAGAACCTGAATGCCTCGACCGCTCCGGCACTCGCTCTGGTTCCGCATATCGGCTACGAAGCAGCAGCAAAGATCGCCAAAGAGGCGTTGGATAAAAATCTTTCGGTCTTTGAGGTTGCCAAGGCACAGGATGTTCTTCCTGAAGATCGATTACAGGAGATTCTGCAACATGCATCAACCTATCAGTGATGCAGATGCTTAAAAAAGGCAGAGCGACAAAACAAGGTCCAATAAAACAATCGCTGCTGAAAAGTCAGCCGCATAGCGACTGACTTCCTTTCCCACAGTATGGTTTTAACAACCTATCCCGCATCATTTTAAAAAATCAGTATCAGCGTTCCTAGAGGAGGAATAACGGTCAGTTGAATCTGGTCTATACCAAAACTCTCGTTCTCACCACCCGCATTATGAATGCCGACCAGCTCGAGAGTGAGGGTGCTGCCTGTATGGGGAATTGCCTGCAGCGCCTCGAGTGAAGCAAGGTCATACACATGATCATTGACGCTGGAACTTGTTGAGCAGATAAAAAGTTCCTCTCCGCCAGCAGTCATCGTATCCTTGAATATCTGAACATCTTTGGTTTCTCCAAACAACTCGAACGCATTAACCTGCACCTCACTTCCGGTATCAGGTCCCAGTCCGACGCTCAACACCTCAGAGCCGTCGATACGAATTTCGAAATGATCATTATCGGCAACGGGATCAAGCGCATCAAGCTGAGCAAGCAGCATGCCGAGGCTGATCTTATTATGCCGCGGCAGATCCGTGAACAGCAGCGTTGAGGTATTGGTGGCAGTTGTAAAGGTACGCAGGAAGCGGCTGCCTGGAAAACCCGATGTATGCAGATTATTCAGCAGTGTCGGTGTATACTGAGCAACCAGTCCATCGACCGGAACAGAGTTTGACACAGCAAGTCCGGCCACTTCGTCAGTACTCAAAGCCCGGCTCCAGATGCGTGCGTGGGCGATATCGCCATCAAATACACCCCAGGTGTTACGTCTGTCTTTGCCGATATAGTAGTAATCGCTATCCAAGATATATGCGCCACCGACTGCCTCTGTACTTCCCTGTTTCTCGCCATCCAGATAGAGACTCATGGTGGTACCCTCGCGAACACCAACCAGATGATGCCACTCTCCGTCACGGGTGTCGATACTACCGGGCGACGGCCATATAGAGTCAACTGTTCCCACGCCATTTTTCAGATAAAGCCGGACTCCGCCGTCATTCTCCAGCATGAGATTTACAACACCGTTACTGGTAGACGAATGATAATTTCCCAGGAGAACTTTTGGCCCTGTCGCGGTAGTGCGGAAAACTGCGTCACAAGAAAAATCCGCCATCGGCAGCTGTTTCAATTGCGGTGAGTTGGCTGCAAATCTATACCATGGATCTGATTTGCCGGCATTGTAGGGATTGTAGAGTGCGTATTCAGCCAACAACCCGCTCTGCGAGATATCGCTGCTTCCGGGCAACTTGAGAGCAGCGATACTCGCCAGCTCATTGGTACTCAACGCACGCGTCCAAAAACGGATGTGCCCCTGTTCACCAGTAAAAGGATAGATACCGGTGCGTATATCACGTCCCAGATAAAAGTTGTTCCCCTGCAGGGCATAAAATCCGGTCGCTGTGATTGTCGATCCAACCTTCTCTCCATCTAGATAGAGAATCATCATATTGTTAGTCCGGACTCCTGCCAAGTGATGCCACAATCCATCCCGGGTAGTAGCGTTTGTAACAGACAAGTTCAGATCTGTTGTTGTTCCGCTAACGTTGCCCTGATAAAAGCGGACATTGTTAGTTCCAAACAATTCAAGATTGATAATGCCATTTGCGTTATTATAAAAGCTACCCATCAGAACCTGCCGCGACTCCGTAGCGGTCGTGCGAAACCAGGTCTCAACCGTGAAATTGGTTTGCGACAGCTGCCGCATGGCCGTTGTCAGCGGCACCTGCCATTTTATACCGTCATCCGATACCTGCGCGTTGAAGGGTCCATCGACACTCCCGGCTGTATCGGGCACATAATCAAGCATATCGCCAGCGGTATCAAGCAGAATAGTCTGATCAATCGGATCCTGTACGTCATTCAGCAACCAGGCGTTATTAAACATGCCATCCGGGATACCATCATCCATGTTTAAGAGAAAAGAGAGCTCACCCCCCAGCGAAATGGATGGCAACGCATGGGGCGTGAATTCCAGCTTTTGACCACCCACGCCGCGCTGATAAACCGCTGAAACCTCATTCGATGAAAGCGGCCGTGCCCAAAATGCCATTTCATCGATCATTCCTTTAAAACAACGGCCATCTGCCGGACCTGTGGCCAACCTGTAGGCACCGACATGAAACCCTCTGACCTGATTGGCATTGAACATACTGTTGCTGCTGACACTCTTGCTGAAGACAAAAGCCCCATTTGTGTAAACAGAGAGCGTCACAGTATCATTTGCATTAGAAAACACCTGCACCAGATTAATCCACTCATGCGGGTCGATTGTGATGTAATTGGCAAAAGTCTGACCAACGTAACTGGCAAAGTTGGCGTTGGCACCATCCATGGCTTCATAGGTGGCTGTGTAATTGTCACGGGTCTGATAGACACACTGGCGCGTATCGTTGGTCAACTGCCAATACCAGAGTGATAGCGTGAATGAGCTGCTCAGATTATCCTGATTATAGGGCAGACGTATCGCGCTGGTCCCATCCAGCATCAGGGCGTTGCCAGCAACACCGTCAGCTCCATCCACGATTCCAGAGCTTGGCAACCCGAAAAGTATTGATGCGTCATGATACTGACTGGAAGTCACCTGATTGGCAAGAAGGCTTGATTCATCATCAAAACTCCAATAGGCCACCGGATCATTAATCTCCGAAAATACCGAACCGACCATCAAAAACATTAACAACACAATCAAGCCACTCACTGATACACGCAATGACACATTACTAATAATCCAATTTTTTAACTGCATACAACACTCCTATCTATAACCCTCTTTTAATATAGCAAACATATTATCAGAAAACACAATCAGGACAAGACTTTTTCCGCACATCTATATCACAGGCCAAGTCACTTCCGTTGAGTATTATCTTGCGTGAAGTAAAGTAGGATTAAAGCAATGCAAGCTTCCCGCTTGCTCTCCGTACGATAACCCAAGCATCCTGCTTGGCTTATTATTAAGGCAAACAGATAGCTTGCACGTTTTTTCTTTGAATCAAATCATTTACGACGCAGACAGTCCGGTTGAAAACCGGACCTATCCTGAATATCCTGTTCATCCATGTTTGATTATTACACAGAATTTGCAGCTCTCTCTCTGCGCCACAGCGAGTCAGCGAGAGATTGAAAACAAATGGATTTTTACCATCAAACTGACTATTACTTGACCAATATCAGCGTACCTGATGGTGCAATGACATTCAGTTGAATCTGATCAACGCCGAAGCCCTCATTCTCTCCTGCCGAATTCTGAACGCCGAATAGTTCAAGTGTAAGCGTGCTACCCGTGTGAGGTATCTCTTGAAAGGCCTCCAGTTGTGAAAGATCATAGACATGATCATTCCAGTCAGCGTCATCGGTCCCGCAGAAGAAGAAATCATCCCCACCCAATGTCAGCGTATCTTTGAAATCCTGAACGTCAGCGGCGGCACCGAACAACTTAAAGACGTCCACCTGCGGCTCATCGCCCTGATCGGGTCCCAGCCCGACACTCAGCACCTCACCCCCGTCAATCCGGATTACAAAATGATCCGCTTGCAGCGATGGGTCCAGCGAATCAAGCTGGGCCAACAGCATGCCGATACTGATCTTATTGTGTCGCGGCAAATCTGTGAACACCAGCGTGGCGGTGTTGGTGCCGGTCGTGTAAGAGCGCAGGAACCGATCACCCGGAAAACCGGCTGTCTTTAACGTATTCGTGTACAGCGGCGCGTATTCAGCAATCAGCCCTTCAGCCGGTACGGCGTTTGAGGCTGCAAGGCCGGCCAATTCGTTAGCGCTCAATGCCCGGTTCCAAATCCGCACGTGGGAAAGGTCTCCGTTCAGAGGCATCACCGGTTCACGGAAATCACGCCCAAGACCAAGACTAGCCCCCGGCAACATGTACGCTCCCAGCGTATCGCTCACAGCAGTGCCCAGCTGCTGCCCATCCAGATACAGATAGGCGTAGCCATCGCGCCGAACCGCCGCACAACGATGCCACTCGCCGTCACTGAGAGTCACGGTATCGGCAGATCGTTTAAACTCCAGCCATACGCCCGATGCATCTCGCTGCACAAAGCGGACTTGGTTGCCGGTATACAATTCGATGTTGTTCACGCCGCCAGACAAACCAAGGGTATAATTTCCAATAATGACGCCACGCCCCGTATCCGTAGTGCGGAATACAGCTTCGTAGGTTACATTGGTCAGGGAAATCTGTCTCAGCTGCGGCTCATCCAACGGGATCCGGCATTTCGGACTGGCCGGTCTAGCATCGAACGGTTCATACAGAGCGTATTCAGCAAGCAGATTTGATCTTGATATCCCGTTGAAACCCGGTTTCCCGAAGTCGACAAGGCTCGCCAGTTCATTAGTGCTCAAAGCACGCGTCCACAACCGTGCATCCCCAATCTCTCCATTAAACGGGCCCGGCCCTGTACGTGTATCACGTCCCAGATAGTAGTAGTCACCTCCTAGCGAGTACGTCCCACCACTTGCTACTTGGCTGCCCACCTCCAGTCCGTCCAGATACAGATACATCACGTTGTTGCTGCGGATGCCTGCCAAATGATGCCATTGTCCGTCACGGGCTTCGTTATAAGCAGTCGTGGGGTACACTGAATCGACAGTTCCGCCCGCATTTTTTAAATAAAGGCGCACTCGATTGTCAACTTCCAGCTGAAGGTTTATAATTCCTTTGTAAGAGGGGGAGTAATTTCCCAATAAAACATTCATACTCGTAGAAGTTGTGCGAAACCATGCCTCTGCTGTAAAATCACCCAGAGAAATTTCTCTCAAAGCCACAGCCTGAGGAATCTTCCATTGATCACCAAAGGATTCGGCGTCAAACGGACCGTCAACATGTCCCGCCGTATCCGGCAAACTGTTCGTGTCACCAGCGGTATCGGCCAGCCGACTCGGATAAAAGGGATCCTGAACGTCATTGAGTAGCCAACCGTTATAAAACATGCCGTCAGGAACTCCGTCTGATACATCCAGCTCAAACTCCCGTTGCGACCCGCCAAGCGAAAGTTCCGGTGATGCCTCAGCCTTGAATTCCAGCTTCTGGCCGCCGGCCCCGCGCTGATAGACCGCCAACGCCTCATCCGCCGAAAGGGCGCGATTCCACAGCGCCAGCTCGTCAATCATGCCCTTGAACCCGCGTTTCTCGCCTGACTCGGTTGCGGACCGGTAGGCACCCACATGCAGCCCCCTGACCTGATTCACCACGAACATGTCATTTGTGCTGACGCCTTTGGTTAACCTCAATACGCCGTTGCTGTATACAGAGAGTGTTGTGATACCGGCCACCGTGGAGAACGTATGCATGAGGTGAACCCACGATTTCAGGCCTGTTGTGATGGTTCCGGCCCACACCTGCCCGACATGAATTGCGAAGGTGTCTCTGGCTGATTCGACTGCCTCGTAGGAGGCAACCCAGTTATCCCGCGATTGATACACACACTGACGCGTATCATTCGTCTGCTGCCAGTACCAAAGTGAAACCGTGAATGACGTGCCGAGATTGTCCTGGTGGAACGGCAACCGGATCGCGCTGGTCCCATCTAGAACCATGGCGTTGCCCACAATACCCGATGCGCCGTCAACCACCCCGACCTCCGGCTGCCCGACAAGAACAGAAGCGTCAAGGTACGACCCGGATGTCACACCGTTGGAAAGCAGGGTTGATGTTTCATCAAAACTCCAATAAGCCAGCGGATCGTTGATAACGACATCCGCACATACCGAACCCGCTACAAAAATTGACAATATTAACAGTGCTCCATAACCATGTTTTATTAAAAATCTGTAGCCTGAGTTATGTTTCTAAATTTCGGATACATACTTCTCTCCTATTTTGATATTCACGTCTATTTACACAAACTCGAACCCATGCAAAAATGCATCTCATGATAAACATAACTAGATTTAACTTTTAGTAAATATTTTAGCACAAAACAAAAGAGACACAAGAGTTTTAGATAAATGCTTGCAATAATTCCACCGTGTAACAATTTAGAGATACGCCCTTTGTTGCTGGGTGCATCTGTCGTTTGATGCATTTATGTACCACTTGAAGCTGTTTATTAAGTATGCCGGGCGCTACGAGCCCGATTTTACTCTAGACAATTTTGCACTTTGTGGCCGAGCTCATAGCTCTCGGCCTACGTTGCTCTGCATATTGTTACGATAAACAATTATGTTGCGGTGTGCACCAAACTGCAAATGCGCCCTTTGTCCCTGAATAGTTTGACATTTTTCAAGTGCAACAGCATAATAATTAGAAATATTTTTTTGATATTTGCCCGATGCTATTAACAGGTAAAAGATAATATGTTGTGCACAAAAATTTTCAATTGTAAATTCATATTATGCGTGAATTTAATGATTGTTTTTTCTGCGGCCAACGGAATGGACTTCAAGTTGTCCCGGATGGAAGGTTCTGCCAAGGGGACACTCCAAAACATTCCGCATGGTTTCCGCCTGACTATGGAACAAACCCCGGATTCGAAGGGCTTTATCGCTGCCGGGACAGCAATGAAAACGGTAATCACCCCCGAACAGAAACTCCGGTTCCGCTGGCGTGGAGGTGACAATAATCAGGCGACGACCTTTGGCATTCTCCTCTCTGTTCGTGACAGAAAAACCGGCAAACATCAGATGAAAGTCTATAAAGGAGGCTCGGCCGACGGTCCTGAATGGCGAAAGGTGACATTGGGATTCGACCGCCATTTCAAATTGACCTCCGGTTCTTTCGAGCTGTACAGCCTGCGATTTGTTCTGACCGGAAAATATAACCCTCAACTCTATTCATCTATTGATATCTGTGATGTCGCCGTTGTCGATAAGGAAGAAGCGTCAGCCCTGCCCGGTGACTTTATGGTGGTTCCAGCGGACAAGCAACAGCAGAAAAAACAGCCGCTCCCGGTTGGCTTTCAGCCGATAACGGTTTTCTTCGATTTCGACAATAATGACTTCAAACAGCTACTTACCAAGCGTAATCAGAAGCCGGTTTATGAAAAAACCGGGGATGCGGGATTTCGCGATCTGGTGCTGGAACATTGCGGCGGTCTTATTCAGCGGGTCGATTCTCCTGCCGCGGCAGATGTGATTGTCTATTCACGGACAAAAGAGGGAACTCATGCACAGGCCATTGCACAAGCAGTTCAGCGGGGTGCCGGGCTAGTAGTCTACGGCAAGGTGCACGACCCTGATGTGGCGGCGCTGCTGCCAGCTGACGTGATAATAAAACAGATCGACGGCTTAGCTGAACGGGATACAGCAGCGCAATCGCAACACCCGCTTTTCAGCGGCATTAAATTCAATGATATCGACTTCGGTCGTTATCTGGATTTAAAACCCCGTACTGATGTCAAAACCCTATTAACTTACAGCGACGGCCAGCCGCTTGCCCTCGAAAAAGGCAACATCCTTCAATATGGTGTTGGGATTGGAACCACTCTGCTACCCAGCTGCGTGTTTTATGACAAACTGCTGCTGCACTCCATTTTATGGTATGGGGCCGACAATCCGGCACAAGCTCTTAAACAGTTGTCGATCCATGAACAGAGGGTGAAAAGACAGCTTGAAGCCGAGCAACGGCGAATGGTTGAAACTGTGACCGATGCCGCGGGCATTTCCCGGCAGGAAAGCACACAGTATTTCCGCGGCATGTCCCATAACAATATTGGCCGCTTCGGCTACCTGATTGCCGAAGGACTGCCATGCGACAACATTGATTCGGCTTTAAAGGTCGTCGATGCAGCCAGAGGAGTGCAGAGTTATACATTCGATGTTGCCAATACCATTAATTCCAGTCCGAAGCAGGTTATTGCCGATTCGGCAGGAACCCGCAATCTGGCGGTAACCAGAATAAACTGGATCTATAAACAATATGAAATTTTTTCATCCAGCGGGACTCATCGTCTGTCTCTAAGCCAGGTAAGCCCATTTGTTCTCTATGATTTTTCCCAGCATCAGGCGCAGATGACAGTTGAGAATATTGCCGACTATGCCGCATACAGAACTTCCGCCGGAATAAAACTGGTTAACTTGGCAGACAAGGACGTCCTCTATGACCTCCAACGCGACGGCAGACTTGACGCGCCGTGGATACTCCTTTTCCGTCATGCCACTACATCACCACTGATGCTTGCTCTGGCGCGCAATCTTTCGTCCATCCGGGTAGAACGCTCAATGGGGGCAGTTGATACTCTGATCTTCAATGGCGGCGCACTGCCGCTGGGTGAAATTGCGGTCGGTCGCCCATGGGGAATAACCCGGATTGATACTTCAGGCTGGGTAAAAGCACTGCCTGAGGAGGTGGTTGAAACTGTGACCACTACGCTCGATTTCGCGTTCAACTTCCCGATAGCCTGTGATGAAATTTACCGGATTAACCGGATTAAAGGAACAACGGATATTGTTAACCATTTCCGTTATCACCGAGTGAAAGATGAATGGAACACAAAATGTTCACCCTATGCTGTTTTGCCGCCACTAACCGCGTTTGCCGTCAAAAATAACATTCTTGGTTCATGCCCGGAAACACTCTCAGATTTCTCAATGAACACGAAATTCGGACCTCTCCTGGGTGTGCGTGGTCGCGATACGATCCGCTATTCCCTGCCACTGCCCGATAAAATCGACCCGGTGCTTCCGGGGATTAAGGGCGTAGCAAATACCAACTTCATCAGTGAAATCAACGCATGCGCCATCGCCGCATGTAAGTGGTCGTGTCGTACCACCCCGGCTGATGCATATAACCCGGTCCATCCGCTTGGTTCGCTTGAGACCTTCAATATCGACCCGTTCGGCTGGCAGATGGGAATGGGCGTGATGCTCGAAGGATACTTCCAGTTCGGGCCCGACGCTAAACGTGCTGCTGACGAGAGAATTCGGAAACGAATCTGCGAACCGATGGACCTTTACCGGTATAAGAACTTCGAGAGTTCCCGGGTCGAACCGTTCTCCGGCATTCAATATACGGTCAATTTCCGCAGCGTTTATCCTAACCCGGTGAACTATGCACCGGAGTTCGGCACTAAACTTATTTTCGGCGATGGAAATGAGGCCTACGCCCAGATCGGGTGGATCGCCGCCCTGATGGCCGACCGTCTGGGTTATGCACGCCAGATCCGCAATGCCTGGCCGCATTACAAATACATGGCACGCTACAACAAACGCATCAATGACTGGGCCTTCCATTCCAGCAGCTGCCGCGAATACGGCTTAGGCGGCTGGATGGATATGCTGAACTGTGAATATCCGGCACTGTATTATCACGCGCGACTGGCAGAAATTGCAGGAGACACAAAAGAAGCCGATAACGCCATATACCGTACGGCCAAAAGCATGGTCCCCACGTTAGTCAGATTCCAGTTTGCTCCTTATCTTTATTCCAATCAATTGATACCCGCTAACCGAAAAATTGCCGTGGTTCTGGGCTTTCATGAAAACGAAGGTGCTAAGTATTACAACGCGCCGCTTGAAAACAACCGTTATATCAAGCATGCGGTTGACCTCTTTGATTTCTCGCAGGGGTTTCCCGGAGCAATGTCCACCCTTTACCGCCAGAGGGTCTTGCCGGAAGTACAAACGTATCTTGCAGAACAGGCTATCCCGGCTCTCATTGATAAGCAGGGTCATTTCGACAGCTTGCGCTATCTTACGGTTCTCGCGCAGTTTTGCGATAAGAATGTGCCGCTGGAAAAATATGCCGACGATGCATTGACAAAGTATGGGGAAAGCCTTCGCTACGATCGTCCCGGATATAATCTCGGTTGTGAACTGGGTAATGTCCTGGCCTGGAAATACAAGGCTCCCCGCATTCAGATTTGTCGTGGTGTAGATTTAAAGAGATGTTCATTTGATGTCAAGAGTCGGCAGCTGACACTGATTTTTACCGGGTCTTTGATTGCAGAACTGGTTATCCCCACACCTCGTTCATTAAATTGCAAGGGCGTAGCACTTGCCCTGACACACTGGCAGACCAAAGCCTCAGGCATAATCTTGCCGGTCAACGTCAGGGAAAACCGCTTTACGGCACAGTATTGAATCCAATCAAAGTATTCCGAAAAAACAAACGTTTCATTGTTTCATTGTTTCGCCATTTTTAACCTTTAACTTTCAACTTTTAACCTTTAACCTGTATTTTCATGAGCTTAAACAACACACCCAGAGGTGAACGCACCCATATCGCTTTATTCGGCTGCCGCAATGCAGGCAAGTCTTCGCTGATTAACGCCCTGACGGGACAGAAGGTTTCGATTGTATCCGAGGTCAAAGGCACAACCACCGATCCGGTTTACAAGGCTATGGAGCTGCTGCCGCTGGGGCCCATAACCATTATCGACACCCCGGGGCTCGATGATATCGGTGATCTGGGCTCGCTGCGTATTGAGCGAACCCATGAAATTCTCAACAAAAGCGATATCGCTCTGCTGGTTGTGGATACAGAGAGTAAGTTCGGTTCTTTTGAAGAGGATATAATTGCATTGATTAAAGATCGCGGCATCCCCCTGCTCACAGCCATTAACAAAGCGGATTTGAAACAACCACCGAAAGAGATGCTGAGGGCAATCCAGAAGCTGACAGATAACGATGCTCACATAGTTTCCGCAGAGACAAAGGCCGGTGTTGAAAAGTTGAAACTTGCACTGGCCGAGTGTGTGCCGGAGACACCGGACAAACTGCAGATCGTCGGAGATCTTATCAACCCCTCCGATATTGTTGTGCTGGTCACCCCCATCGACAAAGCCGCACCCAAGGGACGCTTGATACTTCCGCAACAGCAGACCATCCGCGATATACTTGAAGCTGATGCTATCGCGGTTGTGACAAAGGAATTTGAGCTACGCGAAACTCTTGAAAAACTGGGAACAAAACCAAAGCTGGTTATTACTGATTCGCAGGTATTTGCCAAGGTCTCTGCCGATACACCCACAGATATTCCTCTGACCTCATTTTCCATTCTCTTTGCCCGTTACAAAGGCGATCTGGAAGCTCTTGTACGTGGTGCGACCACCATCGAGAAATTGAAGAACGGCTCACGAGTTCTGATCTCAGAGGGTTGTACCCATCACCGACAGTCGGACGACATCGGTACCGTAAAGATTCCGCGCTGGATACGTCAGCACACCGGAAAAGATATCATCTTTGAGCACACCAGCGGGATGCAATATCCTAAAGATCTCGATTCATACGAACTTATAATCCACTGCGGTGCCTGCATGCTCAACAAACGCGAGATGATGTACCGCATAGAGCAGGCAAAAAAAATCGGCATTCCGATTGTAAACTATGGTGTCCTGATCGCCTACCTGCAGGGAATCCTGCCCAGATGTTTAGGACCGATTCCAGGAGCAGATCTTTTCCTAAAAGACTAAAGCTGCGCGTTGCATAGGAGAGATGGTTAAAAGGGTTGAAGGTTAAAAAAGTTAAAGCGGTTAAAGTGGCCGAATGCTTGTCGTTTAGCTTTTATCGTTTCCCTCTCTCTCCTCCCCTCAGTACTCGCCGACATTCTCCTGCGTCACCAACTGAAATGGAATGTATCTCTCCTTTTCCACCGGCTCTTTGCGAATCAGATGCAGCGCCGTTTCGATTGCGCCACGCCCCTGCCCCCTTCCATCCTGAAAAACAGTCGCATCCAGACGACCGTCACGAACAGCCTGAAGCGCATCGCCAATGGCGTCAACTCCCACAACAATGATCTTCTCCTTGAGTCCAGCTCGCTCAATAGCCAGTAGCGCGCCCATCGCCATTTCATCATTCTGGGCGAACACCGCTCTGATAGATGAACCATACGATTGCAGCCAGTTCTCCATCAGAGTCACGGCTTTCGCCCGATCCCATTCAGCAGACTGTGCGGTCAGCAGCTTCAACCCCGTATGTTTCTTCAATATGTCATGGGCACCAGTACTACGTTTAATCTGCGCGGCTTGTCCCATATATCCCTCCATCATCAGCACACCGCCTTTGCCTTCCAGCCGCTGTGCAATATACCCCATGCCGATCCGGGCGGACTCCTCATCCATCGATCCGACAAATGCCGTAGGTTCGGCTGCAGTCACAGAGTTCACATTGACAATCGGAATGCCTGCAGCAAGCGCTTTCTTAATCGCCGGTGAACTGGCCTCCACCTCACACGGGTTGAGCACAATTGCATCTACCTTCTGAGCAATAAAGGTCTCCACCTGACGGACCTGTCGCTCTGAACTACGCTGCGCATCGTTTATAATCAAACGAACACCCAGTTCATCCGCACGTTCAACCATTGCTTCCTGAATCGTTACAATAAACTCGTTCGCCATATTCAGCATCGACACACCAATCACAGGACGCGCATCAGGTGAACCACCTTTGCCGCATCCGCTCAGAACTACCATAGCAACCACCAACACAGGCAATAATGCACAGATACGCCACTTGTTAAACACCTGATTCCCGAAAATCATCATCTACTCCTTATTTATCTTTCGTAACCTACTTAACATCATTTTTTCTCACCACAGAGGCACAGAGTGGGGCATTGCTTCGTTATTATTTTTATCAAAATTAACCGCGCGGAGCGCTACATTTCATTCGACGTTGGAAGTTCGATGTTCGATGTTCAACGTTCGAGTTTGGTTGTGGTTATTCCTTTCCTGACGACTGATGCCGACGGTCAAACCACACCGCCCCGATGATAATCACGCCTTTAACAATCTGCTGATAATAGGATGACACATTAAGCAGGTCAAGCCCGTTACCTATCACACCCATTAACAGCACACCCAGCAAAGTGCCGCCCACACCCCCAAGGCCTCCAGACAAACTCGTACCTCCAATCACAACCGCTGCAATTGCATCCAGTTCGTAGGCAACACCGGCATTTGGCTGTCCAGTCGTGATACGGGCCGCTAGAACCACACCCGCCAATCCCGCAAGCGCACCGCACAGCACATAGGCCAGAAACTTCACGCGCCGCACATTGATACCCGCAGCCCGGGCAGCCTTTTCATTGCCTCCAACGGCATAAAGATAGCGACCCTGACGCGTATTTTTCAGCATCCACGCGGCCCACAGCGAAATTGCCGCCAGAATCAGAGCCGGTATAGGGATGTGCGACCAGTCTCCGGCGATGCGCGTCATCGCCGGACTCATATTCGAAACCGGCCGTCCATGGCTGAGCACCAGCGCGCCTCCCCGCGCCACTGTCATCATGCCCAGCGTCGCAATAAAAGGAGCAACATTTCCACGCGTAATAACAACTCCGTTAATTGCGCCACAGGCAGCTCCAACCAGAATACCGGCCATAACCGGAACCATCAACGGATAACCCCCCGGATGAGCCAGATGAGCCGCCGCAACCCCCGTCAAAGCAACCATGGACCCCAGCGACAGATCCACACCACCGCTCAGCAACACAAAGGTGACCCCAACAGCCAGAATGCCGTTGATCGAAACCTGCCGGACCACATTCGTCAGATTGGCTACACTGAGAAAATGCGGACGTAAAAAGGTAAGGACGATACAGGTCACCAGCAGGGCAATCACAAGTCCTATCTGACTGTTCCATGTGGTCAGCCACCGTTTTACTATCTTTTCTCTATTAAATTGGCATAGCATATTGCATGATCTCTTCCTGGGTGGTTGTTGATGGGTCCAGCTCGGTAACGAGCTTACCCTGCCGCATGATAAGCAGACGGTCCGATAAGGCCAGCAGTTCGGGTAGTTCAGATGATATCAGCAGAACCGCCCGACCTTGTCTGGCCAGTTCCGCAATAATCGCGTGTACCTCTGCTTTGGCCCCCACATCGATCCCGCGTGTCGGTTCATCCAGAATAACGATCTCGGGTTCAGGCAGCAGGGTTCTTGCAATCACAACTTTCTGCTGATTGCCGCCGCTGAGCTGATTAACTCTCTGTTCTGCATGGCTGACCTTAATGCCATACCGGGCAATAGACTGTGATGCTACCTCCGCCTCAGACGCGTGGCAGATCACCGGTCCCCGGCAGCAGGTATTGAGTGCGGCCAGAGAAATGTTCTGACAGACCGACATGAGAGGAACAAGACCGTATTGCTGACGATCCTCGGTCACCATGCCGATACCGAGACGCATTGCATCCTCTGGATGACGAATGTGTGCCTCACTGCCATCAACCCAAACGGTTCCTTCATCAGCAGGCACAAGGCCAAAAATGGCAGAGGCAACTTCGCTGCGACCGGCACCCATCAAACCGGCCAGACCTGTAACTTCGCCCCGACGGAGTTCAAATCCCACATCCCGAAACGCGCCAGCACGGGAAAGCCCCTTTACTGACAGCACACACCTCCCCGGAACCGAATGTTCACGCACTTGGAGGGAAGTAAGTTTCCGTCCGACCATCAAAGCAATCAGTTGCGGTTCATCCAGATTCTGCGCCTCGTCTGTTGCAACATGCAAACCGTCACGCAGAACTGTGATGCGGTCGGAAATTTTAAACACCTCATCCATTTTATGCGTGATGTAGACAATCGCCACATCGCGTGATTTCAATGTCCGTATCGCCTGAAACAGCGCGCCAACCTCCCGTTCCGAGATGGCGGCCGTCGGTTCATCCATAATCACCACCGAAGCATCCGCACCGATGGCACGCGCAATCTCCACCGTCTGCATTCCCGCTACGCTCAACGTGCGCATCGGCGCATCCACCGGCATCTCCGCCTCTAACAGACTCAGCAACCGCCTGGCTTCACTCTTCAGTTTCCGCCGGTCGATTGTTCCCGGCAGACGCCCGCACGGCTCACGGCCCAGCAGAAGATTTTCCGCAACCGTCATATCCGGAACAGGCATCAACTCCTGATGAATCATGGCAATCCCATGCCGCATAGCTTCATGAGGACTCCGCAATGTAACGCGCTGCCCATTAAGACGGATCTCGCCTGTATCGGGAACATGAAGTCCGGCAAGCATTTTTACCAGAGTCGACTTACCCGCACCATTCTCGCCCATCAGCGCATGCACCTCACCACGCCTCAACTTGAACGACACATCCCGTAGGGCCTGAACACCGCCAAACCATTTGCTTACCTGATGCGCCTCAAGAATCACTCCATTCCCCATCTTTCTTTTCACCAAAGCCATATTTAAGCCCTTCACCGAAGGGCATGTTTGTCTTTAAAAACATGTTGTCGGTGCCTCGTCAGGACAGTTTAAGTTGAAGTGCTAAGTTTAAGGAAGAGCACATATGACTTAAACTTCAACTTATTACTTAAACTGAGTTCGCGCCTTGCGCGGATCTAGATTCTTTGAACTGTGTAAAGCATAACACACGAAGAAAAGCCGGACAACAGCCATTTATTTGTTAAATCGACTAAGGGCCCACGCGAAAACAAAAAGCTAAAAAGAGCTTATATTGCAACCAATCTGCCCGAAAGAGCCATTTTCGATGTGATTTCACCCAATAGAATCAGGTGGCATCTCAGCGTGTCAAATTTCGTTTACCCCAAATATACTCTATAAATATTGGCTTTTGTGTGTTTATAAACTACATATCCATAAATTGACCCCATGAAAATAATACACCTTCTTTATTTTCAGACAGGATTACATGATTAACATGATTAAAATGATAAGCAATAGCTGATTGAGGTTGTGAATGATATCGTCATTATTGAGCTGAAATCGTTTCGTGGAATCGCGAAAGCTCATGAAGTGCAATTGGTGAACTCCTTAACTGCAATTGGTGAATATGTAGGACTGATTATTAACTTTGCTCCTGAACATGTAAAAATCAAAAGTAAGTCGAAGACTCTTTTAAAACAATCATGTTAATCATGTAATCCTGTCAAAAAAATGAAATTGTGTAAAAAACTCGTGTTGAACTTCCTTCGAAAAGGGGCACAGCGCAAAAGGCTCCGAAAAGGTCGAGATTGACTGGTAATACCGGCAATGTTAATATTACCCAAATGATATGAAAGTTAAAAATTTAGAGAAGCATCCGGAAGGTGGACGGTTTAAAGAAATTTTCCGTTCCGAAAAACATGTCACAACCACTGATGGCCGAACACGCTCTGCCTTGACCCATATCTACTTTGAGCTGGGGGAGGGGGAGGTCAGCCGCTTTCATAGAGTGACAAGCGATGAAATCTGGAATCTCTATGAAGGCGCAGGGATTCTGCTCTATCTCTGGGATGACGCTGCAGACACTCTTGAGACAATTGAACTTTCGACAAAGAACCGCGAATTCTGTCATGTGGTAAAAGCCGGAATGTGGCAGGCCGCAAAGCCGCTTAACGGCAAAGTCCTGGTCGGCTGTTCAGTTGGTCCCGGATTTGAGTTCGAGGACTTTGAACTGATTGATCCCGAGAGTGCTACTGCCCGGCGAATACTGAGTACCGATGCAACCCTCACCTGCCTCACACACAGGAATACATCCGATGAGTGACAAAATCATCAAATTACCCACAAGTCGCTATTTTCTATTTTTCCGGCGTGTTGCCTTTTCATCGTTAAGTTTTAATTCAGGGGCGACCCTGTTTCCGTGCGACACTTGACGTTTCATCAATGTTGCAACTTAATTGCTTTTAACATTGCAACTAAATTGCAACCAAGTTTAAAATCACCATGACATAAATTCATATATATAAGACTGTTATATCAACCGGCCTATGAAAAATATCAAAATAGTTGCTTTTTAAGATTCCCGTTTCGGTCGATTTTTCCTAAACATCGGTCAATTATCGGTCGATTTTTCAGTTCTATTTCAAAGCCATGCTCTGGCCTTAGCTTGACAATTTATTGTATTCAACTTGACGATTACTTGACGATTACCCATCGTTGCTAAGCACATAATGCGTACTTCTCCCCGCGCCGACACGTTGTATAACCGCAAATGATTCATTCAATACCCGCCTTCCCATGAAAAATAATACTTGGCACCAATCGTCATAATTGTACTTGGTTGAGGCATATGAGGCATAAATGAGGCAAACCGGCTAGTTCCCCTTGGGGCATAAGAGGCATAAATGAGTCATACCTCTTGCTTTAGTATAAAATGTGGATTTCCGCTCACCATGGCGCTCAAGAACTCCCTTTTTGATTAATTTTTCAAGGTCTCGAGATGCGGTCTGGCGGCTCACTCCTGTTTCCTGCTGATAACGCCCACTAGTCAATCTACCTTCCGTTCGCAGAATAATTACAGCCTTCATCTGCCGTTCATTCAGCCCAAGATCACCCAAAACTTTATCTGTCAGCCAGTTGCGCCATATTGTCGTCACAAAGTGCGGTCCATGCTGCTTAAAATCCGGCTCAGGTAATCCTGCTTCGATGCAGTCGGTGATCATATCGGTAGTGCCGGTACCCGCTTTCTCAACATACTTGACCCGGAACAAAGGTTCGGCTATCAGCGGATTACGGGGAAGCGGGCCGTGCGGCTCGCGTAACATTTCCGGCGTCAATCCGGACGGCAACTCACCGGGATTCCAGACTTCGATCCGGTCGGCAAAAACGATCACCTGAACAAAGCCGGGGTTACGGTAATCACGGTGGGCCACCGCATTCACGATTGCTTCCGCAACAACGGAACGAGGCACCTCAAAATCACCCGAGGCCTGCGAAGCCTCTGCGCGGGTTCCAACTGGGCGGTTCAACTTGCCCAACACAAACTCCACCGCATCATCAATCACCTCGAACAGCCGTCCTTCATAAGGCTGCTGCGACAAAATCGGCTTCCGCTTTTCCGTACCAGAGAAGTGCAGGCAATGCACCTGAATATTATTGAAAAAACGACGCGGCTCCTTTCCGAACAGCAAAACCGCTGCATTGGCTGGATTCCCGTCATGTAACAGATTAAAATGCCGCAACACCGCTTCGGGAGCCCGGGAGCCCTTTAAGGTCAACCGTCCCTTGGATTCAGCGGTTTCCACAAAATCGACAACCCGGCTTTCATCAATGTCTTCCATGGATGCTCCCGAACATGGGCTGCCATCGAAAGGTAACGTTTGAAGCAGTCCACGATTTTCCATACTTGCCACCAGACTGGCATACACCTCCCTTAAGAGGCTGGAAATATCGATAAACCGACGGCGGGTCAATTGACCGCCCGCCTTTTGAATTAACTTAAGCATATCGGGGTCACGACCTTTATCATCTTCGCCCTTCACAAACAGAAGACGTTCACGATTGGCGTTGGTTGCACAGACAAACTCAAGTTCCGTCGGCGACAAACCATCCTCATTTTTCCAGCCATATTCATCCCCTAAAATAGCGAGATAGATATCGCAGCTCTTCACCTCAGGTAAATACACATCACCGGGAGCACGGTCAGCGGCTGGCAGATCCTCAAAAAGAAAAACTCGCTCAGCAAAACGACACAGCAACGGATCATTCAAAATAAAATCCTTCACCGCCAGCCGTTCGCCAGCCAGCTCCTTCTGAACCGAACTCACAAATATCCGCAACTTTTTCATTCAAAACCCGCCTTTCCGTGACGCACATCATCGATGTGATATCGGCAATCTCAGGTTGTACATAATTTCCATTCAACTTTCTAAACGATAATCTTAGCTGATTTATGTATGAGTTCCAACAATCATTTTAAGTTCATCAAGACCGCCTGGGTTTGGTTGAGGTTGTTTATGCAAGGGAATCATAAATAGATGATCTCCTTGTCAGGGTTTACTTCGGACAAAATACACGCGAGCATCCCGCCGGGATTAAGATGTCCCACCACCATGCGCTCGCACTTGGCAAGCACATATTGATTACACCAGGCCGCACGCCGGACACTGGGGGCTTCAATGCTGTCGTCAAAAGGCGAAACAATGAGCAATTGGCCCGCTTCTATGGCCGCGCGGGCTTGAGGTGTCAAAGAATTTTGATATATCACACCCCTGTCATGCCCCGGCCCCCATGGCTTGACCCAGATCAGCGGCCTCTGATGCTCCAACCCTGCCTTGAAAACCGCCCGTTCCATGGGAGAAAGAAAACCGCTGATAATCACCTCACCCGGCTTCAGCCACAAACGGTTGTGCAGTTCAGGGGCACCGCGTGAGGCCAGAAACCCCGTTTGAGGCATATCCAGCAATGCGGCATTGCCCAGCAGGCACGGCTCACCACAATTCATCACCACATCATAATTCTGCGGATTAAAACGGATATAATTGCGGATATTCGCCAACGCCTGCTTATCCTGAACAATCACATCCCAATAATTGCGATGCCAAATGGCGG
>JAQIBS010000193.1 GCA_027858965.1 Kiritimatiellia bacterium
CTCACCGTCCGCGGTCCCAGAGCCTGGGACCCTCCACGGGTGTAGCATCTTATTCCGGTTCAATCTGGAGGGACGGTGGCTCACCGTCCGTTAAAACAATAAATTAACATCGATAGACAGGATGTACAGATGGAGATATTTGAAACATCCATCTATCCACGGGCGCTGTCTCTACTGCATAATAATAAGTGTTCCTGTCGGGACCACCCGGGCCGTCAGGGTCTTGTTGTCGCTTGAAAGTATTGTCCGCCAGTAGGGGTGCGATGCGCCGTCCAGTGTAACCGGAATTGAAGCAGATGTCTGAATGGTTCCAGTGGAACTCATCTGTATAAGGGGGATGCCCGCTGCTAACTCTTCTGCCGTATATCCTGTGAGTGCAATTGTCGATCCGTCAATAAAAATCACCCCATCCGTCACACGCAGTGCGCCTGTGTAATCCGACTTATCCTGTGTCCAGGTGCTGCCTGCTGCGTAGACCACACTGCCGGTGACAACGCCGCTGCCGACAAGCGAGGCCCCGATTCCATTGGTGATGACACCGATCAGAGCGCCATCGATACGGGATGCGGTTCCGGGTGCGGTTATGCCGTCGGTTATGGTTGCTGTGGAGAGGTCAAACAATGCTCCTGAATCAATCTCCACACCGCCGGTAAGATAGATTCCACTGGTAACCTCAAGTTCGCCCTCAGTAATCGCAACCTTTCCCGTGAATGTACCAGCTCTGGAAAGTATCACTTTCCCCGTTCCTTTTTTCGTGAAGGTTCCGGTATAACCAGCTTCATTTCCAAGAACCTGTACAATTGTAGTTGTTCTGCCGTTGGAATCAATCACAGCTCCTTTGTCGGTCAGAGTTGCCTTATCAAAGTTAGAGATTAAATCGGTGTTGCTGTTCTTTGCGCATTTTAAAGTTCCTCCATCAAAAAGAGCTGACGCATAACCACCGCCACCATTTATCTGTCTTGTCTCCAGCACTCCGCCAGCTAGCTCCAGACATCCGGTGGGACAGGCGTTATCTCCGAGTACATTGCCGAATACACAGTTGAAGTTTACATCGTTTGTTACATAGGTGTGGCCGCCTGTAATACGCAGCATACCGTAGCAGTCATGCCAGTGTCCGATTCTCATTGAGCGGACATCGACAACTCCTCCATTAATAGTAACTGTGCCGCGCGATCCCTGGCTTGCTCCTGCAAAGAGTGCGTATTTGTTGGTTGCGATCACGATTCCTCCATCAACAATCAGTTCGCCTATAGATCCTGATGTATTTCCTACTTGAATACCATTGACTGAACCCATGGAAAGAAGTTTTCCTTCAGTGAGTTGCAGTGCGCCGCGTGCTCCGGATGAACTTCCTATATTAAGCGCATTACTTACAACCAGTTCGCCGCCATCAATGTGTATTTTAGCGACACTGTCTGCTTGTATACCAAGGTTCATTCCGCCAGGTTGGATATAGGTTCCTCCTGTGATAACCAGTTCTCCTGTACTGCCTGCGGCAGCCCCGATGTAAAAACCGTCACGTATGAAAAGAGGCGAGCCGTCAATAACCATTTGTCCAAATCCGCCAGCATAACTGCCGACATTTATTCGATTGCTGACAGTCAGGGATCCTCCTGATTGTATAACACGACCGAATGCTCCATCAGCATTGCCGATGTTCAATGCTCCCGGGGTTATAAGGCTGCCACCGGAAAGATATATTTCGCCACTGGTTCCATCTCCGGATGCCCCTACATAAAAACTGTTGCCCCATAAAGTGCCGTCGGTAAGGCAAATCTCGCCGTGAGTATTAGTAGCATCGATGCTACTAGCTCCTACATTGACAGTGTTGAAAGTGGCTCTTCCGCCTGACTGCGTGAAAATGCCCCGTGTATTCCGGTTTCTCCCGATGTTGAACGTGCCTGGTATCGTTAATTCGCCGGCAGACTGCTCGACAATAGCTACGGAATTAGATTTTTCCGCGAGATTTAGGTTTCGTGCATGCAGCACACCATCAATTAGAGAAACTATTCCTGTAGTGAGTAAGTGCTTGTTATACGCTGTATTTACCACAGTAAAAGTTCCATTGCTGAGTAGCACTGATCCGCCACGAATATTCATAAAACTCGATCCGCCACCTTGTCTGGCGAAGTTGATGCCTGAAGTTGGGAAAATCAGCGTTGCGTTTGTGTAAATATCAATTATGGATGGAGCTGTGTAGCTGCCATAGGTGTCCATTACCTGTTTAACGGAGATGATTCCACCTTCCAGAGAGGCCTTTGATCCTCCCTGAAGGACAAATCTAGCTCCATTGTCGGAATTTGTAAGCGTAACAGAGCCGCCTGTCATGCGGAAAGACATATCGTCAGCAGGGGCGGTTGAGGGTGAGAGGCCCATGTTCAGGATGTGATCACCGCCGTTGACTTCCAGTATTCCTGATGATGTTGAAACCGTGTGGCGGAAGTATGTAGACCCGCTGTTCAGAATCAGCTTCTGTCCACTTCTTATAGTTAGAGCATCCGTGCCGTCTGAGATCAGTGATCCTTCATTGAAACGTGCCGTGGCTGTGCCTGTGTATGGAAAGCCCAGGCCGTCCATCAGATTCCATTCTTTGCCATTCAGGTTGAAAGTAACATCTGCGCCGATCGTGGCACTTGTATTGGTTGCATCTTCCGCGAAAGAGACCCCGTAACTTCCGTCTGTTGTGAACTGCGCTGTGTCATCAAGGCCGGGAAGCCCGGCAGGTGACCAGTTGCTCGTTGTCTGAAAGGAATTAGTTCCGCTGAGCGCAGTCCATGTATAATCGTCAGCTTGAATTGTCTGTAGTGCGCATAGCACTGCCGTTATTGTGAAAAAAATGTATTTCTGCATTACCACTCCGTTTGTGTTTCAATAACAAATACTCTGTATGTTTAAAAAATAGCAAAATACTATCTAAAGTGTTAATTATTATGCATTGAAAGGCAAAAAAGTCAATGAGAAAACAACGCAAATTGTAATATCGCAAATTGACATAAGCGGGTGGCGGGCTGCATTTTTATGTAGTGTTGGCTCTCTGAGCCAAAATTGCTTCTGAGAAGCAACGCTACAGTTTAATTGCTTCTGAGAAGTAACCGCATATTTGAATCGGTGCAGATTACTGGATGGGCATTACTCAGCGTCTAATTTTTAAAACCGGCTTGGATACCCACATCTTTGTCTGCGGGTTATAAAAATCCCCGCTGTTGCCATGAATTTTTATTCCGTCTTTTTCAGCTTGTGATGCATAGGAACCTGTGAAACTGCCTATTGCATAGTAAAATGTGTCATCCCTGTAAAAATCATACTTAGCAGATCTTCTGTGTCCTTTGATGGACGAGACAATTTTTTCGGCTTCAGAAGGAGATATTGTAAAACCTTCTATTGAGTCCATTGTTTTGACTTTGTTTGTGTTGCCGATATATTCAAGGTGTGAACAGCCGCTTATAAAAGCGATGGCGGTCAAAATAAAAAATGTTGCTGTCTTCATTTTTGTCCTTGTTTTAAATGCTGTTAACCAATGCATTCGAGGGGATGCTTTGACTACTGGGAGTTGTGTTGTTTATCGGCAGAGCCCACTTTAAGGCAGAGGACAGGGTTGCTCTCCAGCACTCAGCGCTGTGAGCTCCATCAAAAACCTCATAAAGAACTTCACATTGTTTATCACGCAGAACATTCCTGAATCGCTGGACAGCATCCAGTTGTGAAATACTCTGAAATACACCTGCTTTATGTTCAATATCTGTTTGGGTTTCACGGTTGCCCGCATTGATATAGTGAGAGAATAGAATAGGCTCAGCTATCTCTTTATATTGTTCGATCAGCTGGCAGTCATTGAACCAGTATGATCCTGATTGAGAGATAACTTTGCTGAATAGGCCATTGGTCATCAAAGCCACATAGGATGCCGCCAGTCCTGTATAACTTAGGCCTACTAAAACTTTTTCAGGGGCTGAGCTTATTACAGGATAGCGATGCTCCAGCCAGGGAATAAGTTCTTTCTCAATGAAAATCGCAAATTGCGGGTGGCAGGGGCACTCTTTCCAACGGGACTCTATACTTTCACTGGAGACAAAGACAAACAGGGAGTCGCTGATTTCTTCCTTATGAACAAGCTGGTCAAGAACCGGCACAGCATCTACACGCCCCCGATACATCTCAGCGTCAAGTATGATAACAAGGTTTGGAGTGTTACCCTGATTTGCCGGTATGCGAACCCATAGATTGCGTTCATTACCAAGAGCAGCGCTTTGAATTTTGTGTATAACTTCGTTCATGGTAGTTCTGGACAGTTGACAGTCGACAGTTGACAGTCGACAGTTGACAGTTGGCAGTTGGCAGTTGGCAGTTGGCAGTTGGCGAGCTACGAGCTACGAGCTACGAGCTACAAGCTACAAGCTACAAGCTACAAGCTACAAGCTACAAGCTACAAGCTGCCAGCTACAGGCTACCAGCTCCTAGCCTTCCTGCTCTTTCATCCATTTTTTTATGGCGAGGTTCATAATGCGTTTAGCTTTGCTGAGAGGTGCTTTTATGGTGCAGCCAGCTGCGCGTGGATGTCCGCCACCGTCGAACTGTGCAATCAGAGTTGTGGCATCCAATGGTTCGCGTGTTCGCAGGCTGATACGCGTTTCTTCATTGTCTTCGCTACCGTAAAAGAAGATGGCAACTTTATTGCCAATCAGAGAACGGGGCATCTCAATAATGTCTTCAGCATCGGCTTTGGTTCCACCGATCTCTTCAAAGTCGCGCCCTGTCAAAGTGACTGTTGCGATTGTGTTGTTCTCACTGACAGTCAGAGAGCGGAATGCACGGCGTTTAAGTTCCATGTTGATGCGGGAAAAAGAGCAATAAAGCTGGTCGTTAATATAGGCTGTGCGTACTCCGTATTTGAGTAGATCCGCTCCGCAACGCATGGTTGAGGGGGCTGTCATATCGTAGGCAAAGCGTCCTGTATCAGTTATGAGCGCCACCCAGAGCGCTTCCGCAGAGATATTATCGTGTTTCCAGCCAGCCTGACGGCCAAGTTTCCAGATGAGCTCTCCAGTGGAGGAGGCCTCTCCATGAACAAAGTTGTAATCGCCAAAGCGTGTGTTGGTGCGGTGGTGGTCGATATTGATTACCGGGCTTTTTCCCAGCGTTTTGTGTAGCTCTTCGGGAACTCGATCCAATGAACCGCAGTCAACCGTGATAACTAAATCGTAACTTTTGCGGCTGGCGGATCTGGGGGTGATCATCTGTTTGACACCGTTTAAGAACTGAGGACCACCGAGACCTTTTTTTGAAGCTGTGGCTGTTGCATCAATCCCGGCTTTGTTAAGAATATGAGCCAGCGCAATCATGCAACCTACTGAGTCGCCGTCCGGTCTGACATGTCCGGAGATCAAAACTTTTTTTGCACGGGAGATCACCTTTATGATCTCAGAGGCGGTTACATTTTTTGTGTTTCTTTTTTTCATATACTTTTTTACTTTATTGAAATGACAAAGAAGTTAGCGTATCTGGCCGGTGCCGGTAATTGTATACTTGTATGTGGTCAGCTCTTCCAGTCCCATGGGACCGCGCGCGTGCAGTTTGTCGGTGCTGATACCCATCTCCGCGCCCATGCCGAACATGGCTCCATCTGTGAAGCGGGTGGATGCATTAACATATACTGAGGATGAGTCGATCTCTTTCAAAAATTTATTGGCGCTGCGTTTGTCCTCAGTTACGATTGCATCGGAGTGGTGTGATCCGTATGTATTAATGTGCTCAATGGCAACTTTGGTATTTGAGACAACCTTGACTGCAAGGATCATATCAAGATACTCCTCATACCAGTCATCTTCTGTGGCCGGTGTACAGCCGGGGATGATATTGCAGGTTGTTTTACAACCGTGAATTTCAACACCGCATCTGTCCGCCATCTTCTTGAGTAACGGAAGAAACCGGGCGGCAATCTCTTTGTCAACCAGCAGGGTTTCAATGGCATTGCAAACTCCTGGACGCTGACATTTTGCATTTTCAGCAATGGCCAGAGCCTTTTCGATATCGGCCTCTTTCTCAACATACAGATGGCAGACGCCCTTGTAGTGCTTTAGAACTGGGATTGTGGCATTGGAAACCACCGCTTTAATCAGTGACTCTCCTCCACGCGGAATGACAACATCAATTTTGCCATCCAGTTGTACCAGTATACGGACGGCTTCACGGTCAATGGTGCTGACTAATTGAATAGCATCTTTCGGCATTCCAGCGGCAGCCCCTCCCTTCTGGAGGGCGGCGGCAATGGCTGTGTTGGAGTAAAAAGCCTCTTTGCCACCTCGCAGGATAACAGCGTTTGATGTTTTGAAACAGAGCACAGCCGCGTCTGCTGTGACATTAGGACGTGATTCAAAGATGATACAGACAACGCCTAGCGGGACTCTTTTCTTCTCTATGATAAGTCCGTTGGGACGGATGCGCTTCCAGATTTTTTTACCGACCGGATCTTTTAGCTCAGCTACTTCACGGATGCCGTTAATCATGCCGTCAATGCGTTCATCGTTTAGAGTCAGACGATCAATCATCGCTTTGCTTAATCCGTTTTCTTCTGCGGCGGCAAGATCTTTGGCATTTTCTGTTTGGATTAGCTTTCGTTGTGTGTTCAGCTCATCGGCCATAGAAAGCAGGATTAAGTTTTTTTTGTTGGTTGAGAAATTGATCAGCTTTCTGGATGCAGCCAGTGCCTGGTCACCCATCTTTGTTATCTGTTTTTCTAATTTTTCCATCGTGTTTTCCTTAAAATTTACCGGTCAGGTTGTTGCATCTCCTGTGCTCAAGACAGTACAGGGCTTTTAGCTTCGCAGGGCTTACTCTGTCATAGATAGCAGTGTGCCTGCACTCTTTCCTGAGATAATATTGGCCAGGATGCCCTTTTTGCGGCCATTGGCAATTACAACCTTGCATCCGGCTTTCAGAGCTTTTTTGGCTGCGGTAAGTTTTGACTCCATGCCGCCTCTTGATAGCGAAGAATCGCCGTGTTTAGGGTTGACCAGCTCATAAGCATCATTCACATCGTAGCAGTAGGGTATCCGTTTGCCGTCGTTGTTAAGAATCCCGTCTACTGTTGTTAAAACTATAAGGAGATCAGCAGCAACAAGTTTCACCACACGCGCGGCAAGGTGGTCATTGTCTCCGAATGATGTAACTGCTTTGATCTCTTCATCCGCGACAACATCATTTTCATTTATAATTGGTAAAACGCGTTGTTTAATCATATTGAGCATAGTGCGTTCTGCATTTGATAGCCGTCTTTTATGATAAAAATCCGTATGGGTCAAAAGCACCTGGCCGATTGTAATCTGGTGTGTTTTGAAAAAATTGTCATAAAGCGCCATTAATTTGGCCTGCCCGACAGCGGCGCACATCTGAAGATCAGGAACGCGTGTGGGACGGGTTTTCATGCCCATTGCTTCAACTCCGGCACCAACGGCACCAGAGGAGACTATCAGAA
Organism: Kiritimatiellia bacterium; assembly: GCA_027858965.1. Taxonomy (GTDB): domain Bacteria; phylum Verrucomicrobiota; class Kiritimatiellia; order RFP12; family UBA1067; genus M55B167. The sequence goes on from JAQIBS010000193.1 coordinate 7,472, forward strand.
GTTCATAGTTCTGTTTGTGAAGCTCAGCAATCTGGTCAGAGAGCATCTTGATCTGGTTTAGGTCTGGTTCACCTGTAGGGAGGGTGATAACCCGAGTGCCAATTTTGATAACAACTCTTTTGGCGTTAGTTAATAATTTTCTGTGTTGGTGTTCTAAGTTCATATCCATATAGTGCTCATTAAAAAAAGTAAAACTTTATGATATCTTATTTTAGCTGTTGTGGCAAGTAACAGGTGAAGAGAGGCTTTTTGCTGCTGGCGGGATGCTTGTATCTTCCTTTTCCATTGTCATGAAAATATCTTGCTAAGAATGTTTTTTGTGCGACCGTTTGCAATAACGACTTTGCTGTCGGATTCCAGAGCGTTTTTGGCAGCGTTGAGTTTTGACTTCATTTCGCCTTTTGAAAATTCGGAATCGACGTGTTTCGAGTCGATCAGTGTATAGGCATTATCGACGCTGTCGCTGAAGGGGACCCATTGGGCTTCGTTGTTGTTGCGCACCACGTCAACCGTCGACAAAATGATCAGCAAGTCGGCATCGACAAATTTCACCACGCGTGCGGCCAGGTTATTATTATCTCCCAGAGAGAGAGCAGCCTTAATCTCTTCATCTGCAACAACATCATTCTCGTTAATGATTGGTACAACACGTTGCTTAATCATATGGCGCATCGTGCGTTTTGCATTTCCGAGGCGTATCTTATGGTGAAAATCCGCATGGGTCAAAAGCACCTGGCCGATGGTAATCTGGTGCGCTTTGAAAAAATTGTCGTAAAGAGCCATTAGTTTTGCCTGCCCAATAGCAGCGCACATTTGCAGGTCAGGAACGCGTGTTGGGCGGCTCTCCATGCCCATTGCTTCAACTCCGGCACCAACGGCACCCGAGGAGATTATCAGGAGTTCGTAGTTCTGTTTGTGAAGTTCAGCAATCTGGTCAGAGAGCATCTTGATCTGGTTTAGGTCTGGTTCACCTGTAGGGAGGGTGATAACCTGAGTGCCAATTTTGATAACAACTCTTTTAACTTTTGATATTGATTTTCGGTATTGGTGTTCTAATTTCATAACAGTATAGTACTCATGTAAAATAAAGTTTTCATCTTATCTTATTTTGGCTGTTGTTGCAAGTGGCTGATATTGGGATAACACTTGTGGAGTGTCTGCGTTAGATCTGAAAGATGAGGGATTTCATCTCTTCCTGTTGTATTCCTGATCTTTTCATTAAATTGATATGTGGCCAGAATTCACCTGCTTCGCCCAGTTCATGGGTGTCGGATCCCAGTGCCAGCTTGACCCTGTTTTCGACACATATTTTAACAAAATCTACCTCAGGGAAGTGGGTGTGGTAGTTAATCTCTGCGGCTACATGATAGTGAGCCAGCATCTCGGCAACCGGTTGAAAGAGATGTTTTGGAGTTTCCAGTTGGTTTCGTCCGAAAAACCGGAAGGGGTGCGCCAGCACATGTACGCCGTTGATTAAGAGGTGTTCTACATCTCGCAGAAAGAGCTTTTCGGCATCAGACTGGTTGATTTTTTCTCTTTTGAATCCCTCTATGAAATGCACTGCACCAACAATGACATCCCACCCGAATTCCATATCTTCGGGCGATATCAGCAGCTGTCCATTGTTATAGAGATCGACCTCTAATCCGGCTTTAACGTAATCAGAGCGAAATCCTGATACAAAGTCATGGTAGTTCTTCATGCGGCTGCATTCGGGTGTTCTCCAGGCTTGCTCGACCATCTCCGGATGGCTCTGCCAGATAAATGACATGGCGGTTTTCTTTGGAAAATAGAGCTGGAATGAATGTTCGGTTATACAGAGTTTTGAAACGCCCAGGGCCTGCGAGAGTGCAATGCACTGTGCTGTATCTGTGGTTGACCCGCAGTAGGCATGTTCGGTATGGCAGTGTACATCTGTAATAAAACTCTCCTCCATTTTAAGAGAGAGGTTTTTAATAGTAATATTATTGCCATCAAGTTCAATTAAGGAGAGAGGGAAGGGGGCTTTTGAGAGTGCCGGGATTGTATGATAGATAACCCCTCTATGTTTTTTCGGAGCTATTCCTTCATGGAAGTGTCCGCTTAATGAGAGGATTATATTACTGTCGGCATAGCTGTCAATAACCTGATTGGCATTGCTGAGATTATACGGGTACTCAGAGTCAATAGAGGGGTATATCGGTGCATGTTGCAACGCAATCAATAGGAGCTCCGGGTTATCCTTTAGTATTTGCGCTGTTTCGTCGATGCTGTTTTTCGTACGTTGGCATGTGTCATATTCGGGATATTCTTCAAAGATGTCGTTATAGACAATAAAACCGTACTCTCCGTATTTATGTAAACCGGGTCTGGTTCCCATGATTTGGTTGAATGTATCGACATCTGTATCGTGATTGCCGGGTAGGGTCAGGTATGGAATGGCTGTGCGTGTCAAAACGCCCTTGAGGGTGATTAGGTCCAGTTTGGCATTTGGTGATTTGTCGCCTTGCAGCAGATCTCCGGTGATAATAATCAGATCCGGTTTTTTGTTCATGTATAAAAGACGGTCCACAGTCTTTTTGAGCAGGGTTGCTGATAGGGCGCCATACGGGTTGTGTTTTTGCATCTGATTACGTGACAGGTTACTGTAATGTAAATCTGATATGGCTAAAATTATCATTTATTTCCTGAATTACGGTTGTGTTTATTCTGCATGGCGCATGGGGTCACAGTTTTTTAACAACCAACGAATACTCTATGTGCATATAAACAATGAATCTACTATAAGGATTTTGTCGTGTTTAATCCAGTGTGTTTTTTTATAGGCAATAATGTAGGGGCGACATCCATGTCGCCCGCGTGAAGGCGGTTAATTTAGTTGGAATGGGGTGGGGGATACGATATGCTTTAATACATTAGTAAAAAGGAGTGTTTGAATGAAATACGTAATTTCTATGATTTTGACTGGGTTGTTCTCAGTTACGGTTTTTGGAGCTGGCGGGGATTTTAATTTTAACTGGCGTTTTGCAAAAGGTGATCAGAAGGATGCTGTCAAAGCTGATTTTGATGATAGCACATGGGAAGGGGTTGACCTGCCTCATGACTGGGCGATCAGCGGTCCTTTTGGTGCTCCTGAGGCTGATGGCGGTACAGGTAAGCTGCCCTGGAAGGATGAGGGTTGGTATCGTAAGACTTTTAATCTCTCTTCTGCCGATAAAGGTAAACGGCTGGAATTTGTTTTTGATGGAGTGATGGCTAATCCAACGGTGTATCTTAATGGTAGCGAGGTCGGCAGCTGGATCTATGGCTATAATTCATTCTGGATTGATGCTACGGATTGCGCCCGGTTTGGTGGAAAGAATGTGCTGGTTGTGCATGCCGATACCCGTAAGCATACCTCGCGCTGGTATCCCGGTGGTGGTATTTACCGGAAGATTACAATGCGCCTGGTTGATCCGCTGCATATTCCTGTCTGGGGCCTCAGTGTGACAACCCCGCTGGTCAGCTCCAAATTCGCCAGGGTTAATACTAAGGTTGATGTGACGAATACATCGGATATGGCAAAGAATATTTTTGTTGAGGTGGTTATTAAGGATCCCGAAGGTGCGTTGGTTGAAAAGAAGAGTAAAGCGATTTCGGTGGGGGGTGGTGCGCTGAGGGTGGCCTCTCTTAATTTTAAGATAAATAAGCCGCAACGCTGGGATGTTGATACGCCGCGTCTCTATACGGTCGAGAGTCGCTTGCTGGATGGCAAGGTGCAACGTGATATGGCACAGACATCATTCGGCTTGCGTACTTTTAAATGGACGGCTGATGATGGTTTTCATCTGAATGGTCGGCGTGTACAGCTCAATGGCGTTAATATGCATCATGATCAGGGCCCGCTGGGTGCCGCATTCTTTCCGCGCGCCATGGAACGGCAGCTTCAGATTATGCAGGATATGGGGGTGAATGCTCTGCGTACCAGCCATAACGCCGCCGCCCCTGAGGTGCTGGAGCTTTGTGATCGCATGGGTATTATTGTCTTTAATGAGCTGTTTGATAAATATGGTCCTACGGCCGGGGTGCAGTGTTCTACCGCAGATTTTGTTAATCAATATGCGGAAAGGGAAATTAAGAATTTTGTTCTGCGCGACAGAAATCATCCATCGGTCTGTCTCTGGTCGATCGGCAATGAGATAAGTGAGATTCTAAATGACAGCGATGGGAAGTCGGCAGAACATGTAGCCAAGATGGTTAAATATTTCAAGAAATACGATCCCACCCGTCCCACTACGATGGGAAATCATATTCCCGGCGGTGCAAAGAAAGAGAAGCATATTTTTGACAAGCTTGATACAAGCGGTTGGAATTACGGACAGAAATATCTGGTGGCTAAAGAGAATTATCCTGACAAACCGCTGATTTATAGTGAGAGTGGATCGGTTTTCGGTACACGTGGGGCCTATAAGCTGACGATGCCGGAAAACAAAACCGACTGGGGCAAGGATGGCTATCTCAGTGCCTATTGCCTGACATCCGCCCGCTGGTCTGATATTCCTGAACATGAGTTTGAGCGCATGATACAGCATAGTTATGTAGCCGGGGAGTTTGTCTGGACCGGCTTTGACTATCTGGGTGAACCAACTCCGTTCAGTCGCAAGTATGCGGATTCAAAGGGACGTCTGGCTCGTAGTAGCTATTTTGGTATTGTCGATTTGGCAGGGTTGCCTAAAGACAGCTACTATCTGTATCGCAGTCACTGGAATAAAAAGAAGCATACCGTTTTTCTTACACCGCATTGGAATTGGCAGGAGGGGGATAATGTGCCGGTATTCCTCTATACCGATGGCGATGAAGCTGAGCTTTTTCTGAATGGTAAAAGTCTGGGGCGTCGTAAAAAGGTGGATCGTGCAACGCTTGAGTCAAAGAATCTATACTTTAATGTGGTTGATGTTTATCGTCTGCGCTGGATGGATGTGCCTTATGTGCCGGGAGAGATCAAGGCGGTTGCCTACAAAAAGGGAGTGAAAATCGGGGTGAGTATTGTGCAGACGGCTGAGAAGGCGGCGGAGCTGCGTGTTACACCGGATCGGTTTAAGATGGATGCCGATGGAATGGACCTCTGTTATGTCACGGTTGAGATGCTGGATGAAAAGGGGCGGGTGTGTCCGTTGGCAATGGATACGCTGACTTTCAAGGTGTCTGGTGCAGCCAGGCTGGCTGGTGTGGCCAATGGGGATCAGATGGGATTTGATTCGTTTACGGATGATACGCATTCGCTTTTTTATGGTAAGGCGGTTGCCGTGTTGCGCAGTGTGCCGGGGAAGAGTGGTAGTGCAACGGTTGAGGTTGTGGCGGAGAAAGGGATGAAGGCGAAGTGCGCTGTGAAGTTTGGGGAGTTTTAGGGGTTAGGGAGCTGGAGGGATTTTCTCCTTCGCGCTTCGCTGTTTTTTTGGGGTGAAAATTTGGGAGGTGAAAGATGGGTGCGTTTCGTGGAGTATCAACTGACGACTGATGACTGACGACTGTCAACTGTAAAATGGGTGCGCTTCCTAGAGGAAGCTGCACGGTTCGGTTCATTCGATTATATTGACTCACTCGAAAAACACATGTTGTTTGTCAGGTTAAGCGGACGGCGGGCCGCCGTCCCTCCATCAGTTACTGTTCAAGGACTTCAACGCCTTTAACGATTTGAACGCTTTTAACTCTCGCACTCTCGCACTTTAGAACTTTTCGTCTTCAACCTCTACCCGACTCGCCTGATTGTTTTTTTGTGCTAGTGCTGATTTGTAGTTGAGGCGTGGGGCTCTTTATGATAAATTACCCGTGCTTTTTTTGAAGTACGGGCCCATAGCTCAGTTGGTCAGAGCTGAGGACTCATAATCCTTAGGTCGCTGGTTCGAGTCCAGCTGGGCCCACCATTTTGTGTTTATTCACGAAATATATGCTTAATCTTATGATTTAGCAGTTGAAAATGCAGCCGTTTATGGTATATTTGTACCTCTTTGTGCGGTGATGAAGAGCAAGGTTGAAGAGGAGAATTTAAATAATGAGTCAGCATAGCAGTTTAAAAGGTTCAGGTAAGATTGTCGCGAAACGTAATGTCTTAAAACGTTACGAGCGTATAAATGTGCTTAAAGAGCGCGGCATGTGGAAAGATGGAGACCGCGGTCTTGGTCTTATCAAAACAAAGCCTGAAGAGTGATCTAATCCATTAAGTGATTTGAATAAATGCCATCCGTTTTGCGGGTGGCATTTTTTTGTATTAAATTTCTGTTGTTTATCTCTCGCAGAGGCGCTGAGGACGCAGAGGAAAAATTGTGGAACGTGGATGATTAATGCTGTTAAATAGGTCATTCTACAAGGTTGTTATGGTCGGCATTTTCATATATCATATTTATAAAATAACTTGGGATAGATATGTTTCAAGCGAAACGCTGTTGTAGTAACCCTGAAGATTGATTATATAAATATAATGTTAGTCATTCAGCGGGATAATTAAAAGTGAGGTGTTTCATGATAAATATAAGCAGACGAAATTTTGTATCCGTAACAACCGGTGCTGTGGTGACCGCTGGCAGCGTTTCAGCTCAGGAGTCAGTTGAGTCAAAGAAGCTCAGCGCTTATGATCAGGTTGAGATAGGCAATACCGGTATTAAAACGTCCCGGCTCTGTTTTGGAACAGGTGTTAAGGCCTGGCAACGCAAGTCTAAGCAGACGAAGTTAGGTAGGGATAATTTTGTTAAATTGCTGCGTGATGCCTATGAGATGGGAGTCCGCTGTTTTGATGCAGCCGATCTTTACGGATCGCATGATATCATTGCTGACGCCCTTGCTCCCTTTAAGCGTGATACATATACCCTGTTTACAAAAATATGGTGGCGTGAAAATGGCATTCCCGAGAAAGAGCGTTACAGTGCTAAGGTGCTTGTGCCGCGTTTTATGAAGGAGTTTAAAACCGATTATCTGGATATGGTTCAGGTGCACTGCGTCAATAAGGATAGCTGGCTGAGTGAACAGAGCTCATATACGAATGACCTTGAGGAGCTCAAGAAGAAGGGCGATATCAGGGCGCACGGATGTTCAGCTCATGGCTTTCCTGGTTTAAAGGCTTGCGTTGATTCTGACTGGATTGACGCTGTGCATATTCGCATAAATCCCTTCGGTGCTAAAATGAATGGCAAGGTGGATGATAATCTCGCAGTTGCAAAACAGCTTAAATCCCAGGGAAAGGGGCTGGTTGGAATGAAGATTTTAGGTGAAGGCAGCTTTGCCGGTGATAAAAACAAGGTTGATCAGTCGATTAGGTTTGCGTTGAAAGAGGCGCAGGTTGATGTGTTGAATATTGGATTTCTGGACGTTGGGCAGATTAAAGAGATCGCCGAACGGATTGCGAAGGTGTAGGGGAGATGGGAAGTTCTAAAGTGCTGGAGTGCGTGAGTTCTAAAGTGGGTGCTACGTTGAAGACGTTGAAAGTGTTGAAGGCGTTGAATTCGTTGAAGGTGTTAAAATAGTTAAATTCGTTGAAAGTCAATTCATGGAGGGATGGCGGCCCGCCTGTTCTGAGCTTGTCGAAGAACCGTCCATGATCGGTCGCTACAAGCCTGCGGCGCTGTATGAGTCGGTTTGTCGTGAGTCGTGCGTCAATATTTACGGAGGTCAGCGACCGCAGCTACAGAGGAAAGTATGAGAAAATATAAAATTATTGTGGTTCTGCTTGCGTCCTTTCTGACGGCTACTAATGTTTTTTCTGAGGCGATGTTACAGTATTTTAATACAAGCTGGCTTGAGATTGCTGAAAAAATGCCGGAGCTGGCTGAAGCGGGCTACTCCTCACTCTGGCTGCCGCCTCCAACTAAAGGAAGCGGTGGTTTATCGGTTGGCTATGATCTCTGGGATCCGCTCGATCTGGGAGGACGCGAGCAGCGCAATACGGTCAGTACCCGCTATGGAACGGAGGCGGATCTTCTTTATCTGATAGAGGTGGCTCATCGTTTCGGTATCCGCATCTATTTTGACAATATTATGAATCACCGGGCTTTTGATATTCCCGGTTATAATGAGAGTACCTCAATTGATATCTATCCAGGGATGGTGCCGGAGGATTTTCATCTGCAAAAGACAGAGGAGGGGTTTTATCGAAAGTGGGATAACTGCCGCGACTGGAACTCCGCCTGGCAGGTGATGAATCTGGGGCTCTCTGATCTGATCGATATTGCCCATGAAACTCCCAACGATAACTTCGGCTACTCCGAGGGGGATGATCATCCTAAATGGAGCGGGGTGCGTCAGCCGGATAATCCTGAATTCTATCTGGATACGGACCTGCCGATTGCTGTGGGGTATGATACATACAACTGGGATGTGCATACCTTTGCCAATAAGGAGAGCTATCAGGATTCAGGCTATACAAACTCTGTCAGTCAGTTTGTTGCCACTGCCGCGGGGAATGGATGCTTTGACTGGGAGGATCTGAACTCTGATGGACAGCACTCAGCAGGTGAGCCCTGTGAAGCATTCAGCGATACCGGTCTGGATGGTTCGCGGCTGGATTGGCAGGATGCTGCTCATGGTTATGGTGACGGGATCTACAACATGGGCAATCCGGTTGTAGAGGATGTCGGTGCCTATCTGGTACGAGCAGTGCGCTGGCTGATGGACCGTACCAAGGCTGATGGTCTGCGTCTTGATGCGGTGAAGCATGTTCCTGACTATTTCTTTGGTGAGTATAACAGTGACACCAGCGGTGCCGGTTATTGCGGTGGCGCACAGGTGCAGTATAATATCTCTCGAAATATCTCTGACTGGGGTAATCACCGTGACAGTGTTTTTAATACAGAGATTCCCCGCGATGATGCCATGATGTTCGGTGAGCATTTGGGGTCGCCTCCGGGATACGATGGATATTTTTCCGCGGGCATGCGGCTTGTAGATAATGACCTGCGTAGTAAACTCAATGGAAATCTGGGCAATCCGTGGGCCAGTCTGGAGGGGCTGGATGCATCGGGCTCCGGTGGTTTTGATCCTGCTCTGGGCGTAATGCATGCGCAGAGCCATGATAACGATTATGCCGCCTGCCGTGATCTGCAGCAGGCTATGTATTACACGCGGGCTGGGTTGGGCCTTCTCTATACGGATGGTAACTATCATGCCGAAACTCTGGGTGAGAGCGGCGGAGCCTTTCCTCGTTGGGCCAATACTGCTTTTCTCGGCCAGTGGGGCGATAACAAGGTGCCGCGTCTGCTTTATGCTCATAATCAGTTTGCGCGCGGTTATCAGCGAGGTGTTTATTCGGACAGCGATTATGTGGCCTATGAGCGTCTGGACTGGCGTCAGGGTGGCAGCACAGATGCCGATAAGGTGACGATGCTGATTATGTTGAATGATAACTATTCATCAGGTCAGGCCCGGTCGATTGATCAGAACGTAAGCTTTCCGCATGAGGCTGGTGGACCGGCCGGTACAGATGCCTATCTCTATAACTACTCATCTGATGGTGGCGGTTTTTACACATGGGCCTCAGCTCTGTGGCAGGTGGTAGTGCCGGAGGGTGGTTACTTTATCTTTTCATGGAAGAATCCTGATCCCTCCGAGTTATGGTCGCAAACCGGCGGCAGTCCTGTGATGCTCTATGAGAATGGAGAAGAGGCTGATACAATGTCGTATGTGCGTTATGATGGTCCTGATGGTGACCCGGCATTCAATCCTTATGGCGTTACAGACACCAATACAACGGATTTTGCCTATACCTACACTGTGCCGCGTATTACCTGCGGTACTAATCTGCAGGTGATCGCCCGTATTGACGGTTCCGCCAAGAATGTTCTGATGAAGCTGGATGGCGGTGTTGACCTGAACGGGACATCGTCCTATGCCTGGGATACGGCCAAGCGCGATAATCCGCCAGCCAATGCCGATGACATCTTTCTCGGTTATGAGCAGGCTGAATTTGTGAAGCGTATTCATCGTGAAAAATTTGCGGCTCAGGATAGCACGCATAACAATATTGGATCAATGGGTGCCACCAGCTACGTCACGACATGGGGCTCCGGCTCCTGGACAATCAATGAGAGCACTACGGTTAATGCAAGTTCTTCAGAGACGGCTGCGTTTGTCTGGCATAACCCGACGAATACAACTGATACCGGGGCATCACAGTACACCAGCACCAATTTTTGGGTGAAGACCGGTAGCCCTCATGATATTAATCACGTTTTTCTATATTATACTACCGACGGCAGCTGGCCTGAGGGTGCCGGGGGAATGGGTAAAGGAAGCACACTAACAGTTGAGCTTTTCTTTGATCACTCTGACTCGGGTGACAGCAATGACTGGTGGAAATGTCCGCTTCCTGCAATTGCTGCCGGAACGGATTTCCGCTATAAAGTCGGCGGATTCCGTCAGCAGGATGGCGGCACCTACGCACCCTGGGGTATTATCTGGCCGGGAGATTCCGGTGCGGTTGCTTTGAAAACCACCCGCATGGCGGTCTGGCAGGTGGATGGCTTTAATGGAGAGAGTGTTGGTTTCTATCCGCATAATGACTTCAGCGAGTTCAGGACCGGGCTTGATGAGGGCTTTCATATGATTAAGGTGCGGGCATTTCTGGAGAGGGATAATGCGGCTGCAATCTATAATACCTTCAAGCAGACATTTTATTACGATGTGGAGAGTCCACAGGGACTGATTCAGTGGCCGCAGAACAATGGCGACAGCATTGGCGGTCAGCAGTACGGTGTGGTGGCATTGACCGACCGCTCCACGCGTGAGCTCTGGTATCACATTGATGATGGTGATGCGGATAACGATGACTATATTACCGGTGTGGCCAATGGCAACGGGCGCGGTTTTGAACCCTATGATGATAGCGATGACAGCGGAGATTATACTGTCGGTGAGCCCTATGAGGATATCAACACTAATGGCGTTTATGATGCGCTGGTGGCAGAGTCGTGGCAGAGTGCCTTTGAAGAGAGCTCCTATCTGCCGGGTGCTGATGGATATGCGAAGAGCTGGCGGTTTAACTATGGGAACATCCCTTCAGGTGGAGGTGTGGCAGACATTAAGACGCGTCTGTGTGAATGGTCTTCTGTGGATCGGTCATCATGGACAACGAATATGAGCGATTCCGTCGGGCATTTCACTACGCTGGTGCGTCAGGTTAATACCTGGGGACCTGATCAGAAGTTGTTTGTGGCCTGGCCTCAGCAGGATGGAGACCGGGTTAGTGCCGGTTATGGATTAAAGGCATATTTTTCGAAGTCGCTGGCTGATGGATTGAGCGACGCGCAGCTGATTAACAATCTGACACTCCGGATTCAGAGCGACCACTCTGGCCAGACATCCGGCGGGGTTGTTCAGAATAAGGGCGATTATTCGATTGTCCGGGATGAGACCTCGGAATATTATGCGTTGCTTTACAATCTGCCGAATCTGTATAACGGACAGAGTGAGTGGCTGCATGGTATTGAGGTCACCCTTGTACGGGATGGTGCCGGCGATATGACCGCCACCCGGCTTGTGAAGGCGGAGAAGGCCGCGGAGGCACCCACCCTGGAGATTGTAGAGCCCAAGGAGTATGACTCTGACGGCCAGCCGATTGAGTTGATAGTTCCTGATGTGGCATCACCATCCGCAGAGGATCGTTCTATGATTATTCAGCTGCGTACCGTCACCAATGTGGCAGCACACAGCGTGATTATGAATCAGTGGCCTGATGGATACACGGGCAGCGTAACTTATGTGACCAACCGTATCGAGGGAGGTTCGCAGTTTATAGATTATCAGTGGAAAGGCATGTGCGCGGGATTCTTTCATTTTACGGCATCGATTTCGACAACTGATGGTGCCTCGAATGTGGCAGGGCGCAACAGCACCGTGATTCTGCGGCAGCTGGTGGATGCTACTGAAGATAGTGATGACGATGATGATGACGGCATTCTTGATTCTGACGAGGTTAGCTCATATGAACTTGATGAGCTGGTTACCTCTCCGAATTCAGATTTATGGATGCAGTCAGAGATTGTTAAGTGGAAGAGTAGCGGTTACTCAAGTGCTACGAGCCCGGATACCGATGGCGATGGTTTGAGCGATGGACTGGAGCTGGGGTGGCGTAACCCGACCGATGCGGCTGAGACCGATACAGCAACCGATACCAATGGTGATGGATATCCTAACTTTCAGGCTGATCTTGATCCGCCTTTCTATAATACACTTGATAATGCGGATAGTTCCAGAAATGGCGAGGTCCCTGGGGTGGATAGTATCTCCACGGGCGGTGACCGTACCGAACTGCTGGAGGGGACCACAACCGATCCTACGAATGCGGATAGTGACAGGGATGGTATTCCTGATGGTGTTGAGGACGCCAACCGCAATGGCTGGGTGGATGGTGATGGAGAAGGATTACCGGTTGACTGGAAACCTTATCTGGCACGCAGTTGGCCGAATGGAGAGATTGATCCTGCCGAGATATGGCTGGAGACCGATCCTAATAACTCTGATACCGATGACGATGGCGCTAATGATGGTTACAGTGAGGATAAAAACTTTAATGGATTGATTGATGGCGATGTCAACAGCAACCGCCTCTGGGAGAGCGGCGAGGTCTGGCTGGAAACCGATCCGCTGAATCCTGATACTGATGGTGATGGACTGCCTGATGGCTGGGAGAATAACTATGGCTTTAATCCTTTGGATGATGGCAGTGTTACTCTGGATGGCAGCAGCGCTGATAGTGTTAACGGGGCGGCTGCCGACCCTGATGGCGATCTGTTCAGCAATGCCCAGGAGTATGCTAATGGAACAAACCCGCGGGTGGCAGATACCGGAATTCCGCCGCCGGAGGGTTCCATTGTTATCGGACGTGGTGATGCGATAGGTGTTGTGAACGGTGTTACCCAGTATGTTGAGTTTACCGACTGGAGTGAAGATGATCTGGTGGCCCTTGATAACTATAATGATGAGGCGCAGAACTCTGCTGTGGATATCTACCGCGCCTGGGATGGATATGATACCGCGCGTGATATGGTGGCGTTCTATGCTCATGACGGTGGCGACAGCAGTGCCGGCGGTGATGGACAGTTCTACTTCCGGGTTGACTTTGTTGACCTGCAGGCCAATGCTGAGGATGGCTATCTCAATATCTATGTGGCCATTGATATGAACAGCCCCGGTGCTGGTGAGGTGAGTCTGCCGGATGATGTGGACACCGGAACCGAGATGCAGTATGAGGCGGTTGTCGCGGTTTACGGGTATAACGATGGTGTGGTTTATGTGGATCTGGACCGCAACAGCAATACAACTGTTGTCGGGCAGGATCCGACTGACTTTGGTCTGATCGGGCGCAGTCAGAGCACGGCTGACGGCTTTAGACTGGCTTACTTTAATTCAGAGCTGGATGCGGTTGAATTTTCGATCAGTCGCCAGGCACTGATTGATGCCGGTTGGAATGGACTCGACTATCACAATCTGAACTTCCAGGTTTACACGACAAAGGACGGCACCTCAAACTCTCCAGTTGGCAGTGGCGATATCGGGGGGCGTTCTGATATGCGTGATACGGTCCGGAGCGATTGGATCTGCTCTGATTACTGGCGTGATCAATCCTGGATCAGCGAGAATGGATATCTCAATCAGTGGGTGGGCTTTAACAATGATAGCGATAATGGACAATGTGCCAAGATTGCCCTGTTGGTGCATGGCAATCAGCATATTCAGCCGGGCAGTGTTGTGCAGAGCCTGATCAACGATGGTGATGGTAATGGGTTGCACCGTACAATAAATATTCATGATGTCTACCGGCGAAAGCTGAATCTTCATATTACGCCGACCCTGGCCAGTGCTCTGCAGTGGGCTGAGACCGATCCCGATACCGCAGAGCCATGGCGGCTGGGAAGAATTGCCGATGGCCCGCAGTTCAATAACTGGATTACCGAACTGGCTGCCACCGGTACAGTGCATATGCTGGCCTCTACCTTCGCTGATCATATGCTGCCATATTTCACCCCTGAATTTAATAACGACAATGTGGCGATGGCAGAGGATTTCCTTTCACAGATTTACGGTGTTGAATTTGATGAGTACAGCGTTTTCTGGCCCCCTGAGCGTCTGCTGGATGCGGATGTGTTCAGTAAGATTACAGCGATGGGATATGCAGCTACGGTGCTTGATCAGGATAGCCATATGTGGAACTGGTTTGGGCGTACCACTGCATTGAGTGAGGATGGCTACCGCATCAACAGCATTAATGACATCTCGTGTTTTGTGATCAATAATAATGTCGAACAGTATAAGTACGCTGTACATGATGGAGGTATTGCTCTGGCGTTGCGTGCGCTCTTTAACCGTCGTGCCCGCAGTTCAACGCAGGATCAGGTGATAACGCTCTTCTATCCCTGGGAGGATTCGCTTGATGCAAAGAAAGCGGCAGGATATGACAGCGTTGTTCGCTGGGTTGCTAACCGTCCCTGGTTGCGGCTGGTTGCGCTGGACGATATTCTGGCTGAGCAGGAGGATCTGGATGGCGATGGTGATGGTGATGAGTGGCATGAGATTAATCGTGGCACATTGGAACTTCAGAAGCTGGGACATGACTGGCTCAACCATGCTACGCAGATGAATTATGACAGCTGGTATAGTGGCAGCGCCAATGAAGAGGGGCTGTATAATAAGCTCTTTGACATTCGCAGCGGTGTGGCTATGCCGGATTCCTACGGAATGCTTTACTCCGGTGGAGTGGTCTCTAATGCATGGGATGCAGTTATGAATATTGCGAGTACCTCTGTGCTGGATCTTGCCCGTAGTGTGATTCACAGCTCGGTGTTTCAGAGCGCCTTTCACACGGAGGATAATAACGACCTCTCCAAATACAGTACCGGAGAGTATATCTATCCTGCAACTGATCCGGGGTTCCTGATTGATTTTGCAAAGGTGGCACAGTCGCAGAGTCGTTTTGCCTCACTTTATTCCGCTGTAGATCAGTGGGCGGTGGATGCATCCTCTATGAGCGTTGCAACGCAGCGGGTTGCGGATGTTGATCTTGATGGAGAGGATGAATATCTGCTTTGTAACAGGCATGTCTGCGCCCTTTTTGAACGTATCGGCGGGCGCATGACTGCAGCCTGGACCCGCAAAGATGATGGCAGTGTGTGGCAGGTAGTCGGTAACTTTGCAAGTTATGCCGGCAGTCAGACCGAGGAAGAGGGCTCTCACAATGCTGATGAAAACGGCATTGGTGCCTACCGCACCACCTGTTTGAAGGACTGGTGGGTGGGAACATCGGATTATGTGAATGATCTTTATACCGTGACTCTGAGTGGTGGTAATGGATTGCAGCTTGTTTCCAGCGATGGAAAGATCAGCAAAACCGTTACGCTTGGTGCATATACCAATGTGTTTGAGGTCAGCTATACGCTGAGTGGTGATCTTGCGGACGAACCGCTTTATGTGCGCAATGGCCTGTCGCCTGATCTGATGAACCTGCTGGTTAAGGGGCAGTCTGGTATGACGGAGTCGCTCGAGGGTGGTGTGCTTCGCATTGCCACAACCGGGGCCGCGAGTGCGGTGAGCGTTGCTGTCGGCGCGAATGACGGGGTTCATACAGCTGTGATTAAAGAGGATGCAGTGGATGACAACCCCGGTGAGGGGATTGAATTTTATACAGTAAATATGCGCAATCAGGCACAGGTTGATCAGGTGGAGGTTTATGGAACAGGCAACTTCAGTTTCTCGCTGGCATTCAGTGCAGATGGAGCTCCCGGTGAGACTGTGCAGCGCGGGTTTATTCTGATGGTGAAATAGTTCAGGGGTTAGGGAGCTGAAGGGGATAGAGAGCTGGAGAGATTTTAACACGGAGGCACGGTGACACGGAGAGTTGCGTCTCAATCAGTTGAGTCACTGCGTCGTGAGTCATGCGTCAAAAAAAGTGAGCTTTGTGAAAGGAAACAGGAAATGCTAAACATGAAAAAAAGTGCGCTGTATGTATGTGTGTTATTAGCGGCGTTAAGTGTTAATGCCGCTACCTCTATAAGGGGTGATTTTTTTGGATGGGCTGCGGGATCTGACCTTGCTGTGGATAACTCCTTTGGAAGTGGGGCGTATAGTGCAATCACTGTGACGGGTATGAGTGGAACTCCCACTGGTTATAAGTTTTACAGTTCAGATGGGGCTGTCGAGTGGATGGGAGAGGGAACTTTAGCTTCAGCTAACTCATCAATTGGAGTTGCGGACAAAGAGGGCGGCGAAAATTTATCGATTAACGCATCCTCCTCAAAATACTACACTTTCCGAATCAAGGGCTATGATAGCTGGTGGCAGCGGGACTATGTTGTTATGGAAACCGATAATGCTCCGGTTGGCTTCTCTTCGGTTACCGATGATCACTCCTACAGCGGCAGCGCCAATATAACAGTGACTATTACAACGGATGCCACCCCCTCCTCTCAGGAGAGTATCTACGTGCGCTGGACAACCGATGGGTTTGCCAGCACCTCCATTACGGCTGCCTCTGGTAGTGGAACCACATATACGGCGATAATTCCTCCGCAGGCAGCCGGTGCTGCGGTCGCTTACTATGTCTTCACCTCAACCATGCCGAGTGGTGTGATTGCGACAGATCCTGATCTCTGCACTCTGAGGGGCGACAGCAATGGCGGTGTGAACTACAGCTATACCGCTGGCAGTCGTCTGCGTGTCTCTATTGATGGTGGCAGCAGCTGGCTGGATGCCGACTATACCACCTCCAAGGCCTTCATAGATGAGCGTACTTCAGAGAGTGTGGGTGTGATTGTGAAATACACCCTTAATGGTTTGACCGCCTCTGATGTGGAGCTGTTCACCAATCTGGGTCGTCGTGACCTGGCTGATGTGGATTATTCCAGTGCTTTGATTAGCGCTGATGGCTATGCTGATGGAATATCTCCGCCCAATGGCAATCTCATCACCACATCTGATAGCGGTGCTTATTACACTGCTTTTGCAATGACGGATATGGGCAATGGGGTTTATCAGTGGAGTGGTAGTGTTGATAAGTGCGGTGCCTACCGTCTGACCGGACGTTATCATGGTTCCGGTCAGAGTGGAACAACCTGGAGCTGGTATGGCGATGACGGTAAGCGCGATCATGCTGTGGTGATCTCTCCGACCAAGGTTCATGCTATGACCCTTTACGAGTTGAATGCACTGACTATCAATGCGGACTCAGCTTCCGAGGCGGGTCGTAGCACCTTTGCTGATTTAAGCAATCCGAATAATGGTAAATTCAACTTGAACCATATGAATTTTCTGCAGGCCAACTGTCTTTGGTTTCAGCCGATACATCCCAGTTCGATAACAACCCGTGGAGATTCATCCGGTTACACTCCGGGGAGTCCTTATGCCACCCGTGACTACTTTGCGGTTTCTAAATGGTATGGCGCGGCTGGCACAGAGGCCTCCGCTATGACCGAATTCACAAATTTTGTGGCAGAGTGCGATAGCTATGACGGTAGTGTTGGAACCGTGAATATTATACTGGATGGTGTTTTCAATCATACATCCTGGGATGCTAAATTTGGACAGGGGGGTGTTGATCTCGGATTCTGTTCCAACAAGGATGACAGCATTGGTTCTTCCAGGCCGGGGTGGTATTCGCATACAAATGATTATGGTAATGCCGCCACTTATTATAACGGAGTGTATGATAATGATTTTGCGGTGGCTCCGGATCGTAGTGATTTTGGTAAGTGGAATGATGCTGCCGATCTTTTCTTTGGGAATTATGCGGCCCTGGTTGTTAATCAGGCTGATAACAGTCCAATATATAACGAGGATGACTGGTATGATTACTCCGGGATGAGCAATGACACAAAGGATCTTTGGAAGTACTTTGCTTATTACGCTGATTTCTGGCTGGATAAGACAGGTCACCCCGGAAACAACAACGGTGATGGATCTCAGGATGATCTGGGTATAGATGGTTTGCGTTGTGATTTTGGACAGGGGCTGCCACCGCAGTTCTGGGAGTATTTCATTAATCACACCCGCAGCTTGAAATGGAACTTCATCTTTATGGCCGAAACGTTGGACGGGGGTATTCCCGGATACCGCTCCAATCGTCACTTTGATATCCTGAATGAGAATATCGTTTTTCAGTTCAAAAGTATGACGCAGACATCTGAGTTTAAAGATGCCTATGAATCACGTCGCAACTCCTATAATGGAGGATCAATTCTTTTGAACCTGACCGGTCATGATGAAGAGATGCCCTTCAGTGATGCCTGGAAGACCGCCTCACGGCATGGCTGCAACTCCATGATAGATGGACTGCCGATGATGTTCTATGGGCAGGAGAGGGGTATTATCCCTGCAACTAGCACAAGCGGTGGGGCTAGCCAGGGCTTTGAGCTCTTTGAACTTAACTTCGGAAAGTATATTCCTCATTTCAAACAGTGGAACAAGGCGACCTACTGGGATAATCCGCCTGCATCCTCGACAGATATGGACCAGTGGTATGGTCGTGTGAATTGGGCGCGGCTTAATTCTCCTGCACTGCGCAGCATGAACCGCTACTTCCTGAGCCGCACGGCTGGTGGCGATAATGCGAAGATTCTTGCTGCCGCAAAGTATGAGCAGCCGGGAATCGGCCCTGTTGCCGGTAATGATGTGGTGCTGGCCTTTGCATTGATTCTTGATGATGCGCATACACCTGCCAGTGATACCTATGATCTGAAGGAGCCCTGGGGGGCACTGGGACTGGATACAGAGAAGAGGTATAACATCAGAAATGTCGCCTCCAGCGATGCGTCGAAGTTTGTGTGGTCAGCACCTCGGTCTGGACAGGACCTCTATGATAACGGAATATGGGTGAGTTTGACCGCCGATTCCGGCGGTTCTATTACAGATGATGGTACGTTGGTGCAGTATCTGCGTGTGGTTGAGGTTAGTGGAGGCACGGTGCTGGTGTTGCAGTGATTTGAAGATGTGTGAGGTGTTGTTAGGGGATAGGGAGCTGGAGGGGTTAGGGAGCTGGAGAGATTTTTAACACGGAGACACAGGGACACGGAGTGAAGAGGTGAGAGGTTTGAGGTGCGAGGAGTGAGGTTAGAAGAGCGTAGAGGTGATACCTGTGTCATCCTCTTGTTTTTACATTAGGCCCATTTGGCGCATTAGGCCCATAACGATAGCGAATGGAAACTTTATAACGCAGAGGCGCTGAGAGAAATCTGTTGCCGCGTGTTAGGGTTGAAGAGTGAAGAGTGGTCTTATAATAAAAAAAGCGTGCGCCGGGAGGCGCACGCTTTTTTGTCAGTTTAAAATGAATTAGTTTTAAACTTTGTAGTACTGCTCCCAGCCTTTGCGAGGAGGTGCTCCCTTGAGCAGCTGATTTGCAAGCTTGTTGTCTGTGATTTCTTCGTGCTTGCGATCAAACTTATAAGATGTTCTCACGCGCTGAGCAATACAGCCGAGACAAAGAATCTTACTGAGTTCGCCGCCCACAGCGAAGCGGGAGTTACATTTTTTCTCACCTCTAACACCCAGACCGAAGTCCTTGTAGTGATTAGGTTGTTTCTGCTCGTACTCAGGCATTGCGCTTGCTTTGCTTTCATTCTGGTTTTTAACAACAGAAAGCGTACTGCCATGTGAATTACCCTTGAATGAAACGCCGTCAGCACGATAGATGATTTTACCTGGGGCCATGGATTTTACCTCATTGCCACTGCCACCTGACGGAGGTGCATCGCTGCCGGTGGATTTTGTGTTGTGATAACCAGGAGGCAGTTCCGGTACGTTACCGATACCTTCGCTCCATACGATATCCATTGCCGGCCGTTTTTTGCCGCGTGCGGGGAACTTGAAGTTCAGAGTTGAACTCATTGGAAATACATAGTCGTTGTGACCTTTGATCATTTCCAGTTTAACTTCCTCCGGCATGCCGAGATCCAGAAATTCGTGGACTGAGTCCATGATGTGTGCGCCCCAGTCACCCAGTGCACCGTTACCAAAGTCAAACCAGCAACGCCAGTCGCCATTGATGTAATCGGTTTTGAATTCATGGAATTGGTTCTGTCCCAGCCATGTATTCCAATCCATTTCTTTCGGCATATCATCAGCTTTATTCAGCCACTGATCCCAGTTCATTCCTTTGGTAGGAACCTGAGCATTCCATTTATGCCAGCGACGGCCCTTGGTCATATGGGCATCCATTTTTACTACGTTGTCCATCATGCCGGCTTCAACCATAGCGCGGAACTGATAATAGTTAGGTCCGGAGTGGCCCTGATTACCCATCTGGCAGGCAACCTTGTGCTTTTTCTCAGCTTTAATAAGAAGATTACACTCCTGGAAGGTGTGCGCCAGCGGTTTTTCAACATATACGCCTTTGCCCATAGCCATGGCCTGCATGCAGATCGGGAAATGAGTGTGATCGGGTACACCGGCGGTGATGGCATCGATCTGGTTATCCATTTTGTCCAGCATTACGCGGAAATCATGGAAGCGGGGGACTTTTGGATATTTTTTAAGGATAGCTTCTGTGTGTTTGGCACCCATCTGGGTGTCGCACAGCGCCACGATGTTGAACATGCCAGTGTTCATCAGAGCGTTGATGTCATTTCCGCCCTGGCAACCTATGCCGCAACAGGCTAGGTTTATGCGTTCGTTAGGACCGTATACTTTGCGACTTTGGCAACCGGCGAAAGTTGCAAAAGCGGTGGCACTTGCCGCCGTTTTCAGGAAACTGCGTCGGGATGCCCCGACGATA
Source organism: Kiritimatiellia bacterium (assembly GCA_027858965.1). GTDB lineage: Bacteria > Verrucomicrobiota > Kiritimatiellia > RFP12 > UBA1067 > M55B167. Next base: position 28,173 of record JAQIBS010000193.1, read on the forward strand.
TTAAATGAATGCATATTTCTTCTCTTTCCTTGTAGTGAATATTATTCAACAAAAAATGGCAACTAGCAGACTGTGATTCTGTAAGTTCGACAGAGCACTAGACAATTTATTACGTAAATAGAAAGATTATCAATCTTAGCGAGTGGTGTCAAGAGGTGGAGTTGGAAGAATTTTTAAAACGGTGCACATTGCCGGATAACCTTCAAAATCATTGTTGTCCACCGCATAGACAAGCTGAGGACAATATTTGATGCATTTTTGCGTTAGATTATGGAAAAAACACACTAAGTGCAATTTGTCGCACCTCAGAACTTGCGCCGAAGCGTGTTTTTTGCAACAATACCGCCTTCATGACCATATCAGATAATGTCATAGATTTGGAAGCACACGCCAAGGTGAACCTCACTCTTGAGATATTGGGGAAGCGTCCTGATGGATACCATGAGCTGAGAAGTGTGGTCATGCCTATCTCTTTAGCGGATACCGTTTCGTTAACACCGCTACCCTCTGAAGTTATCCTTTCTCTCAGTTCAGAGAGCTGGATAAACAGAGACCGGCTGGGTGATGATGAAGATAATCTGGCTGTACGAGTAGCCCATTTGATGCAGGCGCGTTATAAGATTAATAGAGGTGTGAAGATCCATATTCACAAGCGAATTCCGATTGGCGGTGGTATGGGGGGAGGCAGTGCTGATGCGGCGGCAGTTATCAATGGATTGAATAAAATATGGGATTTGAACCTCTCTTTAGACGAATTAACCTCATTCGGTGCAAATTTAGGTAGTGATATTCCATCGCTGGTACATGGTGGCGTGATGATTATGGAAGGCCGTGGAGAGCGAGTTAAACCCCTTTTAGATAATGGTTTAGATCATGATTGCGCTTCTATGTGGATGGTGGTTGCCAATCCGGGGGTGATGTGCTCCACGGCGGTAATCTATAAGAACTGGAGAGCAGACTTGACTAAACCACCTAAAATAATCAATAATATACGCCCTCATATCCAAAAAGGAGATGTTCGCTCAGTTTCGGACGCATTGTACAACGGATTCGAAGATGGAGTCTTTAAATGTTACCCTGTTGTGGCGCGAGTATCGCATTTGTTAAGAGAAGCAGGATGTTTAGGAGTGTTGCTTTCTGGAAGCGGTGCATCTGTATTCGGGCTTGTTGAAAATAAGGCTCATGGAGAGAGGGTAATTCAGCAATTACCTGCTGATTTGTGGCACATGTTAGTGCAAACATGCCCGGTGGTGTAATGGCAGCACAAAAGACTTTGACTCTTTCGGAGGTAGTTCGAATCTACCCCGGGCAACCATTTTGATTTTGATGATTATTAATAACGTTTGGAAGGCAGAAAAGTAATGATTGTTTTTTCTGGAACAGCAAATCGGCCTTTGGCTGACAAGATGATGGAGTTTCTGGGGCAACCTTTGGGAGAGATGGATATTAGACGTTTCCCTGATGGAGAGATTCATTGCAAGATAAAGGACAATGTTCGCGGAAGAGACGTTTTTATGGTTCAGCCGATTGTCGGTTCTCCTAACGAAATGCTGATGGAGCTGTTGATTATGATCGACGCAGCACGTCGGGGCTCTGCCAACCGCATTACCGCTGTGCTTCCATATTATGGCTATGCGCGTCAGGATCGTAAGGATCAGCCGCGCGTGCCTATTACTGCCAAACTGGTGGCAAACCTGCTGGTTGCCGCTGGAGCAAACCGCGTGCTGACAATGGATCTGCACGCACAGCAAATACAAGGATTTTTTGATATTCCCGTTGACCACCTGCACGCCGCGACGGTATTGGTGAAGTACCTGCGTGAGATGAAGCTCAATAAGCCGCTTGTTGTGTCGCCCGATACCGGAGGGGCTAAAATGGCTTATGCTTATTCACAAATGCTGGGGACAGACCTGGCAATTGTTGCGAAGCAGCGTTTGGGAGACGCGGAAGTGGATGCCTTTAGCGTTGTTGGTAACGTTAAAGGGTGCGATGTCATCATGGTTGATGATATGAGCACAACCTGCGGTACATTATGTGCAGCAGCTAAAATTCTGAAGGAGAATGGAGCCGCCTCAATACGAGCTGCGGTGACACATTTACCTCTGACAGATAAAGGCGTTGAGCGTTTGAAAGCTGAATCCGAGCTGATAGAGCTGGTGACAACCGATACTGTTCCGATGAGGAGCGATTTGGATATTGCCAGCCTGCCGATGAAGGTTACAGTGCTCTCCATTGCTGAGCTGTTGGGCGAAGCGATTCGCAGGATCCACGAAGATAAGTCGGTTAGCTCTCTGTTCTATTCTTAATTGAATGAGTGCAGGGGCCCCGGCTATGAGTTATGCCGTGTGCGCGGAGATTGCTGTTGCAATCCACCGTTTTGTGAGATTGGGTTGATCTTACAATTAGGGAGGAATGCGATAGGGTATTTTCCGTTTTTTACGGTTTTACAATGGATAAGGATTAGAAATGGCGAAAGAAGAGATCAAATTAAAAGCCGAGCTGCGAGTAGCCCAGGGTTCCAAAGCAGCGGGCCGTTTACGCCGTGTCGGTATGATTCCGGCCGCGGTTAATCGGATCGGGGGCGACACGACGTTGGTCAAATTCGATGCGCATACCTTTGAAGGGATGTTGCGTCATCACACCAGCGAGCATTTTATCGTGAAGCTCGACCTCGATGGAGAGGTAATATCTACGCTGATGCGTGAGGTACAACATAATGTTATGACTGGTGATGCAATTCACGTTGACCTAGGTGAAGTATCCTTGACGGATAAGATTCATGTGACAATTCCTGTTAAACTGTTTGGCGAGCCTAAGGGTGTTAGAGTCAGCGGTGGAATTCTTGAGCATTTGGTTCGTGAAGTTGAAGTTGCTTGTCTGCCTAACGATGTTGTTGAAAAGTTCGAGATTGATACCTCTGAACTTCAGATTGGTCAGGCCTTGCGCGTTCGCGATCTGAATATCGGAGATAAGTATACGCTCTATACCGATCTGGATAAGCGAGTTGCAATTGTGGTTAACCCCGCTGCTGAAGAGGTCGAAGAGACCGCCGAAGCCGCTGAGGCCGAATCTGCTGCTGTACCTGCTCCAGAGACTGCTTAAACTTTTAGGAGACAGGCTGAGCGGATTTGATCTGCTCTGCCGGTATTCAGAAGGCATGATTGCGTGAAAGTTATTGCAGGACTCGGAAACCCCGGAGCAAAGTACGACAATACGCCACATAATATTGGATTTGATATTGTTGATCTGATGGCTCAAAGGCTTAAGGCCGGGTGGACGACAAGTAAAAACTTTCGTGCTTGTACAGCAAAGACAACCTGTAATGGTTCTCAGCTGTTGCTGGTTAAACCTCAGACTTTTATGAATTTGAGTGGTACCAGTATAGCCCTGATATTACGTTACTTCCGCTGCAAACCAGCTGACTTCACTGTTATTCTGGATGATGCGGATCTGCCTCTGGGTAGATTAAGAATACGTGCTAAGGGTAGCGCCGGCGGACATCGCGGATTGCTCTCCATTATAGAGTCTCTGGGAACAGATGACTTTGCGAGAGTGAGAGTTGGTGTCGGACGTGAGATCTCAGGAAATCTGGTAAAACATGTGCTCAATAAGTTTGGAAAAGAGTACGAAGATGTGGTTGCCGGGGCTGTACAGACCGCTTCAGAAGCGACAATGTGCCTGATAGAAAACAACTTGAATGAATCGATGAACCGGTATAACGGATGGCAGTACGAAACTGACCAGGGTTAAATCGGAAATTAAGGAATAGGAATTCCGTCATGAAAAAATACGATGGCTTATATATCTTCGCCGGATCGGCGAGAGATGAAGTGCTGGATAAAATGATTGAAGCAGCGACTGTTGAGATTACAAGCTTGTCCGGTCAGATACTGAGCACCGAGATGCTCGGCAAAAAAACCTTTTCACGCCCGATGAAAAAGCGTGATAACGGGGTTTATGTAAAAATCAGATTTGAACTTGACCCTGCGTCAATTGCACCTCTGGTCAAACGCTATAAACTGGTGGACGAAGTTTTTCGTGTCCAGATTCTGGCTGTTGATGAACGCCTTGAGGCTGCTATTGTTCAGCAGGCCGAGGACGTTAAGGTTCGTGAAGCGGCTAAAGTTGCTGCAGCAGCTGAGAAGCTTCAAGCTGCAAATGCTGCAAAAGCTGCAAGTGCTGAAGAGGAATAATTGCACGTGTATTTAAGGACGGTGTTTAATGGCTTCATTTAACAAAGTAATACTCATGGGTGGAATTACTCGTGATCCTGAACTGAAGCAATCTGCTTCAGGTGTGAAGGTTGCGGATTTGAGTCTGGCTATTTCAGAGCAATGGAAAGATAAAAGCGGGGAGAGTCAAGAGACCACCTGTTATGTTGATATTGTTGTTTGGAATAGACAGGCAGAGCTCTGCTGTCAATATCTTACAAAAGGTAGGCAGGTGCTTATTGAAGGTCGCCTACAACTTGATAAATGGGAAAATTCACAGGGCGAGAAACGCAGTAAGCTGCGAGTGCAGGCATCCAGAGTTCAGTTTCTGAGCTCCGGAAAAAATTCTGCAGGAGGCGGCGGAGCTCTTGGTTCATCCAGTGCACCTGCTGCACAGCCCGCGCAGAATTCATCTGCGCCTGCATCACCTGATGTTGATGATCTTGGCGATGAAGATGACCTTCCGTTCTAATACACAATTTCACAAAAGGAGTTAGCTTTTATGGCAATGCAACAAAGAAAAAGCAGAGATAGAGATAATAACAGTGCAATTCGCAAACGTGCACAGGTTCTTGAACCCAATTCAGTGGTTGATATCAATGATATTGATCTGCTGCGCAGGTTTGTTACGGACTATGGCAAAATCATACCTGCTCGTATTACCGGTATTACTGCCGCGCAACAACGTAAAATCAAGGCCGGCATCCGCCGCGCACGTAACATGGGCCTGTTGGCTTAATTTTTAGAGAGGACTCAAATAAAATGGCTACAGAATTACTCTTGTTATGTGATGTCGCAGACCTGGGAAAAGCGGGAGACATTGTAAAGGTCGCTGATGGTTACGCACGTAACTATCTGCTGCCCAAAGATATTGCCGCACCTGTTACAGAGGGTGCTAAACGCCGGCTGGAAAAATTACGCAAAGAGCGTAACGAACTTGCTAAGATACAGCTCGGTGAGGCAAAGGACAAGGCTGCTAAGATTGGCAAATTGAAAATCACAATTGCTGCTAAAACAGTTGACGGTGAACGTCTTTACGGTTCAATTGCTTTAGGCGATGTGCTTGCTGCAATTGAAAAAGACGGTAAAGTTTCACTGGATAAATCTCAGCTTCAGATGGAAGACCATCTTAAGGAGATCGGTGAGTTTAATATACCAGTCAAACTGCACGCAGAGGTTACTACTTCAGTAAAAATTATTATTGTTGAAGAATAGTTAACCGCTACAATATCTTAAAAAACACCCTGCGGCTTTGGCGGCAGGGTGTTTTTTTTGTCGGTAAACGTATATCTCGCAGAAATGCGGAGAGCACAGAGTTACTGCGTGTTTGCGGTAAGGACGCTGGCCTCAGCGTCCTCGGTCCCAGGGCCTGGGACCCTCCACGGGTTATGCGGATTATTTGTGGTTAGTCTGGATTTTGCATCATTGCGTTACATGCTCAATCGTTTTACCACTCTGATTGCCGTGTTGACAGCCTGGATGCCCTGATGGTAGAGCAGTGTGTAGATGGAGATTGTATGTGCCTGCAGAGATTCATAGATTCCCGCAGCACTTACCTCTGTGGTAAATATCATCCAGAGTGCTACTACGGCTAGATTCAGGCAGTAGATGATGACATATGAAAAGATGCGTCCATACATATGGATGTCGGGTTGTCGGATCATAAGGCTGTTAAGTGTGAAGCAGGCGTGAAAACTCCATGTAAAACCTACCAGAAAAACCCAGAGCAGTTTCAAGGGAACTGGATTTATAAAGATGCCGGTGATCAGATAGGCAACTATGATAATGATCGTGTAGAATGGGATGAAGTAGGGGGAGAGGATGATCCATAGATTGGTTTTTGTGAGCGATACACTTCCGCCTTTGCTGGATACGTTCAGATTGCTGACCTTGGCTCCAAAAAGAAAACCGCTGATGGCATGTGTAAGCTCATGGGCCAGAATGTAGCTTTTTGCCGGGCGTGGCAGAAAGAACCAGATTCCCAACCAGACCAGATAGCCACTGAAAAGTGCAATTGTCTCTTTCGAGAACATTGAGCTTGAGCTGTTGGCCGCATTGATGGCCTCCAGGACGGAGAGAGTGGCGGCAATGCAGATCGGAAGGAGTGTCAACCCCAGCATGAATCTCAATACCTTGAATTTTTTCACTTCTGCACTCCCTTTCGCAATTGTTATAACAAAAACAGCCGGTGTTGTGCAATCAGGAAGGGCTGGGTGGAGTGCATGAGTGTGAAAATGCGAGAGTGAAAAATTGTGGAATGTGGAATGTAGTAGGGCGGTGCTTGAACATCCAACATCCAACATCCAACGTCCAACGTCCAACGTCCAACATCGTCGCGACAGGATGCTTGGAAATTATCTCAATTACGGCAATTGCAATTATGAGCGTGGTTCAGTATAATAATCGCTATGAAATTTCATATATTACCATCGCTTCTAGCAGCGGATTTCGGGGAGCTCTTCAATGAGATTAAAAGGGTGGAGAGTGCCGGGGCGGATGCTCTGCATCTTGATATCATGGATGCCCATTTTGTGCCTAATCTTAGCTTTGGACCTGATGTGGTTGCTTTAGCCAAAAAAGCGGCACCAACCCTGTTTAGAAATGTTCATCTGATGCTCTCCCGTCCAGACCTTTATGTTGATAGCTTTGTTGATGCCGGTGCAGATGCGGTGCAGATCCATGTGGAAGCTGATTGTGATATTTGGCAGACCCTTTCGGCGATCAGAGCGCGCGGTGTGCGTTCAGGGCTGGTAATGAGGCCGCAAACAGAGATTGCTATGATTAAACCATATCTCTCGCTTTGTGATGAAGTGCTGTTTATGACGGTCAACCCCGGATATGGCGGACAATCGTTTATGACTGAGGTGCTGCCTAAGATTGCCGCTTTGCGTGATTATGTGAAGGGTGGCAATAGGAATGCTTTGGATATAATGGTTGACGGTGGAATCAATTTTGAAACAGGGGTGCAGTGTGCTGCCCACGGTGCTAATATGTTTGTAGCCGGTAGTTTTTTGTTTAAGCAGGACGATATGGGCTCAGCCGTGATGCAGATGCGTGATGGTTGTGCCGCTGTGGAAAGAAAATAATAACTTTTTCAGGATAAGAATTTTAATGGTATCTAAACTCGAAAATATACGTAATTTCTGTATTATAGCTCATATTGATCACGGCAAAACAACTCTCTCCGATAGAATTCTGGAGCTGACTAAGGCCATTGAGCTGCGTCAGATGAGGGAACAGACGCTCGATGCCATGGATCTGGAGCGGGAGCGTGGCATTACCATCAAGTCGCATCCGGTCTCGATGATGTATACCGCAGAGGATGGCGAGACATATATGTTTAACCTGATCGATACTCCAGGGCATGTTGATTTCTCTTACGAGGTCTCCCGCAGTATGGGCGCCTGTGAAGGGGCAGTCCTGGTTGTGGATGCGGCTCAGGGGGTTGAAGCGCAGACGGTTGCTAATACCTATCTGGCGGTTGATAACAATCTTGAAATTCTGCCGGTCCTCAATAAGGTTGATCTGCCGGGTGCTGATGTTGAGGCAATATCGCATCAGATTGAAGAGGTTCTGGGAATTCCAGTTGAGGAACCACTTTATATCAGTGCTAAGACCGGTGAAGGGGTTGCTCTTGTTTTGGAAGCCATTGTCAAATATGTGCCGCCTCCGAAGACAAGGGGACGCGACGCAACTCTGCGTGCCTTGGTCTTTGATTCGGTTTTTGATATCTATCGCGGGGTGATTACCTATGTGCGTGTGGTTGATGGCTCTCTTAGGGTTGGCGATGCCATCCGCTTTGTAAGTAACGGTCAAACAACTCAGTTGCGTGAGGTCGGTATTTTCAGCCCCACTCAGAAACCAGTTGAAGTCCTTGAAGCGGGGCAGGTTGGTTATCTAGTTGGAACAATCAAAGATCCTGCTGAGATTAAGATTGGTGATACAGTGACATCCGCCAAGGATGGCACTACGGAACTGCTGCCTGGATTTAAAGAGGTGCAGCCTATGGTTTTCAGCGGAGTTTACCCGGTGAGTACCGATGAGTATGATAAGGTGCGCACAGGTCTGGAAAAACTTCATCTTAATGATGCGGCCTTCTCTTTCCATTCAGAGAGTTCGATTGCTCTGGGATTCGGTTTCAGGTGTGGTTTTCTGGGGCTGCTGCATATGGAAGTTGTGCAGGAGCGTCTGCGCCGTGAATTTGATCTGGATATCATCAGCACACATCCTGCTGTTGTTTATAAGATTGAGAAGAATAATGGAACCGTGATGGAGATTGATAATCCGGTGATGTTGCCGGAGGTTAATCATATTGTCAAAATTGAAGAGCCTGTCATTAAAGCGACTATCATCTGTCCCAGTGACTGTATCGGCGATATAATGCGGATTGTGTTGGAACGGCGTGGTGAACTGATTGGTACAGAGAGCCTGGATGCCAGTCGCGTGATTATTACCTGTCTGATTCCTTTGAATGAGATTCTGATTGATTTTCATGACATGTTGAAGAGTGTCAGTCATGGATATGCCTCCATGGACTATGAACCGCACGGTTATCAGGTCAGCGATATTGTTAAGATGGAAATCCTTTTGAATGGTGAGATTGTGGATGCCTTCTCCTGTATGGTGCATCGCGATAAGGCGGTCAGCCATGGTCGCAAGATCTGTAAGGCACTAGCAGAGAGCATTCCTCCGCATATGTTTAAGATTCCGGTGCAAGCTGTCATCGGGCGAAACATCATTGCGCGTGAGGATATTCGTCCCTTTCGTAAAGACGTGACCGCTAAATTGTATGGTGGTGATGTAACCCGGAAGCAGAAGCTTTTGAAGAAGCAGAAAGCGGGTAAGAAACGCATGAAGGAATTTGGCCGGGTGAATGTGCCGCAATCTGCCTTTATTGCCGTTCTGAAGGGTAAGTCAAAAGACGACTGAGGGGGATTTAGGGGTTAGAGAGCTGGAGGGGTTAGAGAGCTGGAGAGATTTTTAACACGGAGACACGGGGACACGGAGTGGGGAAGAGGTGCTGGTGCCGCAATAGGCCGTATGAGCCCCATTTGCCTTATGTGTTTAGAAGAGATGCTTTTAACATGTGGCCCATGTGGCCCATACGGCCCAGAAGATATTGGCTGTCAAAGACAGCCCTGATTAAAGCACTAACGAATTAACGAACTAATGAACTAACGAACTGATATTATGATATTTTTTAAAAGACGCAAAACTCGCAAGGAGCTTAAAAGCATTATTCACCGGGCAAATGTTCTTCTTGCCAGCCGGGGGGATCTTTTTAATAAGGGGGAAGTTTCTCTGTTGCGCGCTCATATTGCCAAAGCAAAAGAGGCTTGTAAAGCCGGTGATCTTGCGGAGATGAACTCGGAAGGTGATAAGCTTGATAACTGTTTGGAAAAGTTAAACCCCCCGCGTCAGTTTGAATGGATATATGAAAACTTTGATGTTCTTGTGGTTGCCATCTCAGTAGCTATGGCATTCAGAGCTTATTTTTACCAGCCTTTTAAAATTCCTACGGGTTCAATGCAACCCACTTTATATGGTATTCATTCAACGGTATGTGATCCCTCAGAGCATGGAATTATGGATACACCGCCGCTGAATCTTTTTCGATGGATGATCACTGGTACCAGTTTGAAGGTTGTGAAAGCAAAGGCCAATGGAACGGTCAGGTTTACATCGGGTGCGGGCAGTAAGAAACCTGGGTATACGCCGGTTGTTGTGGCGGGGCTTCCTCATTATGTGCCTAATGACGCATTTGAAAAGGATCAGAATGAACGCCCCTTTAAACTTAAGGGTGGTGTTAGCCATGGTGCAAGTGTGCGCAAGGGGGATGTGCTCTGGTCGGGTCGGGTGGTTACCGGCGATTTTGTCTTTGTTAATCGCATCAAATGGAACTTTAAACGTCCTGTGCGCGGCGAAGTGATGGTTTTTTCCACTACGGGTATTAACGGGTTGCAGCAGGGAACCCACTATATTAAGAGGATGACCGGATTGCCGAATGAAAAGATGCAGCTCAAGGAACCTAACCTGATTGTTGATGATCAGATTATTACCGGACCGGGGCGCCTGGGTTTGATTGCCAGACGTGAAAAAATAGGGGAATGGGCACCGGCTTACTCAGGTTTTAAGCCCAGTCTTCGTGGCGGCAGCGGTCCAGGATTACTTGGTACAGAGCATGATGTGGTTAATTTGAATGGATCTCAGTACTACGCTATGGGTGATAATTCCGATAACAGCTATGACAGCCGTTATTGGGGACCTGTGCCTGAGAAAAACCTGCTAGGGCCTGCCTCGATTGTGTACTGGCCCTTTACATCTCCTAGGCTTGGCTGGATTAAATAACAGTGTACAGTGTACAGTGTACAGTGTACAGTGGACAGTGGACTGTGGACAATGCTACAAGCGACAAGCTACAAGCTACAAGCTGCCAGCTGTTGACGGTGTTTGGGCATAAAAAAAACAGCGCCTTTAAAAGACACTGCTGATTGAATCAAACAAATTGGTCGGGGCGGAGGGATTTGAACCCCCGACATCCAGCTCCCAAAGCTGGCGCACTACCAGGCTGTGCAACGCCCCGTTGTTTGAACGAGCAGGTAAGATAGGATAATTTGTGCTTAATTGCAATAGCAAACTTATAAAAAGGGTTATTATGACGAAAAACAGCATGAATCAGAACTCTTTAGTGCTCTTTTTTGCGTTCGTTATTACGGCTTTCTTTTCACTGGGGTTCTGGGTTTTGACATCCGGGTGCTCGCATTCAACTGATGATCCTGAGAATTATGTCGGTTCTGCATCCTGTCGGGAGTGTCATGAAGTATTTTATCAGAAGTGGGCTCCATCCCATCATGGTAAGGCAATGCAGCCCTTCACAAAGGACTTTGTTGAAAGTGCCTTAACACCATTGGAAGAGCCCTTTAAAATCGGCGAATTCTCATATACTGTGGATCTGGATAATATGGTGATGTCTGAGCAGGATTCATCCGGCAAGGTTGAAAAGTTTAAGTTTGTTCATGCTCTTGGGGGAAAAAATCTTTATTATTTTTTGACATCACTTGGGCGCGGTAAACTTCAGGTGATGCCTCTGGCTTACAACACGGTTAATGGTAGCTGGTATGATACTACCACCAGTATGATGCGGCATTTTCTGGAGGATCAGGAAGATGAGGCTCTTTCCTGGCGTGATTCAATGCTCACTTTTAATACCTCCTGTTTTGGTTGTCATGTGAGCCAGATCTCCAAGAATTATGATCTTGAAACAGATACATATAAAACTGAGTGGCGTGAAGCAGGTATCAGCTGCGAGTCCTGTCACGGTCCGGGGGATGCCCATAATAAAGCTTTTCGTAAGGCAGCTAAAACAGGCAAAGCCCCGAAAGAACTTTATCTTAACAATTGGGATGGCTACTCTGTGGAGCAGGCCAATCATGCCTGCTCAACTTGTCATGCTAAATTCTCACCTATCTCAATGTCCTTCACTCCGGGTGATAACTTTTATGATCACTATGACCTGATCTGTATGGAACACAGTGATTTCAGTCCGGAGGGGCGAGACTTGGGCGAGAATTATACCTTTACGCTGGCATCCATGAGTCCCTGTGTCAAGGCAGGAAAGCTGGATTGCGTTTTCTGCCATACATCCAGTGGCCGCTATCGCTTTGCAACCGAGAATCCGAATGGAGCCTGTGTTGAATGTCATGCAGAGCGGGTAAAGAATATTACGGCGCATTCTCACCATCCCTCCGATGGTAATACAGGTAAGTGTATTAGTTGTCATATGCCGATGACTTCATTTGCCAAGATGCGTCGCTGTGATCACTCTATGCGTCCTCCGACTCCTGAGGCCTCTCGGCTTTATGGCTCAAAATCAGCCTGTATTATCTGTCATGCTGGTAAGAAAGAGGAGTGGGCTGCCGGGTTTGTGAATAAATGGCATCCTGATAGCACTTGGCAGAAACGTGTTGTATATGAGGGTGGGCTTGTTGCTGCTGCCAGAAAATCCGATTGGACTCAGTTGCCTGAGATGCTGGAGTATCTACAGAATTCTGAATCTGATGCAATTATAATAACCTCTTTGATTCGCCTTATTCAGATCAGTGCGGATGTGAACATCTGGGCCCCGGTTCTTCGTAAGTTGGCTGGTCATGAATCACCACTGGTTCGATCTGCAGTGGCTGTTGCCCTGGGATTCAATATACAATCGGATGAGAGTGTTCAGGTGCTCTTGAAGTTCTTGAAAGATGAGAGGCGTCTCGTGCGTGTGCGGGCGGTTTCCTCTCTTTCTCGTTACCCTTGGCAGAATCTGGATGAAAAGACACAGGAACTGCTTATAAAATGCGAGAAAGAGGTGATGGATATGTTTGGCTCCATGCCCGATGCCTGGTCTAATTACTACAATAAAGGCAATTATATGCTTGATCGTGGTGATCCTGCTAATGCGATGAAGGCCTATAAAACCGCGATGAAGCTACGTCCTGATGTGGTTGTTTCATTTGTTAACGCTGCTGTTCTGGCTTCGCGTCAGGGAAACCTGGAAGAGGGTATCGGGTATCTTAGGCAGGCACACAGTGCTGAGCCTGAGGATGGTGCAGTGAATATGAACCTTGGTTTGGCATTGGCAGAGAAGGGCGATCGTGAGGGATCCATGAAATGTTTGCGGGCTGCTTTGAAAGATCAGAGCTGTCGTCCGCAGGCAGCCTTTAATCTGGCGGTTATGATTGGAGAATCGAATCTGGATAAGGCGGTTAATCTGGCGCGTATAGCCGCTGAGGCTCAGCCGGCGAACAAGCAGTATACAGATGCCTATCTTTACTATCGGAACCGTAAAGCTGCATCAGGAAGATAGTTTTTTGCTTAATCCGGGTAACGACGTGGCAAGTAGGATTTGAGTTTTTTGCAGGGTACGATTCAATTTAGTTTAACTGATGTGTTTAAAATTTTGCTATAATTTTTATTCAATTTTTAACTATATATGGGTTTTGTAAGGATTTAATTTTATGCTGGAAATGAGTGACAAAGAGTCGCAGCTGATAATGGCTGCGCAAAGGGGTATCCCGGTTGTCGAAAGACCGTTTGCCGTGCTTGGGGAAGCATGCGACATCTCCGAGGGTGAGGTAATCGATATTATTAATAAGTTGCGTGCCAGCGGAGAGGCACGTCGTTTCGGGGCTGTCTTTGATTCGCGCAAACTGGGATATCGCAGTACGCTCTGTTCAATGCAGATCCCTGAAGATGAAATCTCAGATGTCTCCCGGAATGTCACCGCGTTGCGTGGTGTTACGCATGCTTATCAGCGTGGTTGGAATGATGAGTTATCACGTGATAGTGTTGGGGGGCCGCGGGATAACAGCTGGCCTAACTTCTGGTTTACCCTGGCTACTCCGGCAAAGAGTTTTCAAAATGAGCTTGATACTTTACGTACAGCCTGTGCTCCCTATGATATTTATGATCTTCCGGCATTAATTCGTTTTAAGATCGATGTTGTCTTTGATCTGCGTACGCGCGAGAGAGATGAGCGGGTGGAGCCGCGTTCCCGTACTGATTTGAATAGTACTGAGGTCTATGAGCTGGATCAGATGCAGCAGTCGATTGTGAAATACCTTGAGGGCGATATTCCGGTTGTTTCGGAGTTTTATGGCGCTGTTGCTGATCATCTTAGTGTAGAGAAGTCGTTCCTGCTTGAAACTCTCTCTGTGTGGCAGAGCAACGGGGTGATGCGTCGGATTGGTTTGCTGTTGCGACACCGTAAGGTTGGTTATAAAGCCAACGGTATGTGCTGCTGGAATGTTCCCGAAGATAAAATTGTTGAGGTAGGGCGCCTTGTGGCATCAGTTCCGGAGGTGACTCACTGTTACGAAAGACCGGCCTTTAATGCGTTTCCGTTTAATCTGTTTGCCATGATTCATACCACAGCGTGGGAGAATACCCAGGCGCTTTTTCAACGGATCTCTGATGACAGCGGTCTGAGTAATGGACAGTTGCTGCTCAGTGTGCGTGAATTTAAGAAGACCAGCATGCAGTTTTTTTGAGGTGTGAAGTTAGAAGAGTGAAGTTAGAAGTTTCATGTAGGGGCGACATGCATGTCGCCCGGTGTTTTGCGTAGGGGCAACATGCATGTTGCCCTGTATTTGTAACAGGAGAAGAAAAGTGAAGAATGTATTAGTTGCCCAGTCGGGAGGACCATCCGCAGTTATCAATAATTCAATTCGTGGTGTCATTGATGCCTGTCGTGATTACCCGGATATGTTTGGCAATGTCTATGGTGCCTGGCATGGAATTGAAGGTGTTTTAAAAGAGGAGCTGCTGGATATCACAGCTCAGGATGATAAAGAGATTAGGCTGCTTGCCTCGACTCCGGCCGCCGGGGCCATTGGAACCTGCCGTTACAAAATCAAAGCCAATCAGGATCAGGATTTTGATCGGGTGGTTGATGTGCTGAAAGCCCACGAGATCGGTTATTTCTTTTATGCCGGCGGTAATGATTCCATGGATACCGCTAATAAGGTTGCGCAGATCGCCGCTGCAAAAGGGCTGGAATTGATTGCGATCGGAGTTCCGAAAACAATTGATAATGATGTGGGTGACTCTGAATTCAAGCTGGTTGATCATACCCCTGGTTATGGTTCTACCGCCCGCTACTGGGCTGCCAATCTTTTGGGCGCCAATGAGGAAAATGCCGGTTCCTCTCCCGCTGATCCGGTTCTGGTGCTGCAGGCTATGGGGCGTAAGATCGGGTTTATACCCGCTGCCGCCCGTCTGGCTGATCCTGATCGTAGACTCCCTCTGCAGATATATTTAACCGAGTCCGGTGTCTCCATGACTGAGATGGCAGACCTGGTGAACGACGAGCTGGTTCGCAGCGGTCGTTGTATTATTGTTGTGAGTGAGGGTTTTAATGTCGGTGATATCGGCGAGCAGAAAGACTCTTTTGGCCACACGAATTTCGGTGCCAGTGAGCGTACGGCTCAGTCAGCGATTGTTACTTATCTTAATTCAGTTGGGTTGAAGGCCACAGGCAAGGCCCGCGGTCAGACGGTGGGAACTGATCAGCGCCACTCCGCTCCGTTGGCCTCGGTTGTTGATTTGCAGGAGGCCTATGAGTCTGGACGCTACGCTGTCGAGATTGCACGAAAAGACGGTAATGGCTTTATGTCAACCATCCTGCGTGAACCGGGGGATATTTATAAAGTCCGTTATGACAAAGTGCCTTTAGATATCGTTGCCAACAGCGAGCGCTTCTTCCCGAAGGAGTGGATTGCACCGAATCGTATTGATGTAACCGATGAGTTTATTAAATATGCTAAGCCCTTGATCGGTGAGCAGTGGGCTAATGTTCCGCTGGAGAATGGACTGCCGCGTTTCACTCGCTTTGCCCCTATCTTTGCCACGAAAAAATGTGCTGCGTATGTGCCTCAGGCATATCGGTGAGATGGTTGAAATAGTTGAAATAGTTAAAAAGTTGAAGTGGTTTTGTTTTATTATCCTCTTCAATCTTTTTAACCCTTCAACCCCCTTTTAACCTTTCAACCATTTTAACCCCTTTAACCTGTTTACTATGAAAATTGTATGTGATAAAAATATGCCTTACGCTGAGGAGGCGTTCTCGACCATTGGCGATGTTGTTCTGATTCCCGGACGGGCTATCAGTGCCGCTGATGTGAAAGATGCGGATGTGTTGGTTACCCGCTCCACAACCAAGATCAATGCGAGTCTTCTGACCGGGAGTTCACTGAAGTTTTATGGCTCCGGAGTGATTGGTGTTGATCATATTGATTTTGATCTATTGGCAAGCATGGGTATTCAGTGGGCCACAGCTCCCGGGTGTAATGCTGTCAGTGTCGGTAACTATGTGACTGCGGCTCTGCTCTGGCTGGGCGGGAAGTTTGATTTTGAGCTTGCCAGCAAAACCATTGGCGTGATCGGGGTGGGGAATGTCGGTAAGCAGGTTTGTCGCTTCTGTTCTGCCATGGGGATGCGGGTGTTGGCCAATGATCCGCCGCGTCAGCGCAATATCGCTGATTTTGAGGCTAGAAATTTTGTATCACGGGATCAGATTCTGGCTGAGGCCGATTTCATTACCTGTCATGTGCCGCTCAACAAAAAGGGAACCGATAAAACGGTTCACCTGTTGGGTGCTGATGAGCTGTCACGGGCTAAAGAGGGTGTTGTTCTGATCAATGCCGCCCGCGGGCCGGTTGTTGACAATCAGGCGTTGCTGGATCTTCTGGGCGGGCGTATTTCCCATGCCGTTATCGATTGCTGGGAGGGGGAACCCGTTTACCGTGCTGATTTGATGGAGCAGATTGATCTGGGCACGCCCCATATTGCCGGTCATGCCTATGAGGGCAAGGTGAACGGGACTGCCATGGTCTACCGGGCTGCTTGTGATTTTCTGGGAATTGAACCCTCCTATAACTTTGATCTGCCTGAACCGCCTGTGCCCCATATCAGGGTTGATGCAACCGCTAAGGCTTATGAGGATGTTTTGCGCGAACTTGTCTTAAAGGTTTATAATATTAAGGCCGATTCAGATCGTTTGCGTTTATCCTGCGTTGTCTCAGATTCGGAGCGCTCATCAGCCTTTGATGCTCAGCGCAGCGCCTACCCTATGCGGCGTCAGTTTGAAGCAACTCGCATTGAGATTAAGGGCGCAGATGAACAGTTGCTGACTAAAATCAGGGCTCTAGATTTTTCTATTTAATCGACCTGTAAAAAAATAAAATTCTTCAAATTATGTGCGTTAAACTGTACATATGTCAAAAAATTCACAAAATTAATTTTTGTCTTGTATTACAATCAAAAGTTATCTATGCTTAACTATATTCAAAATAGAATAGATAATACCTTTGGAGTATACCGCTGTGCATGTGTGGGCACCTGTGGGCACCCCAGTGCAGCAGGACGCTAGACAAATTACATTTTTAAGTTTACAGGAGGGTTGAAATGAATCAATTGTTACGCCTCATGTTAATCGGAGCCATGGTCTTTTTTGCGTCCGCGCAAAATCTGACCGCCAAAACAAATTATGTTGATGCCGTGAGTGGCCTTGATATTAATGATGGCTTAACACCTGCAACCTCTAAAAAAACCCTGCAGGCTGCGGTGGATGTCGCCGAGAGTGGCGATGTTGTGCTCGCTGCGCCCGGTGTTTACGATCAAGGTGGTCGTCCTGAAGGGGCAGCCAGTGAGGGCTACGACAGTCTCACCAATCGTGTCTGTATAGACAAAGCACTGACTCTCCGTGCCAGTAACGGTCCTGCTGAGACTCTGATTGTTGGGCAGCGCGGCACAGCTGACAATGGTTTGGCCTCCAATGCTGTCCGCTGTGTACTGGCTACCTACTCAGGGACCATGATCGAAGGTTTTACGATTACCAACGGTCATACCATGGCCCATGATGATTGGAGTGATGACAGCCTGGGCGGCGGAGTCCGTTGCGGTTATAGTGGTGTGACCCTGTCGAACTGCGTGCTGAGCGGCAACGCCGCTTATTTTGGTGGCGGCGTTTACTACGGCAAGGCGCTTTCCTGTCGGTTTATCGGCAATACGGCTGAAGAATGGGGCGGCGGCGCCGAATACGGCACGTTCGAGAACTGCCTGTTTGTAGGAAACTCCGCTGGCACTTATGGAGGTGCGGTTTCCGATGGGGATTTGTTGGTCCACTGCACGGTGGTTGGTAACAGTGCGGGCACGGGCGGCGGAGGTACAGCCTGGACAGCCTTCAACAACTCCATCGTCTATTACAACACTGCTCCGCAGAATCCTAACTACAGTTGGGGCTGGAGCTTTGACGGATCCTGTACCGTTCCGATGCCGGATAACAGTTATATGGTGCTGGCGGATGCACCGCAGTTTGCTAATACCAATGATTGGTCTGACCTTCACCTTACGCTCTACTCGTTGTGCATTGATGGTGGATCAGCAGACTATACAATATCCGAATCCACTGATCTGGACGGCCAGCCCCGCATTGCAGGGGAGGCTCCCGATATAGGTGCTTTTGAGTGGCAGGGAGCTGTGCTCCCCGTCATTTCATTTGCGGAGCAGAGCGCAGATGTGAGCGAGGACAACGGCCCGGTGAACATCGGCCTGACTCTCTCCCCCACGCAGAAAACTGACGTAACCCTGCAACTTTCCTATAGCGGAAGTGCTACGGATAGTGACGATTATACGGGTGCGCATGCTAACATAACCTTTGCGGCTTATCAAAGTGAGACCAATTTCTTTCTGGACATTGTTGATGACGCGCTGCCTGAATATCAGGAGTCCATTATTGTTGACCTTCAGACCAACAGTAGTTTCCGTTTTAACCACACTGTGCATTCAATCAATATCTTTGATAATGATGGTATGCCGGAGATAAGTAATTTTCTGATCGATAATGGCACGGGTGGCTGCAGCAACCGCATAGTGACTCTGTCCTTCGAGACTTTGAATGAACCCACCGAATATGCAGTTAGTGAGGACTCAGCTTTTACCAATGTTACCTGGATGACGATAGGAGAACAGTCTATTAGCTATACTCTCTCCGAAGGTTATGGTGCTAAAACCCTCTGGGTACGTGTGCGTAAACCTGATGGTGCGGGATACCTGATCTCTTTGCCGACTTCGGCATCGATCGTTTATGGCCCGGCTCTCGATATTGCTATTGATTGGCCTGGGGTCAGATTTGCTACAGATGGTGGTAACGGAGAGCAGTGGTTCTCTGTGAGCAACAACGTCGCGCAGGGTGGATTTCTGGCACGGAGTGGTAAAATGTTGCCTTCCTATGGCTGGATTGACTCCTGGTTGAGTCTGACAGTTACTGTTGAGCGTGCCAGTCAGATTGTTTTTACCGTTGAAAGGTTTAGTAACAGCGGATACGTTGATTTTTCTAGGGATGGAGAGACCCTCGGTATGGAAAACAGCTGGGAGCCCGGTTCGCATAATTATGCATTTGAACTTGAACCGGGCGAGCGTGTTTTGCAGTGGATTTTTCATGGATGGGATGAAGGTGGTGAGTCTGGTACACAAATAGTTGCTGACAACTACTACACGCTTGATGCCGTTTCTCTGCAGCCCCTGCCGCCGCGCGTCTGGTTTAAAACCGATGACATCTTTGTTCCTGAAACAAGTGCTGCTTCTGTGGCTGAGGTTCTGCTGGAGTGGCCGCTGGATCAACCGCTGACTGTAAACTATGCAATGTCCGGCTCTGCTGATAATACGCTGGACTACACCGTCTCAGGCACCGCAGGTCAGTTTGTTATACAGGCAGGTGAGACCAACGGCTCATTCACGGTAACAGGCATTGATGATAGTGAGCCTGAGCATGGCGAGGTGGCTGTGTTTACCTTAGCCGACGGCAGCGCATATCGTGTCGGTCAGCCGGAGAGTTATGAAGTGAATATTCTGGCCAATGATGGGCTGATCGATTTTTTTGAGCTGTTAGTTGAGGGCGGTGTTCCTGAAACCACTAATCAGGTGGTTGAGATTGGTGTTGAGGCTTCCACTATACCGAGTCATATCCTGATCTCTGAAAACGACGATTTCAGTGAGAGTGAGTGGCAGGAATTTGTGCCGGGTATGACTTTTACTCTCTCTGCTGGCTATGAATTGAAGACGATCTATGTCAAGGTTGCGCTACCAAAGGCGGGCGGCGGGTATGAGGAGTCTGATGTTATCTCAGCTTCAATCAAATTGGTGGTCTGCACCTTGCCGGTGGCGCTTGATACAGATATCGCTGTCACAACATTGGTTAATCATTCCTGGCTGGGCCAGACCAATGTCACGCATGACGGGGTTGATGCCGCTCGCAGTGCTGAGTTGCCGTCGGTGCAGCAATATGCGTATTCTTACATGTCTGCAATGGTTGAAGGTCCCTCGATCGTTTCATTTTGGTGGAAAGTCTCGAGTTATTCCTATTCCAGCTATTACAATGGATATCTGAACTTTCTGGTTGACGGATCTATTGTTGAATACATATACGGGGTACAGGACTGGGCCCTTGTGTCCTATACGCTTCCAGCTGGTACGCATACGCTGCAATGGCGTTATGATCAGAGGAAATACTATGCAAATGATAACTGTGGTTGGGTGGATCAACTGACTGTGACGCCCGATTGGCCGGAAGTTTCCTTCACTGCCACGGCACAGAGTGTTGCTGAGGATGCGGGGACAGCCATCGTTTCGCTGCAATTGAACCGGCAGGAGACCGATCCTGTGACTGTCCCCTACACTTTCAGCGGCACAGCGTCCTACGGAACTGATTACACCTGCGCCCCGTCGGGCAGCGTTACCTTCGCAGTTGGTCAAACCTCGCAGACAATTGCCGTGAATATCACAGATGATAGTCTGCCTGAATCCACGGAAAATGTGGAGCTTATTCTTTCTCCGGCTGATGGCGTTCTGATCGGATCGCCGTCGACACACACTGTGGAGATTCAGCCCAATGACGGTACTCCTGTTATCACATCCTTTGCCCTGCAAAGTGGCGGTATGACAACCACTAGTCGTAACATAACTCTGGATCTTGAGGCCACTGGTGACCCGATCGATTATCGCCTCAGTGAAGATCCGGGATTTGCCGGTGCTGCGTGGACTGCATTTACAGAAATGCCTGGTTTTACCCTCTCCAGTGGATTCGGTGATAAAACCCTCTATGTTCAGGTACGTACTTTTATTGATGGCTTCGGCTATGCCGAATCTGATCCCGCGACGACCGTCGTCACCCTGATCCCGACGCTGGCGGATGCCTTGGGTGTCGTAACGGCCGAGACGGGTGGCGCGGCCAACTGGTTTGGCCAGACAGAGACCTCTCTCGACGGCGGGGCGGCACAGAGCGGGATGTCAGCCAATTACTATAATACATCGTGGGTCAGAACCACGATCGAGGGCACGGGAACTGTTTCGTTCCAGTGGTTCTTCACGACCGGATACAATTATGGCATCTCGCTTAAGTGCCTGACCAACGGCGTACTCGTGGCTACGGTAACCTCGCCGGGAACCTGGACACCGGTATCGCTGACTTTCGATACGCCGGGCACGCACACTCTTGAATGGCAACTCTATTCCTACTATCCGACAACGTCTTACAGCACGAGAGCGTACGTCGACTTGGTCGACCTGTCCGGCTGGATCTATCCGCAGGTGGCTACGCCCCTGTTTGATCCGTTGGACGGAACGCTGTTCTCCGACACGCAGAATGTGACTCTCACCTGCGCGACACTGGGTTCTCAAATCTTCTATACGCTGGATGGTAGCGATCCGACCACCAACAGCGTGGTTTATGCTGCGCCGATTACTTTGTCTGAGACCACAACTGTTAAGGCCAGGGGTTTCCTGACCGACGCCCCGGACAGTGAAATCGCTGTAGCCACCTACATCAAGTCCACAGCTACACCGCTCTTTGATCCGCCCTCAGGAACTCAGTTTGTCGATGAACTTCAGGTGGCGATCACCTCGTCTGTCGCGGGCGTCTCCATCCGCTATACGCTCGATGGATCCGAGCCAACGACTAATAGCCTGCTCTATACCACCCCGGTGACCTTAACCGGGAATACAACCATACATGCAATGGCCTTTGATGGCGAGACGCCTGCCAGTACAATCTCTGCAGCCACATATGCGCTGCAGCCGGCAGATGCGCCGACTTTTGATCCCGGCGATGGGTTGCTCTTTGATGACACCTGCTCTGTGGTTCTTTCGGACACCACTGTCGGTGCGGAGATTCGCTATACACTTGATGGTACTGACCCCACGACCAACAGCACTCTCTATACAGCAGCATTGACTCTCTCCTCACCTATGACCTCTGTTCGCGCACGTGCCTTCAAGAGTGGCATGGCCCCGAGTGACGTGACTCAAGCCGTTTATTTTCGTCGTGGTGGTATTCATATATGGGGAGATGCCAGCTATGGCATGTCTAATGTGCCGGCTGATATGACAAATGCCTCAGCTTTTGCGATGGGCTATTACCATGCATTGGCGTTACGAGATAATGGTACAGTTGAATCCTGGGGTTATAATGGTAATGGACAGGGCAATGTGCCTGCAGATCTTACCAACGTAATCTCTGTTGCAGCGGGCGGAAATCATTCGCTGGCATTGTTGGCAAATGGCACAGTTGAAGCCTGGGGCTATAATGGGTACTTCCAGTGTGACGTGCCCGCTGGACTCGATGGAGTTATGGCTGTGGCGGGCGGCGGAGCCCACACGCTGGCATTGCGGGGTGACGGTACTGTCGTGGCCTGGGGTTACAATTACAGTGGCCAGTGCAATGTGCCTGTCGGGCTCTCTAATGTCGTTGCTATTGCAGCAGGAAATGATTATAGCCTGGCATTACGGGGCGACGGTGTCGTTGAAGCCTGGGGTTACAACAACTATGGACAGTGTAATGTTCCGGTTGATCTCTCAAACGTGGTCGCGGTCGTAGCGGGTTATTATCATACTTTGGCGATTGGGGACGATGGTGCGGTTACGGCGTGGGGCAGAAACAATTACGGTGAGCGTGATGTGCCACCCGGGTCGACCCAGATGGTGGCTGTGGCAGCCGGCATTTATCACTCTGCTGCGGCAGGTGAGGATGGCATGATGGTTGCCTTTGGTTATGATGGTTACGGACAAAGTCAGGTGCCTGCAGGTATGCAGCATGTAGCTGCACTTCAGGCCCGTAGATATAATACGGGTGTGCAGTTTGATAACTTTACCCCCGTTGAAGCAATGCCGCCCTCTGGTTGCTGGATAGTCCCAGGTAATGATGAGCTGAGTGTTTATCTTACATCAACTGCAGCAGGGACAATTCGCTATACCCTCGATAGTAGTGAACCAACAGCATCCAGTCCGGTTTACAATGGTCATTTGACCTTATCTCAGACAGCAACAGTGCAGGCCGGACTATTCCGGGGAAGCGAGCGCGTTGGCGAAATTCGTACTGCTGACTATTTCAAGCGGGTTTCGATGCCATCCCTTTCTCCGGTGCCGCATGATCAGTTAATTCCAGCAGGGGGCACGTTGGCGGTTTCGGCTGCTTGTGTCGATGCCGGTGCCGCCATCCGCTATACGCTCGATGGCAGCGAACCTACGGCTGATAGCCCGCTTTACACGTCACAGCTCGTAGTTTCGGGTAAGACTTTGGTTAAAGTCCGCGCTTTTCAGGATGGACTGGTTCCCAGCGAAACTCTGTCGGCTTTCTATGCCGAGGAAGGTATGCTATATGGCTGGGGGTATAATGGTTCTACGGATTATACTGCACCCACCAATATCATTGATGCAGTCGCTTTAGCGGCTGGTCGCACCCATACGCTTGCACTCATGCCTGATGGTGCAGTAGAGGCCTGGGGACAAAATGATTATGGTCAATGCACACTTCCTTCCGGTGTCTCTAACGTGGTGGCCGTTGCTGCGGGGTATAGATACTCGCTGGCATTGCTGGCCGACGGAACAGTCGAGGCCTGGGGGTATAACAACTACAGCCAGTGCACAATACCGTACGGTCTTGCTGATGTGATTGCAATCGCGGCTGGAGATTATCATGCTGTAGCGCTGTGTGCTGACGGGTCGGTGCATGCCTGGGGCAGCAACGGTCAGGGCCAATGTGCTGTGCCGGCTGAATTGGGTGCCTGCATCGGAATCGAAGCAGGGCAATATCATACGGTAGCGCTGCTGGCCGACTCGACAGTGGCGGCCTGGGGTTATAACTATCGGGGGCAGAGCACTGTTCCAGCGGGTGTTTCCAATGTGGTGGCAGTCGCTGCCGGTGATCAACATACGCTGGTCCGCTTTAGAGATGGGAGCGCGACGGCCTGGGGCTATAATAGTGATCAGCAGAGTACGATCCCGGAATCTGTTGATCAGTCGATTGCGATTGCTGCGGGCAGCGCACATACTCTTGTGTTAAGTTTGGATGGTTCCATCGCTCTTTGGGGCGATACCCGTTATGATCAGGGGGAGCCTCCTGCTGATCTCCTCCCGAGTGTGACTCTGATCGATGCTGCCTACAATTATACGTTGCTCCAGTTCGGTACACCAGCACCCGTAACGGCCACGCCACCTTCCGGCAGTTGGATTCCAGCGGAGGATGGAACTCTCCCAGTTTATCTAAACGCCTCCGGTGATGGTGTCATTCGTTACACACTCGACGGCAGTGAACCATCCCAGACCAGCGCTATCTATACTGGCGGTCTGCTTATCGCTACCGATACTGTAATCAAGGCTCGTTTTTTCAACGATGCTCTCGCTATCGGCAGGACATTGACCGCCAATTATCTTAAACGCGTGGCAATACCGATCTTCACCCCTACATCAGGATCATCATTTATTCCAGCCGATGGTACACTGAGTGTCGCTCTCTCCTGTACCACGCCCGGGGCTGAAATCCGTTACACCCTCGATGGTAGCGAACCGACCTCCAGCAGTGGCATTTATACGTCTCCTTTGCAACTTGCTCAGACCACAACCGTGCGTACACGCGCGTTCAAAACCGGTATGGCTCCCAGTGCTGTTTCTTTGGCGACCTATGCTGTCAGCGGTGACCTTACGGCATGGGGTAATAACACTCATGGACAGACGACCATGCCCTCTGATCTTGTTGGTGTCACGCAGATTGCGGCAGGATTTTATAATAATGCGGCTCTGCAGGCAGATCAAAGTGTTCGCGTCTGGGGCTACTCCAGTTATGGGGTAAACTCTGTTCCGGCTGATCTGACAAATGTGGTGGCTGTGGCACTTGGAACCTATCATGGGCTGGCTTTGCGTTCGTCGGGGACGGTTACAGCGTGGGGTTATAACGGTTACGGGCAATCGGATGTTCCTGCGGGTCTGCTGGATGTGGTTGCGATCAGTGCTTCACTTTACAATTCGAGCGCACTCAAAGCTGATGGTTCGGTAGTCATCTGGGGTGGCTCAGGCAATAATATTCTCGAAGTTCCAGCTGCTGTTACGAATGTGGTCTCATTAGATCTGGGTGATAACCATGCGCTCGCCGTTCGTGCTGATGGCACAGTTGAGGGTTGGGGGTATAATGGCTATGGTCAATGCAATATTCCAACTGGACTCTCTAATGCGGTGGCTGTTGCCTGTGGCAAATATTTTTCGGCCGTGTTGCAGTCTGACGGAACAGTTATGGCATGGGGGCAGAATAATTACGGACAGAGTACAGTTCCTGTAGGACTTTCCAATGTTGTCGCCATTGCCTGCGGTAACAATCATACGCTGGCTCTTACGGTTGATGGTAATGTGTATGCATGGGGTGATAACAGCTACAACCAGTGCAATGTCCCCTCCGGGCTGCCGAAGGTTGCTGCTATTGACGCTGCTGCCGATGAGACCTTCCTGCAATATGGTTTGCTCTCGCCGGTTACGGTTACGCCTCCTGCTGGCATGATGGTTCCCGGCAGCGGTTATCCATTCCCTGTACGCCTGCATGGCGTGAAGCTCGGTGGTGCTGTCCGATACACCCTCGATGGGTCGACACCTACCTCTTCATCACCGATCTACGACGGGTCGATAATGCTCGGTGATGGTGCGACGGTTAAGGCGGCTCTCTTTGTGGCTGGTGTACAGATCGGCAGCACAGCTTCGATCACATATCCTTTGCTTCCCGGCGGCGTGGTCTTCAATACCATTACAGTTGCAGCGACACCTGAAGAAGCGGGCACTGCTACAGGTGGTGGTGCGGTGCGTAAATATGGCGCTACCACAGTTACGGCTACGGTTACTGACCCCGAAAAATATGTTTTCGCCCGCTGGTTGCGGAATGGGGTGCCGGTATCCACTTTGTCAACTTACACATTCACAGTTACGGAGAACAGTCTGCTGACTGCTGTGTTCGAGCTGCGCACGTTCCCCGTCACTGTGACAGTCACTCCTTCCGGGCTGGGCTGGATCAGAGGTACGGGCTGGTGGAGCTACAATGTTACCAACACTCTGAGCGCATATCCCTACAACGGCTGTGAGTTCTTAGGGTGGGAAAATGCACAGAGCGGGGCTCCGCTGGGATCAGCCTTAACCTATGCAACAGCCGTTACCAATGAGTTGGCACTGATTGCCCGGTTTAAAGAGCTTGTTACAAGTCATACGGTAACTACCCTGACCGACCCCGCGGGAATCGGTGCTGTCAGTGGTGCGGGAGTACATGCCAATGGCGCACTGGTGACCTTCAGCGCTCCGCCGGCTGTGACAAATGGTGAGACGCGTGAGGTTTTCTCACACTACTTGCGCAACGGCAGCTGGGCGACATCAGCAAATCCATGGAACTGGTGGATGTCCCGCACTGACCCGGAAACAGTGGAGGTCACGGCAGTCTATGTTGCTCAGCCGCTGGCTCCCAAGGTCCGTCTGGTTAACAGTAATCTCAATACGCCGGTGCCGATTACCGATAATATGATTGTTTCAGTGGTTTTCGATCGTAAGATGGATTCAACGGTTGCACCTTTGGTGACGGTTTCTAACCGTGCCAGCGCGGTCGTTAAAACCCTGCCTGCATCAGGAACCTGGTCGGGTTCATATGTCAGTGGCGATACCTATCGCTGCCCGCCGCTGGCCTTTGGCCGTAGTGAGGATGGCGATTGCGTTCTGCGTGTGGCAGATGCTCGGGATACCTTTGGCGGTATTCTTACTTCCACTAATGCCTGGTCATTCACGGTGGATGCTACTCCGCCTGTGCCGCCAATTCTGAAACTCACTCAGTCCAATGATACCTGGTTCACAGTAGGCTGGGTCGACTATGCTCCTCCTGAAGACCTGAACGGGTTCCGGATATATGTGAGTGAGACCTCTTTCAATACTTTCGCAGGCTTGAATCCTGTCAGCTATTATGGAAGCAGTTCAAAGTATTATACCCGTTATAATATTGAGCTGGATAAGACATACTGGGTGGCCGTCGGGCCGCTGGATCGCGCTGGTAATATGGAAACTGTGGCTCAGCCGCTGGCTGTATGTATTCCACGTGCTTTGCCTCCGTCAGTCGCATTGACAGTCACTGCCGCTGGTGCTGATATTGCGCGTCTGGATTGGACCGGTTATCTTGGTAATTCCTTCGGGTTTGAAGGGTTTCATGTGTATCAGGCCACTGAACCGTTTGGTACAGTTTCAAACATGATGCCTATTGCAACACTTACCAAGTATATTCGCAATTATACAGTCAGCGGTCTTGACCGCAATCTCACTAACTGGTTTGCCGTGGTTGGCTATAATACACGTGATGAGATGATTTATGAGGTAGACGCGCAACCGTGGAATGATCCCTATCAGGGGTTGATAACTGAAAACACTACAATTGGTGCGGCTGGAACCGTGACCGAGATTCTAGGAATGCTGACTGTCAGTTCTAATGCTGTATTGAAGATTCCTGCAGGTGCGACACTTGCCTTCCATCAGGGTGCCGGTATTGAGGTGGAGCAGGGGGCCCTCATGGCCAATGGAACAGCATTGCGTCCCATACATTTTACGGCAACTAACCATCAGGACGTGGCATTGCAGGCCGGAGACTGGGCTGGTGTGGTTCTCGGCCCGCAGGCTGGCACTTCAATATTGCGGCATCTCTGGATCGATTATGGATCTGGTCTTACCCTTGACGGGTGTGCGCCAACCATCGATGCTTGCTCTGCGCATTACAATATCCCCGCCGCCTTCTACGCTAAGGCTGGTTCCACGCTCACAACCTCTGATGCGCTACTTCTCTATAACGGAACCGGATTGCTTGCTGAGCCTGGTGCTGCGGTTAGTATAACTCACTCTATTATCCGTAACAATCAGACTAATGCCTGGGCGATCGCCGATGCCTCTATTGCGGCCCTCAACGTGTGGTGGGGTGCCAGCGAACCGGTTGTTCTGACGTCGAATCTCGTTGGCGCGGTGTCCTATCAGCCTATGCTCGAAAGTGAACCGTTGCTAACGCCTGCTGCTGATACGGTCGATGGCAACCGCAATATCGGCGATTCGCAGGTGTCTTTAGCTCTGGCCGCACGCGTGGCTGAAGCCATGCAGATCAGTGAGGATTCGAGTTTTGCGAACGCCTTCTTTGATGCCTATGCTTCACCGCATACGGTGGAACTCTCTGCTGGTGGCGGGTCAAAAACTCTCTACATCCGCTTCCGCAATAATTCAGGACAGATCAGCTCAACTGTTATCCTGCCGATTAACTACATTACCGATGGACCACGCATTACCTCTGCGAATATACAGGAGGGTAGTGTGCTCAAACGCCCATTCCAGGTGTCAGCTTCTGCTGCTTCTGGGCTCGGCGTAACGGCTTTGCGTCTGCTGGTCGACGATGTTGTGATTTCATCCACCAATACAACGTCTTTATCAGCCTGGTGGGATGTCCGATCTCTGGCTACCGGAACTCATCGCGTTCGTATTGAAGCGGAAGACAGCCGTGGACAGCTTGGTGTATCATCCTTCAACGTGCGTGTAGCGGTAGACCCGCCACCTAATCCTGTCTTGTCTGCCCCGGCAAACGGATTACTGACTGTTGCATCTACTGTGAATGTTGCTGGTACAGCTGAACCCTTTATGCCGGTGACAGTAAAGCGCAATGCCATGTCGGCAGCAACGGTTACAGCCGCAGCTGACGGGAGTTTTTCCACTGTGCTTTCGCTGGTCGAAGGCGAAAATCGTATTGTCGCCACAGTTGCGGATGCCTTTGGCTCCGGGCGTTCGGGCGAGCGAAAAGTGGTGCGCGACTCCGGCGCTCCCGAGGCTGTTACTTTGCTGGATGATGGATATATTCAGGGATCAGGTATTCAGCTGACCTGGCTCCAGCCTGCAACAGGCGAAGTCCCGACTGAATATCGTGTAATATACAGCAGTATACCGTTCACATCCGCTCAAGCTGTTTCCAATACAACGGTTTGGACAGAGGATACACAAATGGCTGTTACACCGATGTTTGACGGTCGCTGGTATCTGGCAGTGGAGGGCCGCGATCTTGCCAACAACCGCTCACCTATCTCCAATGTGCTGACGAATGACTTTGACGCGACTCCGCCATCCTTCACCATAGCCTATGACAAACCGTCACCGGCCGGCCTGGGTCCGATCATAGTTACTGTCGAATCGAGTGAGACGCTGACCAGTCTGCCGACTGTGATTGTGACGCCGCCGGCCAGTACAGGGCCTACCATGCTCACAGTTGCCGAGACGGCTCCCAGCCGCTACACCTGTACTTACACGGTGCAGGCGTCTGCCGGATCAGGGTTGCTGGTCTTTAAGGTGACCGGGACAGACCTCGCCGGGAATAAGGCGACTGCTGTTTTACCGCAGGGACCTTCGATGATCCTCGACACTAAAGCACCTGACGGAGTTTTGGTTGCTTCTCCGGATGGCTTGATCCAGATTACCAACACAGTACCCATGCAGCTTGCTTTGACTCTGGATGAAATCCCTGCCACTCAGCCGGTGCTGAAGTTTACCCCTCCTGAAAGCTTAATGCTTACAGTGGCTCTGGCTGGTTCCGGTACAAACTGGTTTGGCACGCTTGAGTTACTGCCCTCCATGGGCAGCGGAATAGGCAGCTTCTCCTATACGGCCACAGATGTTCTTGGTAATACCGGCTCTCTGCTGAGCGGAGTGACTCAGATAGAGCTGTACAATACGGCCCTGCCTGAACCTCCGCCAGCTGTTACTGATCTGCGTGCTTCTATTGATCAGAAGGACGGTGTAATCAAGCTGGCTTGGCTCGCTGTTCTTGAAGCTGAAAGCTACCGGCTTTATAGACAGGCCGAGGTCAGTGGCTCTGTGCCGGATATGCTGGTTGCCAGCAATCTGACTGCTGCTACCTACGAAGATCTGCCGCTGGAGGATGGTTTCTATCGGTATGTCGTTTGCTCAGAACGCCGTGGCTCTCCTGCTGAACCCAGCCCGATTGCATTGGGATACTCTGATCGTACCCCGCCACCCATACCGCAGAATCTGACTGCTGCCCTCTCCAGTAACGGTGTGCGTGTTGAGTGGGAATATTCCACCTCCGGTGAGCAGCCGACCAAGTTCAGAGTTTACAGGAATGGAACCTTGATTCGCAGCAACATCACGCCCGCCACGCGATTTATTTTAGACAATCCTGCGCGTGGTACATGGGTTTACACCGTTGCAGCAGTTGATCGAAACAGCAATGAGGCTCTGTCCAATGAGGCATCCATTGATATGAATCTGCCGGGTGTCGTACGCACTGATGTGATTGTCGGAGAGGACCGTGTTCCGCGTATTACCTGGCAGACACGTGCTGAACATGTCGGTGTGAATCTCTACCGCAATGGAGTCAAACTCAACACGTCGCCATTGACAGGCACGAGTTTTACAGACAGCGGCCTGAGTGGTTCGGCAGTCACGCGCTATGAGGTACGTGGTGTTAACAGCGAGGGCACTGAAAGCGCAGCTCGTCAATTGCCGGTTTGCCACATAACGAGCACGTTGGCTGTTAATTCAGAAGCCGGCGGTAGCGCATTGCTGCGATACTTTGATCGCTGTGAGGTGACAGTTGTTAACAGTACCAGCGATGCAGTTTTCGAATCCGCTGAACTCGAACTCACACGTAATATTTCCGGTGGTGCCAGCCTGACACGCAGCGTTGTCGCTGTGAAGAGCGCACCGTCAGGTGGATCGACCTCTCTCGGGATAACTTTCCCTTGTGCCTCTGTAGCTGGCGAGCAGTCGTTTGCAGGTATGCTGGAGCAGGCGTTGGATGATGCCAGTGCATCGGTCCGCTACGAGCTCTCCTTTGATGGCGATACCCCAACGCTTGGTCAGTCTCAAATTGAGATTACAGTCGAGAATCAGCCTGTTGCCGGTGCTGCCTGTGCGCCGCAAGCCAGATTCTATAACCGCAGTCAGGTGCCAGTGGATATAGTTATGTGGCGTAACGGACAGCCCGGTGATGTTTCTATCCGTGTGCTGGATGCAGACGAGACAGAGGTCAATCGTGTTGATGTGATGATGACCAAATCCTCCCTGATTCCTACGCCTGACAGCTTGCGCGGTTTTGTGCGCATTCCTGCCAATGGTTCGACTCTGATGCTCCTTCCTGAAATTATCGTGCCGGAAGCGCTCGGTGAACAGAGTTCTGCTACCATCAAAATTGTTGCGAGCCACATCTATACTGCCTGCGGTGAAGCAGGTGAAGAGATTGCCGGTCCATTAGAAGGCTCGCTGCCTATTACTCCACGTCTTACGCCGTACACAGCTTTCGGACTCCCTGAACACGCGGCCTATCGTGCTGGAGAAAACCTGGTTATCACCGGTTATGCGTTTAACCGCACCAGCGGTCTGCCGATGACAAATGTTGCGGTGAATGCAGGTGTTGCACTGGATGGTTATGTATGGCTGGTAGAAGGTCAGAGTGATTCTAACGGAAACTTCCGTGTTGCATGGCCCATTTTGCCGGGTATATCCGGATTGTGTCAGGTGTGGGCTGCGCATCCCGATGTGAGCGACAGGTTGAATCACGGCCAGACTTCCATTTATCAGGCCTACTTCCGTCCAGCGGAAGGTAATGTTCGCATGGCTGCTAATGATGTTTTGACAATCAGTCTTAATGCATACAATCCGGGTAGCTTTACCTTCACTAATCTGATTTCGGAATTCAGTGCTTGGCAAATTGTGGATGGGGTCACAAATATGCTGCCGATGAGTGTGGTCAGCGGTGTTGTCAATCAAGTGGAATCACTCGGGTTGCCACCCAAGCAGTTAGTGCCGATTAAGTTTAAGCTCTACGCAACAGAGGAGGCTCTGCCATCCTTCAACTGCCGCTTTGAACTGGTTACTCCCGAAGGGTTGCGTATTCCGTTCGATGCGCTTGTCGGAGTCACGGCACCGATTCCGCTGATTACTGTTGCTTCCCCAGCAAAGGGTTACGTAGATATGAGCCTTGATCGCGGTAACACGCGCTCCACAGATGTGGAATTGCGCAACGATGGCTTTAAGTCCTTGCTAGGTGTGAAGATGACGGCTCCTGCAGTTCCCTGGATGCAGGTTGCATTGACACCGGCTCAGGATGGCACTTTCACGCTGCCTGATCTGGCACCCGGTCAGATATTCACCTTCCAGATCCTGTACGCACCGGGTGATGATGTTGAAATGAAGTACTACAGCGATGCTCTGAACATCACGGGCACCAACTCTGTTGCCACTAAAACGCTTAATCTCTATGCCAAAGTTACGTCAAAACTCACCGGCAGTTTCGCCATTCACATTGAAAACAATCTCGGCCAGGTTGTGCCCGATGCATCAATCCGCGTGCGCAGTGCACTCGATGGTACGGAGCTGACCGGGTTCAAGACCGATGCGAACGGTGATGTCGATATTCCTGACCTGATGGAAGGCCGCTGGCATTGGCAGGTTTCGGCTGCCGGACATGCTTCACAAGCCGGTACATCGCAGGTTGAGGCTGACCTCGCTACCTCGGTGAGCCCCGTGCTGACCCGCGAACTGGTTACTGTGACCTTTACCGTGGTTCCTGTGCCTTTCACTGACCGCTATGAGATCAAGATTGAGCAGACCTTCTCTACCTATGTGCCTGTTCCGGTTCTGGTCGTTGAACCAGTCTATAAGAATCTCGGCAATGTAACGGGACCGTTCGAGAAGACCTTTACTGCTACTGCCAAAAACTACGGATTGATTAAAATGACAGAGTTCACGGTGGAGGGTTCGCAGACAGCCACAGCCTCGCTGACGCCTGCCATCAGTTACTTGCCGGTGCTGGCGCCTATGCAGCAGATTGAGATACCCTATACAGTCAGATACTGGGGAGAGCAGAGTTCATCTCAGGAATCACTGGCCATGGCGTCAAAGAATGCTGTGGATGTAGCTGTCAGCTCTTTGTCAGTAGGACCTCTTGATACTACACCGGCAGCCCCGCAATACAATCCATGTACAGATGATTTTATGGATGCCCTCGGGAAGTTGATGTCGTACCTCGCTGCAAAATCAGGTTCCATATCCGGCACCAGAGTTGAGCAAATGAAAGCTGCAATCAATGTGATATGGAAAGTGGCCGACAGCGATGCCGCACCCGTAGGTATCGGTGATATGGCAACCATTTATCAGACAATACTGTGTGTCGGTGAGATGCTTGGTAGCTCCTCGTCAGGAGGTAGTAGCAGCGCTGGCGGCGGCGGTGGCAGTGGTGGCGCCTACAATAACACAGGTGGGGGTTGCTTCCCGGCAGGCACCCCTGTACTGCTGGCCGATGGTACACTTCGCCCGATCGAAGCTGTCAAACCCGGTGATATAGTGCGTACAGGCCCTCGCAACGAAGATGTGGCGCGTGTGACCGAAACGTATCTGCGCAAAAACGCACTGATCCGTGAGTTGATACTGGACAATGGTGTAACACTTCAGACCACACCTGAGCATCGTATCTGGAGTGACTCGCGCGGATGGACGCTTGCCAAGGATATTCACGCCGGTGACCGTGTTGCCTGTCTCAACGACACCATTGCAACGGTGAAGGATGCCAGCGACACAGGCCGACTTGAAACGGTTTATACTTTCGAATTACGGGAAGACATCGCGTATTACGCGCATGGTGTGCTGGTCAGGCATTTGTGCGGTATGCAATTCCCCTATATGACGCCCACTCACGGAACCACGAGTAAAATAAAGGGAGGTGCCCAATGAAGCGCCCATTCGCCCCACTCCACTTGCTGTGCAGGATCGCCACATTTATGGCACTGATCTGCGTTATACCTGTTATGAACCTGATTGCGCAACAGCAGTATCAGGGCTTCTGTGCTACAGTGAAGATTGAAATCCTTCAGGAACTTACCTTAGAGCGTATCGGGTTTCTTGCCACGCTGGAGATAAGCAATAACGATGCTGTAGATCCTATCACCGGATTCACGGCCGGACTGCGCTTCATAAAACCCCAGAATGGAGGTATAGAAGAAGATGCCACTGATATTTTCTGGGTGCGCCAACCTGAGTTGATTAACATCAATGGTGTTGACGGCGATGGCAACATTGCTCCCGGTGCCAAAGCTACGGTGAAATGGTTCATCGTACCTAAAACGGGTGCAGGGGGAGAGTCTCCGGAAGGAACCCGCTATTTTGTTCACTGCGATCTGGCGGGAAATATGCGCGGTGAAATGATTCCCGAAAATGTCATGTTCGCCATCCCTGATATGATTACAGTCAAACCTGAGCCTGAATTGGAAATTACCTACTTCCAGCCGCGTGATGTACAGGGCGATGATCCCTTCACTGAGCAGGTGGAGGCTCCGATCCCCTTTACCTTGGGTGTCCTGGTTAAGAATGTCGGTTACGGTACTGGACTCGACCTGACAATTCGCTCTGAGCAGCCGCGCATTATCGAGAACCAGCAGCTGTTGCTTCTGGTGGCTCAGCTCATCGGTTGCCGTGTGGGTGATGAACCGCTCGATAATACCTCGCTCACTGTTGATATCGGTGATCTGCTGCCAGGCGAAGCCCGCGTTGCCGCCTGGGATATGATTACTTCGCTCTCCGGCACATTCACCGAGTTCAAGGCTTCCTACACGCATGCCCCTGAATTCGGAGGCGAGGAGACTTCGCTGATTAAATCCATAACCGCCCATTTCATTCTGCATGAAATACTCAACGACACCGTAGGACGCGATGGTATCCGTGACTTCCTTGCCGATACGGATCGTGATGAAGATGGTCTGCCCGATGAACTTTATGAGAGTGATGGGTTTGTCCTTCCCGTCAATATCGCACAAACGCCCTTGCTGACATTGACTGAGCCCAATGTCTATTCGCTGACGGCAACAAACCTTGTGGAAGGTGCCGCCTATGTGCGCATCTCTGATCCAGGGCAGAATAAACGAGCGATTGCCAGTGTAGTGCGGGCTGACGGTACCGCTGTCAATAGCAACAATTTCTGGACAACAACCCGCTATCTGAAAACGGGTAATACCCGACTCGATGAGCTGCATATCTTTGATTTTGCGCAATCAGGGTTGACATCTTATACAGTTACATATGCTACAGCGACCGGTGATACCACAGACCCTGTTACAACCTTGGCCTTTAGCGGACCCGCTGTGCTGCAGAACGGTACTAACTATATCACCGAAGCAACCCAGCTCTATTTCCTCTCGCAGGATGACAGTCCTGTAGCGGTCACTTACAAACCGACACCTGAAGCAGAGTGGCTGCCGGCTTATCCCTTTACATTGCCGTGTGGGGTACATACAATTACTTTCCGTGCGACCGACGAAGCGACTAACGCGGAGGACCCGCAGGTCGCAGTGGTTGTTGTGTTGAACCCGCAGGCAAACGGCAGCGAATTGTCATTGAATCTCAACCGTACGTCACTTTCTCTATTGGCTGAGTTGGCCAGTGCGCGTCCGGGCGACGTGCAGTTTGATTTTTCAGCCACGCCTGGTTCACTGCCTTTGTTTGCCGAGGTTGATGTCTTTCGCGGGGTTCGTGCCTGGCCGCAATTAACAGGAGTTCCCGCTTCTCCGATGCGTCCGGGTTCGGTTGCCGTCACTGTTATGGGTGAATCAGTCGATTTCTATCGCTGGCGCTTGAATGATGGCGATTGGTCGGAGGAACGATCTGTCACTGAACCGATCACTCTCGACTGCAATGGTGTTGGTGATTATGCAATTGATTTGATTGCACGTTCAGTCAAAGGTGTATATGCTGTTGAGAGCGATGCATTGCACGCTGCCTGGAGTGTAGAAAGTGATGCGCCGCCTATCACCCTGCTTGAATCACCAGCCTTCCCGGCAACCGACCAGACAGCGACTTTCCGACTGACTGGGGCGGGGGTAACAGACTACCGCTGGTCGTTCGGTGCGAACTATATTCATCCGAGTGCTTCGGTGGACACTCCGTTTGTCGTTTCAAATCTGGTTGACGGGGCCAATGCCGTATGGATATTTCCTAATCTGGCTGATGGTGTACACACCAATGCAGGTTATGCGGCGTACTGCTGGACAAATGATGTTACCTACGGATATGACTGTTCAGAACTTGCCAGCGTGCGCAGTACAGATTCTTTGCCTTTGGCCAGTGTTAATCATTTTGTCTGGGATGGCCGTTCCGATACAGGGGCCTCTGTTCTGCCGGGCTGGTATACCGTTCGTGTCAGCGCCAGTAATGCCCTCGGGCAGGTGATCTGGGCCAAGAGCTACGTGCAGGTCGAGGAAATCGGTGCCGGTAACCTGGAGGTAGCCGCGGCTTCACGTGGTGTGCAGCATATGCACGGTCGTGGTGAATGGGTGGTCTGGACCGACCGCTCAGGTGATCAGTGGCAGATTTGGGCAAGAAATGTGGCGGATGACGGTGAAGCATTTGCAATCACCACGGCATCCAGTACACAGGATGATCCCTATACCGATGGCCGTTACGTGGTTTGGCAGGGGCGCCAGGAAGATAGCACATGGGCTGTCTACTGGACTGACCTTTCAAATACCAATGCTGGTGTAAATGTGCTCTCTGCTCTGCCTGACATCGATGAAATCAATCCGACAATTCATTGGCCGTGGGCTGTCTGGCAGGAACGCGATGTGCGCAGTTCAGACCTGCCGTTCCAGATCGTGGCGCGTAATCTTGTCACCGATGCACGGCGCAAGGTTTCGCCCTCTACGCAGGATCAGCTCGCTCCTAATGTCAATGCCGACCGTGTCGTTTGGCAGGACTGGCGTGATGTCGGTCCCGGTGAAATTTACTTCCAGGATCTTGAGTCAGGAGAGGAACGCCGTATTACAACGGATCCGACCGGTCAGTATAATCCGACGATTTCCGGGGCAACGATCGTTTGGCAGGATAACCGCAACGGTGAACTGGATATCTATGCTTTTGATCTGCGCGACAATCAGGAGAGTCGTCTGACCGCTACGCCTTATGATGAATCATCTCCGATCGTTGAGGGCGAGTGGGTATTCTATGTAGATAACTCCATGGGGCCTGATCTGGAAAATCTGCGCTTGATGCATTTGGGTTCTCTGCGTTCAGCACCGATGACGCACAGCGAGTCCAAAAAGAGCTTCCCGGCGTTGCTGACGCGTCACACCGCGTGGCTTGATGTTACGTCGGCCGGTGCGCGTGTTGTGGCAGGCGACCTGCCCTCATTACGAGGGGTCTATGCCGAGCGTAATGCAGTTCCTGTAACACAACAAATGCTGGCAACTGCCACTACTGCCTTTGACCTTTTAGATCGCTGGCGTACTGAAGCCAATATTATAGAGGTGGCCACCTATGAGCAACTGTGGCCTACCACTGTCATGCATCGCGCATTTCGTGATGCAGAGGGAATACTGCAGGGTGATGATTTTGACCTGAGTGTGGGCATGTTTGTCTGGCTTGGATTTGATCGAGCGCAACTGATTGATTTCGGCCCTGCCGAAAGCGGTTCGATTGACTTGGCTGAGGGGGCAAACGTTATGACTTACAGCGGCTTCCCTGTTGGATACTCCGGCTTTGATATGATGCGCGACATCGGTTTGGAAAATGTGCGTGCGTTACGAATGCACGATGCCACATCCGGGCGCTGGTTGACAGTACAAGTGGATGCAGGACAGCTGGTCGGCAATGATTTCGCAATTCCGCGTATTGCAGTGATCCTTGTTGATATGGAGATGGCTGTTACTGGATGGTGTCCGCAATAATGCAGGAGTTTGAAAGAAAGCGAGGATCAAAATGAAAACATATTTACCTTATATGCTGTTGCTGTTCGGAGTGCTGGCTCTCAGAGTTGAGGCTGTTACAACCGCGGAGCTGCAAGCAATGTTAGCGACGAATGAGTCTGTCACATTGATCGATCTGCGTTCGCAGGAGGCATTTGAAGCGGGTACACTGCCTGATGCCATGCGTATGACAGCACGTGAGGCGGCACAGAAACCGTTTAAGGGACTTGTCGTTTTTTTTGATGACGGTCTTGGCATTGACCTGGCTGGCAAAGCAGCCGTTGCGCTGGCTTCGAAAAATAACGAGGTGCAGGCTGATAAGCTGATCGGCGGTTTTGCTGCCTGGCGTGGTGTGGGTGGATCTACCAGTGAACGCAAGGGCTTGAGCTATTCTCAGCAAAACTATGTAAGCTATCAGCAGCTTTCCGGAGTGCTGACCGATCAGGCTGATGACATTGTGCTGCTTGATCTGCGTTCAGCAAGTCCTGCCAAAGCAATGACGGCTCTGGAGTTGGCCGGAGGAACAGACGCTGCGGTACAGTCAGCAGTTGATCTGACCTCTGAGTTTCCGCAGTATACTGTGACCCGTACCCTGCCGCAATCTGCGGCTGCGGTGCCCTCTGCCGCATCTCCTGGACAGCTCGCGGCAGCCCCTGAGAAAGAAACTTCTCCTCTTTATGTGCTCATAGATGCGGGTGACGGCACCTCTGAAAAAGTTGAGAAAACTTTGAAAGCCAGCGGTTTGACGAGGGTTGTGATTCTCGCGGGTGGCGAGAATATTATTAAACGTAAAGGCGAGCCAGGGCTGTTGCGCCGTGGCTCAGGTACAGGGCTTGACGAGGAACAGGATGGTTCAAGTGACTTTGCGACAGTTGTGGAAGAGGAGGCTAAGCCATGAGTGTGTTTAATCTGAAACTTGTGTGGTTCCCGTTACTCTGTACAGCGTTGTGCGCTGTTCCGGTTTGGGCTGTCGAATCTAATGAGGTTGTTGTTGCCAACATCGCAACGCGTGGGTTTGATGTCTTTTTGCGAACTTTCGAGCCCCCGGCGGATAGTCAGCTGGAGATCTTCTGTGATGCGGAAGGCACGGTGCCTGCCACTGATCTCACCTTCGAACGGCAGCCGTTGTTAACCGGTCTGACGCTTGGAGATGATTACGAACGTCGCTGTGCTGACCGTCAGATGCGCCTGGCGATGACCGCAGCAGGCAACTCGCTGTTTCGGGTGGCCAACGCCGAACCTGATACATCGTACTTTATCTGCCTTAGCTCTGATCAAGTGACCTGGCCTGCCTCAGGACTCTACGAAGTGCAGACGCTTCCGCTGGGTAATTGGCGTGAGACAACTCATCAACAGGTGGTTGATGTGAACCGGCCTGGTGATGGCTGGGTTGGAACTATCACTGCTGCGGGCGCGTATGCACCTTTGCTGGCTGTGTGTGGCGATGGCACTCCGACTAACTCAAGCTTCTTCTTCAATCTGGCTGATCTGGTCGATCCCTCGGGGTTGCCCTTTACGCCTGCTGAAGGGGCGCCGCTTGATTTTCGTCTCTACGGGAGTTCCGGCTCTAAGATGACGCAGCGTACAATCCTCTATACATCGCCTGCAGCCAACGATGCCTCTGTTGCCGCTTTGAGCACGGAGGATGCTCCTCTCCTGCGTCTGGTAATCGCCTCTGCGGTGGCAGCGGTCTGTGACCCCTCGGCTGGAGAGCACTTCTATTTCAGCGGCGAAGATATCACCTGCCGTATTGCGGAAATTGTTGTTACTCAGGGAGACAGTCAGTTTGTGGGCTATGGCTGGACGGGTTCGGGTGACATCCCCCTAAATGGAAGGACAACGACATTCTCGTTTTCGTTACAATCCGACTCGCAGATTGCCTGGCGTTGGCGCACTAATCTATGGGTAGAGGTCTTAGCTGATCACGGTGTGGTGGATTTGGCTAGCGGATGGTATCGTTCCGGTTCGGAAGTAACCGCCAGTGTTGCTCCTGATGCTGAATGGCTCTTTCGCGAATGGTCTGGTTTGACCAGCGGAATAGATTCACATAGTACTTTTACGGTAGCGAATCCGGGGCAGCTCGTTGCAACTTTTGATCCTGTTCTGGTTCCCGACAGCGGTGGAATGCCTGAGTGGTGGCTCACTCTGGCAGGACTTGCTGGAGCAGATCGTGCACTGGAGGCTGACCCTGATAACGACGGAATGAGCAATCTGCGGGAGTGGCAGGCTGACACATCACCGACTAACACGCTTTCAGATCTGCGCATTACCGCCCTGACCAGAGAGAATAGCGGGGTGAATCTGACCTGGCGAGGCGGGCGTGAAGCTAAGCAGATTGTCGAAATGTTAGAGGGTGATCTGAAAACAGGTAACTGGCATCCTATTTCCACCAATCTGCCTCCAACCGCGACTGTCGGCTCTTGTACAGTCGAACTGGAAGGTAAACCGGCTGTATTTTTCAGGATCAAGGCTGAACGTTGAGAACTATTATGGTAAAAAGATTCGCCATAACCGCATGTGTACTAGTTGTGCTTTTTGCGCATCTTTCAGTTGCTACGGCTGCGCTGGTGTGTGATGTACCAAAGTTTGATTTT
The DNA here is from genome assembly GCA_027858965.1 of Kiritimatiellia bacterium. Taxonomy (GTDB): domain Bacteria; phylum Verrucomicrobiota; class Kiritimatiellia; order RFP12; family UBA1067; genus M55B167. The sequence continues at coordinate 68,568 of JAQIBS010000193.1, forward strand.
GGTTGTCGCACCAGTACTGACGGGGGCTATTCACATACGTTTGAAATTTGTAATACAGGTGCTGAGTCGGTTGAGATTAAGGCATTACGCTCGTCGTGTGACTGTCTCACAGCCGAGATGGAGCGTAAAACACTGGCTCCTCATCAGCGTGCCGTGATCGATACTCATCTCATTTTTGAAGGACTCTCAGGATTACAGACTCGTGTTCTGCATCTGGCCTATTGTGATTACAAAACGCCTGGTGCACCGTTGCAGGTGCTTTCACTCTCTCTTTCGGGCTTTGTGTTAACTCCGGTTCTGTGCGAGCCAGCCATCCTTGATCTGGGGGTTGTGCTGCCAGGCTGTGTGGCAACAGGCAGTGTAAGGTTGCTCTCTGGATCGGCAGGACCGTTTGCTCTGTGTGCCGTGGGCCTAGACAGCACACAGAACATTGCTGAGTATACTCCCCGTCTTGCTGCGACAAACCACGTTCTCTCTCTTTCAATTCACCCGCCTGCCCGCAACGGTATTTTTGCGGGAAAGGCCCTCGTGACAACCAGCTTGCCTGAATGTCCTCAGCTTGTCCTGTCGTATCGTGGGCAGGTTGCACCTCTAATTGAGGCGAGTCCGTCGATGATTATTGCCCGTGCCAAGGCAGCTTTGGATGTTCATATTGCATTTAGATCGATGCATGAAATACCGTTTCGTGTATTATCCGCAACCGCCACTGATCCGCGCATCCGGACTGTGATACAGGTTGCAGCGGGCAATACCACTGTGCATGTCACTTCGCTCATTGCGGGCTCTTCTCTGGTCGACGAGTTGGTGCGTGTCACTACGGATAATCCTGTTTGTCATGTTATCGAGATACCTGTGTGCTGTTCATATCAACGCTGATCAGATGTTGCAAGGAGTAAAAGAATGAAAAATAAATTGTCTTGGATTTCACTGCTGGTGGTCTGCTGTTCCTTTGGGTTAACCTTGCCATTGGCAGCGGTTAACATTGTTTCAAATACAACCAGCCACGTCACTTACCCAACGATTACAGAGGCTTTGGCTGCGTTGGATGCTGATGGACAGACGCTGTCCATCTCCCCTGGAGTATATACAGAGCCGGAACTTAAATTCTCCTGGGCTGTCACTCTGAAGGGCAGCGATGCGGCAACTACAATTATTCAACCAGCGGCTACGCTGGAAAGTTCCGTTTCTCGTGCAGCGAAGGTCTGGATTGCAGCAGAGTTTAATGTGACACTTCCCGTCGTTTTTGAAGGATTGACATTGCGCCATGGCCGTGCTGCCGGCAACGGGGGGGCATTGTTCGTGGAGGAGGGGACCGTGATTGTCCGCGATTGTGTTGTCTCTCAAAATGCAGCGACCGGTGCTGGCGGTGGCCTTTACTGCACCCCGGGGTCAGGGGCATCTCTGACGATTGAAGAGACATTGTTCATTGCAAATTCGGCAGGAGGTATGGGAGGGGGTGCCATGCACTCCATTTGTTCGCTCTGTACCTTTGACAGCAATACGGCGTCCCATGGCGGTGCTGTTGCTGAATCTGTTCTGAGCGGTTGCACTATCAGCAATAACAGCTCAGCCCAGCAGGGCGGTGGAATTTATGGAGGCTCGGCCATTCGTTGTGAGGTGACTGGTAATACATCTCTCTATGGGGGAGGTGCAGCTGTCGCAGCACTTGCTAACGCTTTGGTTGTGAGTAATACAGCCAGCCAGAATGGGGGCGGACTCTATCTTGGATCGCTGACCAATTGCACGGTTGTGGGTAATAGTGCTGCAACTGCGGGTGGCGGGGTGTTCGGAGGTGTGGCTGTTAATTCGCTTTTTGATAATAATGAGGCAGCCATGAACAGTGATTATGATAACAGTGCGCTGTTGACCTATTGCCGCGCGCAACCTCTTGCACCTGGAGTTGGCAATCTGATGGCATTGCCGCAATTCAGCGATGCCGCGGCCGGCAATTATCGACTGCTGCCGAATTCACTTTGTGTTGATGCGGGCTTATCTGCGGCAGCTCCGTTGGGAAGCGATCTGCAGGGACAGTTGCGTGTTCAGGGTGTTGCTGTTGATTTGGGTGCCTATGAACAGCTCCCCGCCTCTGTCGTGGGAATGCCGGTTTTTACGCCTCTGTCCAATACTTTTTTTACAGAACCAATGCTGGTGACGATTACATGTCCTACGGATGGGGCGGTGATCCGTTACACCCTTGACGGTTCTGAACCAACGTTATCCAGTACGCTCTATAACGAACCTTTTGCTGTGACGCAGAGTACTACCGTAAAGGCGATCGCATTAAAAGACGGTATGGTTGACAGCGTGATTGCGACTGCGATTTATGTGTGGCGCGCTCGCGTGGAAACTCCTGTGATCGGACCTGCTTCAGGGACGACTTTCAGTGAGCCTCTGGCTGTGTCAATCATCTGTGCAACAGAAGGCGCGGCAATACGTTATACTTTGGACGGTTCTGCTCCAACAATATCCAGTACTCTTTACACAGGGGTTGTTGCTCTCGTGCAGAGTACGACTGTTATGGCTTGCGCATTTAAGGGTGGCATGGCCGATAGTTTTGTAGCTACGGCAGACTATGCTCGTTTGGCAAAAGTAGGAGCACCTATCATAGTTCCAGTATCGGGTGTGCTTTTTACTAATGAACTTGAAGTGACAATTAGCTGCCCTACCAATGGTGCCTCTATTCACTATACTCTTGACGGGAGTGATCCGACCATTGCCAGTATGAATTATACGGTGCCGATTACGCTTACGCAGAGTTTAACGCTCAAGGCGCGCGCTTTCAAAGCGGGTATGGTGGACAGCGAAATAACGGCAGCGACATACACACGTGCCGTGACCCTGAGTGATGCTGTGGGTACGCCAGCGCTAACATTTACGAGCGGTGGGGATGCCCCCTGGTTCGTACAGAGTAATGAAGCCCATTCAGGTCTTCATGCCGTGCAAAGCGGCGCGATCAGTCACTACCAGAGTTCCTGGACCGAAACCTTTGTCAGCGGTGCCGGTACGCTTGGCTTCTGGTGGAAGGTATCGTGTGAAGATGCGCTAAACGATGATTGGGACTATGTCATGGTGGCTGTCGACGGTATTGAGCGCATGCGGCTTGACGGTGAGAGTGGCTGGACTGAGGTTGAGCTGGAGCTGGATGCGGGTACGCACACAGTGCGTTGGAGTTATATAAAAGACCGTATCGTCAGTGAAGGTAGTGACTGCGCCTGGCTGGATACTGTGGTTTGGGGACCGATGGGCTCTCAGACGCAGAATTCGCCGGTAGCTGTGCCGTATGCCTGGCTGGATGAGTTTAATCTTCCGGTAGGAGATGATTATGAAGTAGCAGCTATGGATGATGCCGATGACGACGGTTTTGCAGCTTGGCAGGAGTATGTTGCCGGGACTTGTCCGACCAACCGCAACTCTGTATTTCTGACATCCATCTGTATGGAAAACGATGTGCCTATTATTAGCTGGATACCCGATATGGGGATGGATCGTGAATATACCATCCTTGGTAAAGAGCTGTTGAGTGATGCGGCATGGACAACACCGACAAATTCAGCCAGCCGCTATTTCCGTGTGGATATCTCTCTGCCATTCCCTTAAGCTTGTAAAGATTATTACTCTCCTCGCTTGACTAACATCATTAAATAAATTATTATAGCACTCAATTTCAAACTGGTACGCTTCATGCTTATGCCTTGTGTTTATAATTTTATTTAAAGTGATTTACGATGGTTGGACCTTTAATAACTATGAGTCAGCAGCAGCGTCAAATAATGACGCTTGCCCCGCAATTACGGCAGTCTTTAGACATGTTACAGATGCCTGTGCTCGAGTTGCGTGCCTCGATCTTAAAGGAGATGGAGCAGAATCCAACTATTGACGGGATTAATGATCCGAACGAAATTCTGATTTCCGATGAAGAGCCTATTGTTGAAGAGAAGCATGTTGCCGATGAAGCATTGAATGCCGATCCAGATGTGGATACGATATTACGTCAGGATGATGAGTGGCGTGACTATTTTATGAAGGGCATGGAGAATGCGAGCAGCAATGATGATGCTGATGAAAAGAGGCAATATCTGCTTGATTCTATTAAGAAGGAGCCATCTATGCAAGAGCATCTGCTGGAGCAGTTGACTCTTGTAGATTTATCAGCGAGTGAACGTGAGATGGCTGTGATGTTAATTGGCAACATCGGGAAAGATGGCTATTTTGCCGGCAGTCTGCCGGATCTGTCTATGATTTCGGGTATGAGTGAGAATGAGATCATAAGGGTTTTGGGGGTTGTGCAGGGTTTTGACCCGCCTGGAATTGGTGCTACATGCCTACGTGAATGTCTGATGGTTCAGCTGGATCTTGTTGAGGACTCTCCCTGGGAGGATGAGGCGCGGCTACTTATAGATAGATACCTGCCCAAGCTTGCCTCTCATGATGAAAAATTCCTCTGTCATGCACTTTCGCTTGATCGTGATGAGCTTCCGCACGTTATCAAGTTGATCCGTTCTTTCAATCCCCGGCCGGGGCTGCAATTTGAGAGTAATGATACTGAATATGTTAAGCCAGAGGTCTTTGTTATAAAGAAAGAGGGCAAGTATGTGGCTGAGGTTGATAGTCGGCAGCTGCCGTTTATACGTATCAGCAGACACTATCGTCGCCTTTTGGAGGATAAAAATGTTGCAGCTGAGACAAAGTCATATGTACGTGAGCGTATTAGGGCTGGCGCATTTTTAATCCGAAGTATCCATCAGCGTCAGGAGACGATTCGTAAAATTGCTCAGGAGATTGTTGATGCCCAGACGGATTTTCTTGTTCAGGGTATTAAGGGGTTGCATCCAATGACCATGGCGACTGTGGCTGCCAAGGTTGGTGTGCATGAGACAACGGTCAGCCGTACTGTAGCCAATAAATATATGAAGACACCTGTAGGTGTGTTTGAGATGAAGTATTTCTTTACCCCGGGTCTCACAACTAAAGATGGTTCAACGATCTCAAATAAGTCGGTGCAGGATATAATCTATCATCTGGTTAACCAGGAGGACCCTGCCGCGCCTCTCTCAGACCAGGCGATTGAGGCAGAGTTGAAAGAGCAGGGAATCAATGTTGCCCGTCGCACAATCTCAAAGTATCGCGGTATTCTCAGGATTCCGGCATCGCATAGGCGTAGGATTAAGTGAGGAGAAGTGCTGAAGTGCGAGAGTTGCAGAGCCGCTTCCTACATGTTCTTCCTATGCAACGCGAAGCGTTGTTGATTAAAGTTGCGGTGCTTAACACACAACCAGATGTTTAGAGAGACTAGTATACCGTATTACAAAAGCCTAATTTGGTTGCAGCTGAAAGCAAATTTAGTTTTGAAATTGATTTTTAGCAGTGGGTTCAATATACTGTGGCATTTATTTCAGGTAAAGAAAGAGAAGCGTTTATGACACTCGCAGATTTAGAGAAACAGCAGATCAAGTCGTTGAATGAGGTGGCTGTCGCAACGGATGCAGCGGCTTTAGAACAGGTCCGGATTCATTATTTAGGTCGGAATGGCGTAGTTCCCGCTGTCATGAAGCAGATGAAGGATGTGGCTCCCGCAGACCGTCCTGTCTTTGGAAAGAGTGTTAATAAGTGGAGCAACGAACTGAAGCAGGCCCTTGCCGCTAAATCTCAGTTGTTTGATAAACCTAAGAAATCTGGCAGCGCTTTTGATTACACACTTCCTGGACGCTGGCCGACTGCCGGTAGTAAGCATCCGATTTCACGCGTGATTGAAGAGAGCGCTGCCATCTTTGGTAAGTTGGGGTTCACCGTTGCCGATGGTCCGGATATTGAGAATAAATTCAACAATTTTACGGCGTTGAATACCCCGGCGCATCATCCCTCTATGAATGAGTCGGATACATTCTGGCTTGCAGAGGATCAGTTGCTGCGCACCCAGACCTCTCCTGTGCAGATCAGGATGATGACAGAGCATAAACCGCCAGTGCGTATCATTACACCTGGCAGGACATACCGCCGTGATACAACTGACGCAACACACAGTGCAAATTTTCATCAGCTTGAGGGATTGTATGTGGATACAAAACCGGTTTCGCTGGCTGATCTGAAGGCAACGCTGGCTTATTATGCGAAAGAGATGATGGGCTCTGAGGCGGGTGTGCGTTTTCGTCCGCACTTTTTCCCTTTCACTGAACCTAGTGTGGAGGTTGATTTCTCCTGTCATGTCTGTGCCGGCAAGGGCTGCCGTGTCTGCAAGATGAGTGGCTGGATTGAGATTGCGGGAGCCGGTATGGTTGATCCACGGGTATTTGAATTTGTCGGGTATCCTCCTGAAGAGGTCTATGGTTATGCTTTTGGTTTTGGAATTGAACGTATTGCGATGATTAAATATGGAATACCGGATATCAGATGGCTGTATGAGAATGATGTCCGTTTTCTTGAGCAGCTTCGGTAGAGGAGCTAGGTGTCAGGCGTCAGGCGTCAGGCGTCAGGTGTCAGGTTTGGTGTCTGGTGTCAGTAGGGGCGACACGCATGTCGCCCTAAAAAAGAATTTGAGGCAATAATATGAAAGTACCAGTCAGTTGGTTAAATGAGTATGTGGAGGTATCGGATTTGTCGGTTCAGGAGTTGTCCGATAAACTGACATTCTCTGGTATTGAGGTTGAGGGCATTGAATCGGTCGGTGCCGACTTGGATGACAAATTTGTGGTTGGTGAGGTCTTGACCTGTGTTCCGCATGAAAATTCTGATCATTTGAGTGTCTGTTCTGTCTCTGATGGAATGGATGAATATCAGGTAGTTTGCGGGGCTCCCAACTGTCGTGCCGGAATCAAGGTTCCTTTTGCCAAGGTTGGAGCTGTAATTCCTGATGGAGGTTTTAAAATCAAGAAGGCCAAGCTGCGTGGAGTACTCTCCTTCGGTATGCTTTGCTCTGCATCAGAGCTGAATATTTCGGAGGAGAGCGATGGGATTATGATTCTTGAATCCGATCCGGCAACAGGAACCCCTGTGCGTGAACTGCTGCCTCCGCCTGAGATCGTGCTCGATCTGGAAGTTACATGGAACCGACCGGATTGTCTCTCGATTATTGGTGTTGCCCGTGAATTTGCCGCTCTTTTAAAACGGCCGTTGAAAATGCCTTCGCTTGACTTTACTGAGTCCGGAGAGCCTGTTGAAAAATATGTTAAAGTGAGTATTGAGACTCCTGAGATGTGTTCCCGGTATACCGCCAGGATTTTAACAGAGGTTAAAGATGGAGCCTCTCCTCTCTGGATGCAGCAGCGCCTGGAACTCTGCGGGGTTCGGGCCATCAGTCTGACTGTGGATGTGACCAATTATGTGATGCTCGAGATGGGGCAGCCCCTGCATGCTTTTGACTACCGCAAGTTGGCTGGCCAGAGTGTGGTGGTTCGCTGCGCGCAGGATGGCGAGATAATGGAGACACTGGATGGTGTGAAGCGCACTCTTGATAGTAGTATGCTAGTGATAGCCGATGCCAAGGATGCTTTGGCCGTGGCCGGAATTATGGGCGGTGCTGAAAGCGAAATTGCCGCTGGCAGTGAGCATGTTCTGCTTGAAAGTGCCCTTTTTGATCCGGTTTCAACTAAATTTACGGCAGCTTCTCTAGGTCTGGCCACAGAGTCCTCGCGTCGTTTTGAACGTGGTGTTGATCTTGATCTCGCTGATTTAGCCAGTCGTCGGGCTACCTCGTTGCTGGCTGAGCATGGCGGAGCTAAGGTTGCTGTCGGTGTAATTGACTGTGATTTGCGAGATTTTAAGAATCAGAGAACGCCGTTGCGATTTGACCGGGCGCGTCAGGTGATAGGTGTTGATATCAGTGATGATGCAATGATTGAGATTCTGCGTGATCTCGGGTTGATCGTTGAATCAAATTCCGGTGGTAGTGCAGTTTTTGTTATTCCTTCTTATCGGTTGGACCTGACCCTGGAAGCTGATTTGATTGAAGAGATTGCCCGTATGAAAGGGTTTGATAATATCCCGGGGGTGGTTCTGGAATCAGGGTCTGTTTCCACTTTAGACGATGGCTTTTTCTATGACCGTAAACGCTGCCGTGAAGTTCTAACCGGTTTTGGCTTTACAGAGAGCATGCACTATAGTTTTTTAAGTGCGGGAGAGCTGGACGCTTTTGATAAGAGGAGCTCTGAATTCCGTGCCGTGATTCCCAATCCTGTGAGTGGTGATTTCGGTGTGTTGAGAGACTCTCTTCTTCCGCAGATGGCCGCCTCGCTGGGACGTAATGCCTCCCGTCAGGTCGAATCAGCGGCACTTTTTGAAATGGGACGTGTTTTTGCCAAAAACAGTGAGGGTGTATTCAGTGAAGAGGAACGTGTTTCTCTTGGTATTATGGGTCCTTTCGGGCGTACGGAAATTACACGCCGTACTCCTGTTTCCAATGAAGAGGCTTTGCTTTGGATTAAGGGTGCTGTTGAAAACCTGGTCAATGTTCTGCATGCTGGTAATGTGAATTTCAAGTTGAATGATCATCCGGCGATGGAAGAGGGCTGGGGAGTTGATATTATTTTAAACAAAAAGGTGATTGGCTGCATGGGGCTTGTGACGGCAAAACTGCGTCATCAATGGCGCATGACCCTTCCGATGCCTATGGCTGAGCTGAAACTGGAGCCGCTGCTGGCGGGTGTGAACAAAGTTCCGGCAGTCAAACCGGTGCCTGCCTATCCTGCTGTTAATCGTGATATTGCATTTATAAGCGATTCTTCAATAACCCATCGTGATGTAGTTAAATGTATACGCAAAGCAGGGTCTGTTGAATTGACTAAAATCGCAATTTTTGATATATTTATCTCTAAAGAAATCGGTAAAGGTAAGCGGAGTCTGGGATATACGCTCTCTTTTCGTTCACTCGAAAGAACATTGACAGACCATGAGGTTAACGAGTCATTTACTAAGATAATCCAGGCTTTAAAAGATGATCTAAAGGTGGATGTTAGAGAGGCATAATTTAATAATTTTAATTGCTGAGGCATGAATTTGCAAACGGGCCTAGGGAGTATCTCCCTGCCTGCAAAACGAAGTCAGCCCTGCTTTGTTCGTGGATAAGTGGCGTTTCTCTGACCTTCATTAAAGTAAGGGAATTCGAATGCGTTGTTCTTAGTGAACCTGTCTCGAACAGGATCCGAAAGGGCAACGACTAGAGTACCCACCTCGTTAGCGAGGTTTCAGAGGTGCTGGTAATACGGCAAAGTGGGGCTTTTTATTTTCTTACAGGGGAATAATGAGGAAAGTTGTAACACTTATTTCAATATTTTTGATGGTCGTCTTGGCAGACCACTTGCTTGCAGGTTCGTTTCCGCAGGTAACGCAGGCGTCTGTTGATGATTTAGGTATTACCCATGGTACTCCGCAAATGAGTGGTTTTGTGTTTGTTGATGGTTGCTATCTGCCTCCACCCTACACAGTGACTCGACGCGGTAATGCGATTTTTATTAACCGGATTCAGATAGAACAGCCTGTGGCTTGGAGTTATTTTGATAGCTCAGCCGAGGTAGCGCTTCCCGTAGATATTCCTCAGGTTCGTAAGGCTGTGGATGAAGATCAAGATTTTGCTGCGCTTGATGATTCGAAAGAGAATCAGGCGGAAAATCCTGCTCCTAAAAAGGTTTCCACTATTGATGACCTTTTTTCAGATGAGCAGGAAAATGCTGTGACTGCACCAGCAAAGCCCGCAGAAACAAAAACAATCAGTAGTATTGATGATCTGTTTGGTGATGATGATGATGATGAACCGGTAGTTAAGCAGAGCTCAAAGAGTATCAACTCTATTGATGACCTTTTCGGGGATGATAAAGTGGATGACGATGTTGCGAGTGATGTCGTAAAAACAACTTTAGATCCTGTTGTCATTCCTTTGGTTGCAAAGAGAGCGAGGGCACCGCAATCTGCAGCGGATCTTGAAGAAAAGAAGGCGATCCTGAAAAAACGTCTTGAGGACAAACGTTATTCTTATGAACGTGCAATTTCCAAGGGCGAACTTTATTTTTTTGGACCTTCACATGACCTGATTAACGGCAATTATGGAACGGCTCGAACCTTGATAGATGTGTTGCCCGCTGCATTGCGTTATTCACGCTCTCCTGAGGAACTGTTGCTGCTTCTGCAGTCGGGTGATGTTTATTTCATTGATCTCGGTACATGTGAGGCCTTATACAGGAATAAAACAACATTTCCTTTGCTTCAGCAACGGCTCGATAGAATCAAGCAAATGGAAGAAATAAAATCCTCAAAAAGAAATTAAGGAAAAGCAGAAAAAGGAGCCTTCATTCTTTCATGCTTTTAGTGTTTTAAAAGATTGGTTCGATTGATGCGAAATAAAAACAAATTTGATCAGGGTGCCTTTGATCGGTTTTGTCAGGTTCTCTCCTCATTATCTTCACCTGAGGAAGTCTGCAAATTTATGCGGGAACTTTTGACAGATAACGAGCGTCTTGATATTGCATTGCGCTGGCATTTGCTAGAGCTTTTGTCTGAAGGGGTTTCTCAACGAAAAATTGCCGATGAACTGAAAATCAGTCTTTGTAAAATTACCCGGGGTTCTAAAATTCTGCATGATGAAAAGAGTGTATCCCGGAGAAAGTTGCAAGGGTAAGAGTGAAGGGTTAAGAGTTATGCAGATGATTTCAAAGAGTATTGAAACGCAGATGAAGAGATCCTCATGGATCAGAAAGATGTTTGAGAAGGGAGCTGAACTGAAGCAGCAGTTTGGCGCTGAAAATGTATTTGATTTCAGTTTGGGTAACCCTGATATTCCGCCACCGGCCAATACCCGTGATATCTTGATTGAGTTAGCGGACCAGTTGACCAAACCTCTTGGCATGGGCTATTGTCCCAATGCAGGGCTGCCGCCGTTTCGTGAGGCTTTGGCTGAGATGTTGACGGAAGAGCAGCAGGTGGATGTTAAAGCTGAGAATATAGTTGTTACCTGTGGTGCGGCCGGTGCGATAACCTCTTTTTTTAGAGCTGTGCTGGAACAGGGTGATGAGGTGATCTGTCCGGCTCCGTACTTTGTTGAGTATGGTTCGTATTGTGGACATTTCGGTGGAGTTCTAAAACCGGTTCCCTCAATTGCACCTGAGTTTTCGCTGGATTTAGAGGCGATCAAAGCGGCGCTTACAGAGAATACCCGTGTGGTTCTGATAAACTCTCCTAACAATCCAACGGGTTGTGTTTATACGCAGCAGGAGCTGAGCCAGCTAGGCGATTGGATTAATGCAGTCAATGAGAATAGAGAACGTCCTGTATATCTTGTCAGTGATGAACCCTATCGTTTTCTGACTTATGATGGAGTTGAGGTGCCGCCAGTGCTGCCTTTGAGTCCATTTGCCCTTGTGTTAGGTTCTTTCTCTAAAAAACTTTCTATTCCCGGTGAGCGTATCGGATATCTCGTGGCTAATCCGCAAATGCCGTATGTGCAGCTTTTGATTAATGCCGTTACCCTGACTAATCGTACTCTCGGATTTGTTAATGCCCCGGTTATTGGACAGCATATGGCGCTTAAAATGCTGGATGCCGGGGTTGATATGGATGTCTATCTGAGTCGTCGTGATACGATGGCAATGGTTTTGAAGGACGCGGGAATAAAATTTTCAATGCCCAAAGGGGCCTTTTACTTTTTTCCTGAAGCACCGGGTGGCGAGGATCTTAAATTTGTGGCTGCCCTGCTTGAAAAAAATATTCTTGCAGTGCCAGGTACCGGCTTTGGATATCCTGGTTATTTCAGACTTGCTTTCAGTATTGATGAGGATGTTATCAGACGCTCCGCATCTGCATTTAAAGATGCGGTCTCCGCTCTGAAAGAGCGTATTTAATACGCCACGCTTGAGCGGTCTCAAAGCGTGTAAGCTGGTCGGTTAAGAGTATCCGTTTAAGGGCATGGTTTAAGCGTAGCCGGTTAAGTGGATAGACACTTAAATGCCACTCTTACGTGGTTACACTTAACCGAACCACTTTCATAGATTGAGATAGAGCCCGTTGCGTCAAATAAAAACGACACCGAAATCCACCAAATATGATCGTAATCAAAAAAATGCAAGCTTTCAATCGGTGAGGTGTTATCGTACAATAATTTAACGTATCTGTTTTTTAATTATACAAGGAGTTGAAAAGATGAAATCTAAATTTATTATGTTTTTAAGTGTGGTAATGCTGGCTGGTGTTTTACAGGCTATTGAACGGTATTATGTGGTTAAGCAGACAGATATGATCGGTGGTGTCGGTTATAAAATCATGGATGATGATGAGTATAAAGCCGCTTATAAAGAAATTCAGGAAGAGATGAAAATCTTTCGTTCTGTAGTTGCCGATTGTAAAAAAGAGTGGAGTGCTGATAAAGAGAAAGAGGGAAGTTTTGCCTCCAGTAAAATTAAGGCTCGTAAGATTACTAAAGGGTCAACTTATCCTAAAATGGAGAAGGCGGAAAAGAAGCTGGAGCGTATGGAGGAGGGTGTGACAGAGGATCGTCTTGAGGAACTGGACAAGTACGCAAAGAAATTTAGACATACGGATGAGCGTACCCTCGCTCGCGAAGGGGTTAAACTGACTGCCTTTAAAGATAGCTTTGAGATGGTTACAAAAAAGATGGAGGAGCAGTTGGGACGAAAGGTTCCTAATTTTGGTTTTGATCTGGTTGTCCCCAATCCAGATGCCAAACATTAGTTGCTTATAGCTCAGTTGCAGAACAATGTTTTCTGATTGTCAATCTGGGGCGTTTATACGCCTCTTTTTTATGGGTAAATATAATGAGTATAAAAATTTGTAACTGGTCTGTGAAGCAACCATCAACAAAGGTTGAGGGGTTTCTTCAACGTCCGGCTTTTTCCCCTGAGGCAGAGGTTGCTGCCGCAGAGGTGCTGGCGGATATTCGCAAACGGGGCAATGCAGCCGTTTTGGCCGCTGCCAGAAAATTTGACGGTGCCCGTTTGACAGTCACAGAACTCCATGTTTCTAAAGAGGAACTGGCTGTTGCTGTTAAAGCTGTCAGTGCTCCTGTGAAACGTGCTGTGCGTGATACGCACAGCCGTGTGAAACTCTATGCTTTGGCAGGTATGCGTGATGCCTGGCAGATGAAAACTGTGCATGGTGGTTTTCTTGGTGAGTGCTTTTCTCCTATGGATAGGGTAGGGGTTTATGTCCCGGGAGGTACGGCTCCGCTGGCCTCCACAGCTTTGATGACTGTGACTTTAGCTAAATGCGCGGGTGTGAAACAAATTGTGGCTTGTACCCCATGCGGCGCGGATAAAACAGTAAATCCTGTTTTGCTTTACGCTCTTAAGGTCGCAGGGGCAACCGAAATTTACAAAGTTGGTGGTATTCAATCAATCGGTCTTATGGCATTCGGGACACAGAGTGTTGAAGCTGTTCAGAAAATTGCCGGACCTGGTAATGCCTATGTTACGGCAGCCAAGCGTCAGGTTTATGGATATGTGGGCATTGATCAGGTTGCTGGTCCCAGTGAGATTGCTGTTCTGGCTGATCGCACGGCAAATCCTGCCTGGGTGGCTGCCGACCTGCTTTCGCAGGCCGAGCATGGTAGCGGTCATGAGAAATCATTGATGGTGACGAACTCACGTTCTTTGGCTGAGGCTGTTAAAAAGGAGTTATTGGCGCAGACCAAAACACTCTCCCGTTCCGAGCTGGTTAAACGAGTTATCAGTAAAGATGGAATTTTACTGGTTGTTGTTCCCAACTTGAAACAGGGTATGGAGCTGGTCAACCGGTTTGCCCCTGAGCATTTTGAAATCATGACAAAGAATGCCCGTGAAATGCTGAATCAGGTGCGTTGCGCCGGAGCTGTATTTGTTGGAGAGTGGACTCCTGAGTCAGCTGGGGATTTTGTGGCTGGCCCGAGTCATGTGCTGCCCACGGGTGGTGCGGCCCGGATGTTTAACGGTTTGACTGCCGATGATTTCAGGCGCCGTCACAGCTTTGTTGAGTATACCCGTGATGATCTGGCTGAGACATGCAAGACCATTGAAACTTTCGCTGAGGTAGAGGGGCTTGATGCGCATGGACGCAGCGCCTCCATACGCTTTGAGTAAGTTTGCTGTACAGAAGTGAGTGATGAGCTGAGCACACATGTGGCCCATTTGGCTCATTCGGCTCATTCTTCCAGGTAATATCTCCAGAGAAGATACCCGCTATGAAAAAAGAACGATTAGATACCTTGCTGGTTAGAGCTGAACTTGCTGAGAGCAAAGAGCAGGCACAGCGTTTGATTATGTCAGGTGCGGTGCGTCTCGGTGGTCATCCTGTAACCAAGAGTGGACATAAATATCCTGAGGATGTTAAACTCGAAGTGACAGCCAGGCCTCGTTTTGTCAGTCGTGGTGGCGATAAGATGGAGGGTGCTTTCAAAGCATTCCCTGATTTTGATGTAACTGGTCTTGTTGGGCTGGATGTTGGCTCATCTACCGGTGGTTTTACGGATTGTCTGCTGCAGCATGGAGCTGCCCGGATAATGGCTGTTGATGTTGGTAGAGGTCAGCTGCATTGGAAGATGCGTCAGGATAAACGTGTTCATGTGATGGAGTCTTTTAATGCCCGCTATTTAAAAGTGGAAGACCTGCCGGAGCGACCACAGGTAGCGGTTACAGATGTTTCTTTTATATCTCTCAAGTTAATCCTGCCGCCGATGGTAGAGGTGCTTGAAGAGGGACGTGAAATTATTTCGCTGATAAAGCCTCAGTTTGAAGCCGGTCGTAAGAATGTTCCGCGCGGGGTGGTACGTGACCCGGAGGTGCATAAAGCTGTGGTGGATGAGATTCACAGGTTTGGAGTAGAGGAACTTGGGCTTGAATGGCTTGATTGTATCCAGTCGCCGTTGAAGGGGCCTGAGGGAAATATTGAATTTCTTGCACGTTGGAGAAAGGGCTGATCTTTATGAAAACGATAGGTGTTATTACTAATTTCAATAAACCGAATGCTGCCGATCTGCTTGAAAAGGTTGTTGCATGTGCAGAGAATATCGGTTTCGATGTATGGGTGGAATGTTCTGAGAATGTTAGTTCAATCTCCTGTCGTTGCTGTGAAGTAAGCCAGTTTTTTGAAAAGACGGTGGAAGCAGTTGTGGTGCTGGGAGGTGACGGCACCATGCTGGATACGGCCCATCAACTGGGCATCAATAAACTTCCGATGATGGGATTGAATATTGGATCGCTTGGTTATCTGACCAGTGTTGAAGATCATCAATATGAAGAGGCTCTCAATCATCTTTATAACGGCTCTTTTAATGTGAGCTATAGAACAGCTTTATCAATGAAAGTGATTCAGCAATCCGGTGAAACCCATATGCAACCTGATGCGTTGAATGACGCGGTTATCAGTCGGGGGGCCACTGGCCATGCCGTAAAGCTGGAGTTGATCCTGGATGGGTTGAAAGTCTCCCGCTTTTTATGTGATGGAATTATTGTGGCAACACCTACGGGCAGTACAGCATACTCACTCTCTGCGGGAGGACCAATTGTGATGCCTGATACTCCAGCTTTTGTTGTCAGCTTGATATGTCCGCACTCGCTTACCTCTCGTCCTTTAGTCCTTTGTGATACAACAGATATTTTGATCAGGGTGATAGAGTGTAGCTCTCCGATGCTGGTAAGTTCGGATGGCAGGCGTAATGTTCTGATTGAGCAGGGTGGTACGATTGAAATTAAAAAGAGTGAACTGACAGTTCCTGTTGTGGAGTTGCACGGATATAATCCCTATGGTGTCTTGCGTCATAAGCTCAGCTGGGGCGGTCGCGGCGGCTAAGAATATTTTGCAGGATAATAAATAATTTAGTATCAGAGCATCAACTTCTTGTTGTTTTGCTCGTTTTTTATCTCTCACAGAGGCACAGAGTTCACAGAGTAATATCTTTAGTGGTTTTCCCTCCGTGTTCTCTGTGACTCTGTGAGAGATAATTCTTGGAGCAGTAATATCCAGTTAAACCTGTAATCCTGTCAGAAAAATTGGTTGCGGTTGTGCCTCGTTACGTTCTTCGTGGTGAGGATATTGGGGGGGGGGTTATCATCACTGACAAAGGCTGCGGTAAACATCCAGAGTTTCTTTGGCGGCTTTGTCCCATGAAAAAATCTGGGCGTGTTTAAGGGCTGCGGCACGACTCTCGTCCTGCCAGTTTATAGAAAGCAGTGCTGTGCTGATGGCTCTGATCCACTCCAACTTATCGGTTGGATGAACTAACGTGGCACAGCCCCCCGTGATTTCTATTAGCGATGGCAGTGTTGAGCAGATGACAGGCGTGCCGCATGCCATGGCTTCGATAATAGGAAGTCCGATCCCCTTGGTTTTGTTAGGAAATAGCAATGTATAGGCGGCACTGTAAAGGGCTGGCATGTCATCTTCTGAAATTTCTCCGGTCTGGTAGACGCGTGTGCCCAGTTTTCTCTGTTCGATTTGTCTGGTTATTTGTTCACTGCTACTGCCGTAACCCGCGATAACCAAAGGTGATGTCTCTGTGAAGTCAGTGGATTGAATGGCATCTAAAATGGTGGTTAAATTGTGAATATTTTTATCGGATGCAATGATCAGCATGAATTTACGGGGCAGGCTGTATTTGTTCTTAACCTTGTCAATAAGATCCTGATCCTGTGGAGTGAAGCGGGGGGAGATTCCGTAGCGAATAATGGTTTGTTTGTTTTGAAGTGTGTTTTGGGGATATGTTTTAAGAATGTTATCAGAGAAGCCAATGATTTTTGAGCAGCATTTGAGCGTGCGCTGGCTGAACAGACGGAAAAGTAATCTGCTTTGCAAAGTGGTGGAGTTTAATGGTAGCGAGAGAGGACAGGCTTCGTGAATGGTGGCAATGGATTTGATTTTTACGGGACGATAGGTATTTGTGTTCGGTGCATGGTGAATATCCGGTTTGAATTTTCTTTGCAGCCGACGGATGATAAAAGCGTTTTTGATAGAACCGGGTTTGGCGTGGGTGTTATGCAGGGATACATTGCCGGTCTCGATAATGCCCGGCAGGCAGTTGCTATCTGAGATAATAATGTGCAATGATTCATTTTTTGTCAGCATAGGGACCATTGCCAGCAGCAGAGAGTCGCAGTAGCGCTTTAAATCAGGATAACGGAAAATTGCTTTGCGGGCATCAAAAAAGTAGGTTTTATTGAGAGGCATATGGTTCCAGAGTTTTCTTTTTGGGGTCTTCCGCTGAATCTGTGGGTAAATAATGCTAAATAATGCTTAAAACACCGGGCATAAACCTCTATTATGTTGTAAACCAAAACGACACTTTAGAGAGAGACACCCGGTGCGAATT
>JAQIBS010000235.1 GCA_027858965.1 Kiritimatiellia bacterium
AGAGTCACAGAGAACACGGAGAGAAAACCACTAAAGATATTACTCTGTGAACTCTGTGCCTCTGTGAGAGATAAAAAACGTACAGAAAAAACACGAAAATGAATGATAGTAGTACGGAGTTACGAAGATTGCTACGCAAGTGTTTAGTTAGGTTTATATCCTGTTAATCCTGTTATCCCGTCAAAAAACACAGAATTACACTCTGCGAACTCTGCGTCTCCGCGAGGAACAAAATCAATATACCAAAAAACTTCGTTTCCTTCAGTAACTTCTGTCCGAGAATTTCGCTGCGGCTATGCTGCACCGTGTTCTTTCGTGGACAATAATGCTATCAAAAGAAGACCTTGGCAAAACGCAATATCCCCTGTTTCCAAGGCACTCGATGCGAAACACCTGACGCACCTTCAAATTTACTTACATTCTCGACATACCAGCGATAATTGCTAACGAGAGCATCTTTATTAGAAAATTGAGGATTGTAGCCCAGCACTTTCTCTGCTTTTTCAATACTTACAAAAGAGTCCTCGCATGCGGTTTCATAAACCCATTTGTAGAGGGGAGAGAGATTAAGCATCTCCAGAAGACGCAAAACCCAGATCATTGGTTTTGCAGGGAAGCCGCTAATCTTTTTGCCATACCCTGCATCATCCAGAACCGCCTGATAATCTTCACGCATTGTCGTGAAGTCTCTAGCCCCTACATTAAAAGTGTCGTTAACCACCGCTTTATCCAGTGTTAACGTAAGCCAAACAGCCTCACATAAATCCGCCACACTTAAAAGCTGATAGCGGTTTTTACCACTGCCAATCATGGGAAAACCATGCCCAGTGTAAGCCCAATCATAAAAAAGAGCGAAAACTCCCAGTCGTTCCGGTCCTATAAACGATTTAGGCCGAATCACGGGAACACACATGCCACCGCGACGGAACTCCATGCAGACCTCTTCAGCCATAATTTTGGCATCGCCATACGGGCCAACCCCGATCATAGGATCGTCTTCAAAAAGCGGATGATGATCAGGAATACCATAAACAGCGGTGGAGGAGATCATAACAAAACGATCCACATTAGCATCGCGGGCTGCGGCAAGCAGGTTGCGAGTACCCTCAACATCTGTTGTCATGATATCCTCTTCTGAATAAAGAGGTAGGGCAGCGGCGGTATGAATCACCCAGTCAACGCCCTCCATGCATTTTTTAACCATAGCGACATCACGGATATCACCCTGTACCGCATCTATTCTATCCCTCTCAGGATAGTCAAACTCAACCAAATCAAGGATGCGAATATCGGCAATTCCGTTCTTCAGCAGATGCCGCACCATATTAATGCCAAGAAAGCCGGAACCACCGGTAACCAAAACTCTTTTATTCATGCTAATTCGTCCTGTTTGAAATGATTGGCCTGAATTTATGGAACGCCCATAGTATACAATTTAGTCAACCTTACCCGCAATGAGAATTATCATAGGAAATGGGTTAAACACCAGGGATCTCTGGCTGGAAAAACCAATAGCAGTAACTTATATGATCCCCTCCAACAACAACCTTGGTTTTATCACCCACTATTAATTCAGCCGGAATAGTGACCATAAACTCAGTCATAAAGTCAGCCGTTGGATTGAGTTTAACAATCGAATCAATAGTTCTATCGCCTACAATAACTCTTATAAGAGAGGAATACTCCAACTTGACTGTCTGCTCTATAGTCTGGGTATAAGATGCTGTTTTAACTGCTTTTGCCTGAGAACCGGAACGCAACACAAGAGTTAAAGGAAGTCCAGCAGTCGTCGGAACCTGGAAGGACTCGTAACCGATAACAACTTTACCCACCTCAAGCATTTGATTGGTATGGCAACTATCGGCAACTTCAGCAACTGTTTGAAACGGAAAGATCCGAATCGAGGAAAGACGCAAAGTATTCTCATATTCATACTGTGATTCATGCTTATCATAACCAATATCCAGGCATCCGATCTGCTTGAGTCCTTGAATCTGCTTTATAAGATTTGTGTTTTGAACACCACTTTTTGCTCTATCAAGCAATTGCCAGTCAAGTGAATGAATTTTTATTCGCTCATTCGACCCCAATAAATCAAGATTCTCAAACTCTACTTCTTTCAAAACAGCTGGCCAGGAAAAAACAGCCTCGAGACAAATCATAAGATCCGGCCTTAAGTCTGGCTCACGTTTCAAGATTTCATAGCGTTCCAAAGGAGATGATCGACGAATAAAGCGCGATGACATTATACCGTAAATATTCTCGCTTTTCTTACGGGACATGTAGTAACACATGCCCGCGCCTCCGCAATACCCAATTTTTGTTTCATCCGCAATTTTGAGATCAACCTGCTTCACAAATGTAACCTGCTCATGCATAACGCGACACTGTTCGCTAAAATGAATCCAAATAATCACCAAAGACACTAACTGATATGACAACAGGACAGCTGCCAACAAAACAAAGACCTTGCGTCTCCGATCAAAACGCAGTGACTGACATAAGTGCACTGCACCACAGGCAATTAACAAATAAAGGAAAGGCATCTGCCATGCAAAATAGCGGTCATAATGAATACCAGCCCAACCACTGGAGGAAACAACCAGCATCTGAGACACTGCAGTTGCTATAATCCATAACCATGTGCTAGACCGCTGACCTGCATACCATCTTTTAAGCAGCAGCCCCGCCACAATAAGCACTCCACCCAATATAGGAAAAACAAAAAGATCCCGAAAACTAACAGCCTTAATCCCGAAAAAGAGACTGCGAAGAATATCCAGAAAATCGGATAACGTTTGATAAACGCCATGTTCAAATGAATTATTATTGAAATATCCTTTATCCAATACCGAATCAAAATAAGTATGCCCCGTGACAAGCAGGTTTATACCGTACATCATTGCTATACCAAAAAATCCACAAAGAGAACTTATTATCAGTTTTCTATAATCTTTTCTGTCAGGCTTAAAATAAATCCGACTACTCTCAACAAGAATAAATATCAATACGGGAATCACACCGTCGACCCGCGTCAATGGCAACAGGGGTAAAACAATACATAATAAAACAAATCGACGTTCAAGATATGCCATAAAAGATAATGCAATTAAAACCGTAAACAGGAGCATGTCATTCTGCCCAAAGAAACTGACAACCACATGCCCGCTTAGAACTGTCATTAAAAGCGCCAGCGGCAGAGCCCGTGGAGCAATAGCCCTCCCTATACGAACAAAGAGAAAAAGAAATATAATAAAAGCCGCTATTCCCATGAGAGCTCCCGCTGTGGTCAAGGCATCGCCTTTCATTCCCAGCATATAGGGAATCGCCAATACAAAAGGATAAAGATGACTCGTCGAACCGGTCGTCGGCTGATCCCATGCTTGAAATCGATAAGGGTGGCCTTCCGCAATCGCCCTTGCGTACTGCATATATATCGTTGTGTCTGCATAAGGGGGAACCACATGCCCACCAACATTAAAGTACAAGCCCGTCCCCAGAAAAACCAGACATGTTAACAATGTCATTAAAGTAGCTAGCTGTTTCCATCTGCACATGAACAGTTCAGGTGTGCGTAAAATATCTCTCAACATTATTTTTTCGATCATAAAATACTCATTTCATTTTTCTTTTATATAATAGTAAATTACACAACTGCTTAGGGCAAGACTAATCATATTAATAAACTTAATTATACTGAATTATCACCCCACTAAAGAAACTATTGCGTTTGAAACAACGGCCTGATTTGCTATAATAAAAAATATTCTTATGAAATGGCGAGGAAAAGCAATAGGCGGGAGTCTCGGCTCCATATTTGGTCCCACAGGAGCTCTGGTTGGAGCTGCCGCAGGTCACTTATTTGTCGACCGCAAAGGAGAAGCTCCTAAAAAAGAACGGGAACGTGTACTGGTCCTGACAGCAGGAGCTCTCTATCAGCTTGCCCTCACGAATAAGAAATTCTCCCGCTCCGAAGATCTGACACTCAAGTTAATCCTTGAACATGCTAACATCGCACTGGGAAAGCCGCTGACTATTTATGATCTTCCCTTTCTCATTGATCAGTCCACACATATACCACAATGCATAACCAGGCTGGCCCGCATAACCCGACCATATCCGGAGCTGGCCAGCCTCGCCGCAACCTGGTTCTGGCGTATGGCGGTCTGCAATGGTCCAGTCTCTCCCACCTCACTCGCCATGATCAATGACTTTGTGGGAGCTTCGGGTTTATCTCATGAACAGGCTATGCAAGCCGCTTTTGTCTACTACCGTGGTGCTGCCACGAACACCAATGAGAACCGACAACAGGCATGTTCAACCCTGGGAGTCGCCTATGATGCAAATGAAGAACAGATCAAACAATCCTTTCGAACACTTTCTTTAAAGTTCCATCCCGATAAACATACAGCACTCGATCCTGACATACGTCAACTGACCGCTGATAAATTCACCCAGATCAAAGATGCTTATGAGACTCTTAACGGATCAGCCCCTCTGCACGGTGACTGGTACTCGCACGCACCGCAAGCCCCTCAAACAATCCCAGCCACCCCCGGTACGGTCGTAATCTGCTTTATCTGCAAACGACAGCAGCAACTCCCCGACGATCCCGCACAGGTCCACTGCCCATACTGTCAGGCTCTACTTGCTTTCGAGCGCCCTCTTGCAGAACACCTGATTGCGCAGGAACATGTTTGAGGTGTGAAGTTTGTAGCGTGAAGTGTACTCCAAACCTTGCATCTTACTCTTCACTCTTCATAAACCGCCAAACTTTTATCCAGCTTCTAAGGATCAAACATCAAAAGATATTTTCAGATGACAACTCCACCTTTAAGGTGCTATATTTATAACTATAGCAGATATAAAAAAACAAACCATGCCATGGCGGAATTGAAAACCATCCATAAATCATTTTTAACTGGGAGATGGAGAATGGCGTAGGGATTATTAACCACTGGTTACACAATCATTTAACAGGAATAAACATGCCCCACACCGCATACAGAAACCTACCAAATAAACAGCTGGACAATCCGTTTATCTTTTATGCGCTCTGTCTGTTTTTTTCTGTTTTTTTATTGTTTTTAATTCTCTATCCAGCCTATTTACCCATGGTTGACTTGCCGCAGCAAGTTAGCCAAATTGCCATGTGGAAAGCATATAATGCCGGTACTCTGGTTGATCTAAACAAATTTGAACTTCATTTATTCTCTCCTTATCTGGGTGGATATTTGATCATGCGAGCTCTATCACAATACATGTCCTTGGACCTCGCAGCTCGTCTGACTTTATTTATCGCCCTTATCACGCCTCTTGCAGCCCTATTTTATGCCATTCGCTCAAAGCCATTCTTGCGATGGTCTATTTTCCTCGCCATACCCTTTCTTTTTAACTGGAATTTCTACTGGGGGTTTTTAAATTTTCTGACCGCAATAGGTCCTAGCCTGTTCTGCCTTTTTATCAGCATTAAATGGATTGATGAAAAGCCTGATAAGTGTCATTACATAATTGGAATTTGCGCTTTAATTCTCTTTTTTTTCCATATCTTACCGTCGTTTATGTACCTGGGTCTTATAGGGGTATATCTGCTTGTAAAGACAGGAAATATTAAGCGATGTTTGCCATCCATCGCAGGACTAATACCTTTCATTCTACTGGTCAGTGTATGGTTGTGGTTAGGCATTTTAGAGAAGAAAACTGAAGTGGTTTCGGACACATGGTGGCGACTTGGCATAAATCGCATTATTGAAATACCAAATACTATGTTGTCAGGAGATTATTATGGGGAAAGCCTAGCATTAATAGTCCTGTCCGCAACCTCTTTATTACTGCTAGGCATGCTCCTCTGCTGCAAAATCAACAAAGAGCGCTTCCTTCTAGTTCTCTTAGTATTATTAGCCTATCTAGTCCTGCCTCATTATACCCACACAACCTTTTTTGTTTACCAACGATTCTCCTTTCTGTTAGTTCCGCTTATAATTTTTGCAATTGCAGACAGTGAAATAAAAAACCTCTGGTTTGCTCGCACGCTTCAGCTTGGAAGTATTATGATCCCAACCCTCTTCCTATCCCAACTGTTAGGTGCTTTTATTACCTTTGGAGAAGAGGGATTGCAATTTAAGGCCATCTCAGATCACATGGAAAAAGACAAACGCGTTCTCTCCATGATGTTTGACAACACAGCAAGCAGCATCGCGGGGCCGACAATGCTCCACTTCCCGGTTTGGTATCAAACAACGCACGGCGGTATTGTTGACTTCAATTTTGCAAGTTTCGGATGCTTGATGAAATACAAAAAAGATTGCAAGCCCATGGCGGACGCATCATTTGTATGGAGGCCCACGCTGTTTAACTGGGAAAAATTTGAGCGCTATGATTACTACGTTGTGAAATATCCCGTTCAAATCAACAAATTCCCGATAAAGGCAGCCCAGGGGAATTTCGATCTCCTGTACCGCATGGGAGGCTGGCACTTGTTTGTTCCAAAGCCGCAAATCATGACCAAAACCATATTGGAATAATCCGAAGCATTATTTCCACTTTAAGCAGGATGAAGTCAGGATTGTTTAAAGTTTCAGCCTATGATATACTTTCGGGTGATAAATTGTCGCGAGCAACCTTTTAACTAGGCGTGTTATAAGTATATTCATTCAGATTTATGGCATGAAGGTTTACATCTGAGTTTTATGAGGGATAGAGTTGGATGTTTGAAAATACGAAAAAAGATACCGAAATATCAGTTGTGATTCCGTTATACAAAGGGGAAGCATTTGTAAAGGAATTGTATGAACGTCTTTGTGTTTGTTTGACTAAGATATCTGCAGAATATGAGATTATATTTGTAAATGATAGCAGCCCAGATAAAAGCTGGGATATTGTTTGTTGCTTGTGTGAGACTGACAACAGATTAAAAGGTTTGAATTTGTCGCGGAATTTTGGCCAGCATTATGCAATTACCGCTGGACTAGGTTATGCTCAAGGTGAGTGGATTGTTGTAATGGACTGTGATTTGCAGGATAAACCGGAAGAGATTTCCAATCTATACGCGAAGGCATGTGAAGGTTATGCTGTTGTCTTTGCGCAAAGAATTAACCGTGAGGATTCATGGTTTAAAAGGGCGCAGTCTAAAGCGTTCCACGCCGTTTTCGATTACTTGACGGATCGTAAATCAGACCCAACCGTTGCGAACTTTGGAATTTATCATCGCAAAGTTATCAAGGCTGTTCTAGGGTTTGGTGATTGCGTCAAATGTTTTCCTCTAATTGTAACCTATGTGGGATTCAAGACCGCTTATGTTTCAGTTGCACATGATGCTCGAAAGTCAGGCAATTCCTCCTACACTGTGGGCAAGGCTCTGCGTTTCGCCATAAATTTGATGCTAGCTTACTCGAACAAGCCCTTGCGTTTGTTCACAGCAGGTGGTTTTGCGGTTGTCGCTGTAGCGTTCATAATCAGCCTATATTATTTGTTTTTGCATCTTACGGGAAAGACAAAAATTTCAGGATTTACAAGCCTGATTATTTCCGTTTGGTTTGTTGGAGGCATGCTGATGTTGCAAATCGGTATTGTAGGTGTATACCTTGGACGCGTCTTTAATCAGACAAAGAATCGTCCGTCTTTTGTGGTTGATGAAACTGTAAATACAACGGGAAGAGATAATTGAACTTGGACCCTATAGAAAAGTATGGTGTTGTGCTCAGGCGCCTGCAACCGATTGACCTCGAAGTTGTTCGCCATTGGAGAAATCACCAAAAAATCTCACAATACATGATCTATCGCGAGCACATAACAGAAGAGATGCAGATTGCTTGGTTCGACAGAATTAATAATGACCGAAATTATTATTTTATCATTGAATGGGAGCAAAGAGGTGTAGGATTAATAAATATTAAGGATATCAATATGACCGAGCGTAGTGGTGAATCAGGTATTTTCATCTGGGATGACACTTGCTTAAATAGCGATGTTCCTCCACGTGCAGTTTTAGCATTGTTTGATTATGCTTACGACATATTAAAACTAGAATTCATACGTGCACATGTAATTAAGACCAACACACGCGCCATACGGTTTAATAAGTATATGGGATTCAAACTGCAATCTGAGCAAGAGATGATTGAAAACCAACTTTACATTCAGACTCATGATAATTTTTTTGAATGGCGGGCTAAGGTTGTTTGTTTGTTCTGAAGAATCCAGTTATAGGAATGAGTAGTCATGAAAAACAGCACGTTATTGACAATTTCATCATATCTGCCTGATATCATTTTGACAAATGAAGAGCTTTCTACGCTTTATTCTGGGTGGACTGCAGAGAAAATCTTTGAAAAAACTGGAATAAAGACGCGACATATCAGCGAAAAAAATGAGACCGCTGGCGACTTAGGGAAAAAGGCTGCCAGAAAGCTATTTGCAGAGTATTCTATTGATCCGCAGAGTATTGATTTTATACTCTTCGCCACACAATCACCTGATTACTTTCTTCCATCAACAGCATGCATTTTGCAGGACCAGTTGGGGATTCCGACAACTTCCGGTGCCCTTGATTTCAACCTTGGATGCTCTGCGTATGTTTATGGATTATCATTAGCTAAAGGATTGATTGCAGGTAATATTGCGTCTAATGTTTTATTAATTACTGCTGAGACGTATTCAAAATATATTAATCCTATGGATAAGAGTACGAGGACAATCTTTGGAGATGGAGCTGCGGCAACTTTGATCAGTAGAGATGATAGTGAAGGAATTTTGGAGTTTGTGCTTGGTACTGACGGCAGTGGCTATGACAGACTTATTGTTCCTGCGGGAGGGATGAGATGTTCGCGCTCAAGTAAGACAGCGGCAGAGTGTACAGATGAATCTGAAAATGTTCGTTCACAAGATAATCTATTTATGGAGGGAACTGATATTTTCAGTTTTACTATAGGGAGAGTGCCTCCCTTGGTTAGCAAAACGTTAGAAAAGAACCAATGTTCGATTGATGATATTGACCTTTTTGTGTTTCATCAGGCAAATAAATATATGCTTAACTTCTTGCGCAAAAAATGTAAGATTCCAGAGGAAAAATTTTACATGAATTTTGAAGATTGTGGAAATACCGTTTCTGCTTCAATACCAATCGCGCTTACACGAGCAGTTTCTGATGGGACACTCAAATGCGGGATGAAAGTGATGTTGGTTGGATTTGGCGTTGGCCTCTCCTGGAGTGCAGTCGTGATTAACTGGTAAATAACATAATTTATGAAAAAGGAAAAAACTATGACACAAGCAGAAAAAATTGAAATACTCGAGGATATGTTTGAAGTCGATCCCGGTACAATAAAACCTGAGATGAACATGGATGAACTGCCATGGGATTCGATAGCTATGCTTTCACTTATCGCTTTGGTTAATGAGAGATTTGAAAAACGATTAAATGGCCTTCAATTGAGGTCTTTTAATACCATCAAGGATGTTCTTGATGTTATGGAGCAAACCGTATGAATGCGGCATCGGGTGTTTTGAATCATGTGGTACTTCAAGCGATTTCCTGCACTGTTCCAAACAATATTGTTGGTAACGATCAGTTTGTCGAGCGCTTTGGGGATGGGGTCGATAAATTTTCTAAAATGACAGGGATCTATCAGCGTTGTATTGCAATACCTGAGCAAACGACTTCAGATTTAAGTTACGTCGCCGTCAAACAAATATTTGATTCAGGAAAAGTGATTCCTGAATCGATTGACGCGTTGATATTTGTAACGCAAACACCTGATTACATTTTGCCTTCTACTGCTTGTGTTCTGCATCACCGTCTAGGGCTCAAAAAAGAGTGCTTAGCGTTCGATATTAATTTGGGGTGCTCGGGTTTTGCTTATGGCTTGTTTGTTGCAGGATCGCTTTGCCGTAGGGAAGGTATTCGTTCTGTGTTGCTTTGCGGCGGCGATACAATTTCGAAGCTTGTTTCGTCTGTTGATAAATCATCCGCAATGCTGTTTGGCGATGGAGGATACGCAGCGTTGTTGGAATATACTGACGCTAGTGATAATCCATGGAGTTACCTGTATGGGACAGACGGGGCAGGAGCAAAGAGTATAATCATACCTAGTGGAGCCCATCGTAACAAAAATGGCGCTCACGATGTTCGTGAATTCGGTGAGGGTGTTTTACGTTCAGATTACGATCTTTACCTAGATGGCATAGACGTGTTTAACTTTACCATCTCAGAAGTTCCCTCCGCGATTAAACGTTTGATGAAGCAGGCAGAACGCTGTCCCGAAAACACGGATTTTTTAGTGTTGCATCAGGCTAATTTATTTATCCTCAAGCAAATAGCAAAGATGACAAATTTTCCGATGGAGAAAGTGCCCGTGACAATCGACCGTTTTGGAAATACCAGTAGCGCGTCTATCCCGCTTGCGTTATGTGATGCTCTAGCTGTATCCTCTGTGACAAGCGCTCAGCGAGTTGTCCTTGCTGGCTTTGGAGTTGGACTTTCATGGGGCGTTATCTCAATGGTTTTATCCCCTGATTGCTGCCTGCCTGTTGTATATTCGAATGATAGCTATACTGACGGAGCATTAAATCATGGTTAATCCTATGGATCTTAGTGGAAGGCGGGTTCTGGTTACAGGAGCTTCCTCGGGCATAGGAAAGGCTTGTGCAATATTAGTAGCGGAGTTGGGTGCATCGGTTGTCCTGGTTGGACGAAACAAAGAACGGCTTGATGAAACATTTGCTCAATTAGAAGGTGACGGACATCTTTCAGTTCCATTTGATTTAACCGTTCTAGATGAAATCAAATCTGTTTTTGTTGAAGCTTGTAGTAACGGTTTAAAGCTGGACGGCTTAGTTCATGCGGCAGGTATCTTGCCTCTTCTGCCCATACAGGCTATAACTCAGAAACAGATAGTTCAGGCAATGTCCATCAACTATTTTTCATTTTTACTGCTTGCTAAGTTTTTTTCAAAAAAACCGTTTTCGAATTCAGGCAGTATTGTTGCGGTTTCTTCGGTAGCATCAGTTAAAGGGTGGGAAAGTGGTACGTTGTATTGTGGGACAAAAGGAGCATTGGATTCTTCGATTCGCGCTATGGCGCTTGATTTGACAACGAAAAAAATCAGAGTGAATAGTGTGTTGCCGTCATACATTCAGACGCCGATGCTAGATGATACGGCTCTGATTATCGGGGATGATGCCCTTAGGAGCAGAATATTAAAACAGCCTCTTGGCCTCGGTTACCCCGAGGATGTTGCAAATGCGGTGGCATTTCTGCTGAGTGATGCTGCGCGTTTTATCACGGGGACGCAACTGGTTGTTGATGGTGGATATCTAGCGCAATAATTCGTTAAAATGGTTAAGTGAAAAATGATGAGATAAAGATTGAGTCATTGATTACGCCTCTCACTAAAGTCATTGTTTTAGCGCATTATGCCGGAGCGAGCTGTGAAATGTATAAGATAATGGAGATTGCCGGAAGCTGTGAATAAGTGCGCTGAAATTCTAAAAAGATGGTTCTTTGAGCCCAATAAGGAGTCGTTGTGAATTACATATATATTCTGCTTACCCTGCTTTTTACTGTCTATGGTCAGCTGGTATTAAAATGGCAAATATCGAAAGCCGGGGCATTACCAAACTCTGCATTGTCAAAATTTTTGTTTTTGTTGCAACAGTTTTTAAACCCATGGATTTTGTCTGGTTTCATTGCTGCCTTTTTGGCTTCCTTATGCTGGATGGCGGCGATGACGAAATTTGAGCTGAATGAAGTTTATCCTTTTATGAGTTTGGCTTTTGTTCTAATTATGCTTTTTTCGGTTGTTTTTCTGGGCGAGTCGATTTCCCTCTCTAAAATTGTTGGGACCGGATTTATTGTTTTGGGGCTCATCATTTTAGCACAGTTTTCCGGGTGACTTGTAAATGCCTCATGTGAGGGTTGCGATAGGGGCCTTGATTTTTATTTGCCATTCATTTATGTCGGGTGAAGACTTCGCCTGAGTGAAAATCAGTAGCCAAGTTATTTATCTTTCAAAATCGAACAGGATGTTGGATTTGATCCAACACAGGAGTGAGGAGACATGTTGGATATTTGCAACACAGCAACAACTGTTAAAAAATCCGATAACGGCATTTGGTACAGCTCGGAGCAAGCTTCCATATCATATCCAGCGGAGGGAAATGAATGTTGCTTTGATGTCGAAGACCATTCGTTTTGGTTTAAACACAGAAATGCTTGTATCACGGAATTAGTACGCGCTTTTCCGCCTGATGATAATGGCCCGATCTTTGATATTGGTGGCGGGAATGGTTTTGTTTCTCTCGCTCTACTCAAAGCAGGTTTTTGTGCCGTATTGGTTGAGCCGGGGCAGACGGGTGCGAATAATGCAAAAAAGAGAGGTATCGCTGATGTCATCTGTGCAACTACCCAAACGGCTGGTTTTCGAGAGAATTCGTTGCCAGCTGTAGGATTGTTTGATGTGCTCGAACATATAGAGGAAGACCGTGATTTTCTTCGATCCATTCATGGTTTGATAAAAAAAGACGGATTCCTTTATTTAACAGTTCCCGCTTATAATGCTCTTTGGTCAAATGAAGATGTTCACGCAGGACACTTCCGAAGGTATGGCTTGAAAGGTCTTTCAGCAGCAATTGACTCCTCTGGTTTTGAGATTGTTTTTGCGTCTTATATTTTCAGATTCTTGCCAATCCCCATATTTTTATTAAAATCTATTCCATCTCGTTTGGGTTTTAAAATGCGTAGCGACAGTCAGAGGTCAGGTAAAAGAGTGGCATCGGAACACGCGCTTCCCAAGAATTTTGTGGGTCGGTTTTTTAACCGGATGATGGACGCAGAAATTATAAACATTAGTAATCGAAAAAAAATGTGTTTTGGCGGAAGTTGTTTGATCGTTGCGAAGAAAATGTCTTGAGGTCGACTATATGAAATTCAAAACCCCTTTCAACAAACCATTTGTTATTAGCAAAGAGCTTGATTATATTACACAAGCTGTTCAAAACGGTCACCTGTCTGGTAATGGCATATTTACACGAAAGTGCCATGCGTGGATGGAAAACAAGTTTGAGGCTAACAAGGTGCTGCTAACACATTCATGCACAGCTGCTTTGGAGATGGCTGCAATCTTGGCGGATGTGCAACCAGGGGATGAAGTGATTTTACCTTCATATACCTTTGTTTCAACGGCCAATGCCTTTGTTTTACGTGGTGCGGTGCTAGTTTGGTGTGATATTCGTTCCGATACGCTAAATATTGACGAAAGTAAAATCGAGGCCTTGATTACACCTAGGACCAAAGTAATTATTCCTGTCCATTATGCTGGTGTTGCTTGTGAGATGGATATTATTATGAAGATAGCAGCGCAGTATAACCTGCTTGTTATCGAAGATGCCGCTCAGGCAGTAAATGCCAAATATAATAATTCTTATCTTGGTACAATAGGACACATGGGTTGTTACAGCTTTCATGAGACCAAGAATCTGATTTCCGGAGAAGGTGGCGCAATATTAATTAATGATGATAAATTTGTTGAACGAGCGGAAATTATTTGGGAAAAAGGAACGGATCGGTCAAAGTACTTCAGAGGCGAGGTTGATAAATATTCATGGATGGATATTGGGTCTTCTTTTCTGCCCTCTGAGTTAGTCGCAGCCTTTTTATATGCGCAATTGGAAGAAGCTGACAAAATCAATGATAAACGACTTTCTATCTGGAATGCCTATTATGTAAAACTGAAACCGCTTGCGGATGCAGGAAAGTTGAGACTCCCTATTGTTCCTGATTATTGCGGTCATAATGCTCACATGTTTTACATACTTCTTCCGAATGTAGATCAACGTGATGACTTGATTAAGTTTTTAGAAAAGCAGGGGATCACTTCGGTATTTCATTATATTCCATTGCATACAGCTCCCATGGGTAGACAGGTTCAGCCTGTTGTTCCAGAGCTTCCTGTGACTGATAATCTATCTTCACGCCTTCTTCGTTTGCCAATGTTTTATGAACTTAATCAGATACAAGTTTCAAAAATTTGTAATTTTATTTATGAGTTTGTTGAACATAATCGCTATTCTTGATTACACTTTTGTTAAATACCCCATCTAAAGCAATTCCCCCTTCACCACTTCTTCATATACCGCCACTGTTTTCTCCACCATCTGCTGCAACCCAAAACGAACCAGTGCATCCTCTCGTAAGCCTGTAAACTTTTCGTCATGAGCTCTGACCAGCAGAGCTGCCAGCTGATCAACGTCACCCGGGTTATAAAAATGACCGTTCTCTCCCTCTTTGACAATATCAAGCGCTCCACCAAAACAGGTGGCTATCACCGGACAATCCATCGCAAGTGCCTCTGCCATAGTGCGTCCAAAGGACTCCGGTTTGATTGAATTGTTGGAGGTCAGCACATCAGCACAGCGATATATCTCGGCAATTTTTGACTGCCCCCCTGCAAAAGCAACCTGATCTTCAACACCCAGCTCCTTAACCAGAGCCTTGAGCGACTGAGCATAGCCAATCCGCGAGCTATCCACACCGCCAACTATGACACATTTTATATTGGGGACGCTCGCTTTAGCTTTGGCAACCGCCCGAATCAGAACATCGTACCCCTTAAGCTGGGTTACACGCCCCACGCCCATAACAACAAAAGCGTTGCACAAGCCATAACGCTCTTCAAACTCATCGATGAAATTCATATCCAGCTTCTGTGAATCAAAGAGTCCCGGATCGATCCCGCGGTAGATCAGACGTATTTTCGATGGAGATACAGAGTAGTGCTTCCTGATATATTCAACCACGGCACTGCCGGGGCAGATCACTCTCGCTCCAAAGGTCATAACCCGGCTGTAAGGACTAACGCTGTTAAACCCGTGAACAGTTGAGACAAATGGCAGTTTAAGGGTTCTGTTGGCCATTATAAACAGCCACCCCGGCACACGACTGCGGTAGTGAACAATGGCAGGATTTAATTCATGGAGCAGATTCCGCAAGGCCAAGGCACGCATGAAAGCACTCAACGGATTTTTGCTTTTCACATCCAGCTCAATATGTTCGCCGCCATCTGCGTCGATCTGACCGACAAGCTTTCCGCCGCTGGAGATCACAGTGCTAGTATGACCAAGCTTAACGAGCTCACGGCTTAGTTCCACCGTTCCGCGTTCAACTCCGCCTTCATTTAATGCCGGTAATATTTGAACAATATGCATGCCAGTTATATTAATGGGTATGAAGTAAAGGGTAAAGAGTAAAGAGAGGGCCTAATGTGCTTTGCAGGTTTTGACAGAATCATTTTTGACAGAATCATTAAATTCGTGTTCTTCGTGGTGAGGATTTCGGGCTTTTTATAACCGATTTTATAGCCCCTGAAAGAGTAGCAGCCGCTGCGCACTCTCACGGGCCTTCACCTGATTCTCCGGCGTTGCCAGCAGACGTATATCATAGGCTGTAGCTGCGTCAATCTCACCGGAAACAACAGATCCGTCACCTTTCAAAAGTTGCTTCTCTAAAACTACCCAGTGGCCCTTACTGAACTCACCTTTTTCGCCCTCAAGCTTCCCGGCTCCTTCAACACGCTGCAATGCAAAACGGCCGACACCGAAGGGCAGAGCCATAATCTGATCGGAGCTGCGCAGATCTCTATTATCCAGTGAAAGAAATGCACAATCTCCGTTATTCGGCAATATCGGTTTTCCATCCACACTGAGTGAACCCTGCGCTGCCACCACGGTAACCGCCCCCTGCTTGTTCCACATCAGGGTTAGAGTACGTCCCGCATCTATACCTGCATTAACGGCAGGATACCCATTATGAGCGGAAATAGAGACATCCTGATGTTTGTCAGCCATATTCAGCGCCACCAGCATACGCCCCTCCTGGACAGCCACATCAAAAACGCTCACACTGCCATCATCAGGAACAACCTTGATACGGGAAACACCTGATATTTCATCAATAAACCGACGATAAATACCCGGAGTATACTGTCCGTCATTATCCCGCAGCTCAAGAGCCAGCGGCACCCGGCAGACCCGCCTGTTGGCAGAGATAATAAAGGGAATATTTTCCGGCAGCGGCATATCTTTAGACGGGGGGAGAGGCGCCGTTGCATCATCGGCGAAACCAAGCGCTTTTAGCCGTTGCAAACGAAACGGATGTCTTGACTCATCAAAGCGCGGATCTCCGCTTATCAGCAGATGGCCCCCGCGATCAACAAAACGGGTCACGTGCTCAAAAACAGCATCAGCAGGACAGTATGCCAGAGGCCAGATAAGAGCCTCTGCGCTGTAAGGCAGACGATCAAGAGAATCTTCTGTGATCACACCGAAAGGCACATTGGCCATAATCAGATAGTCGATTGAACGGCGCAAGGCCTCATGAATACCCTTATTATCAGCCCCCAGACGCAGACTGTCAGGCAGAATCAGATAGAGTTTCGGCTCTTCATAACGCAACCTGACCGGACGAAAAAGAAGCATCATATTACGATAAGCCTCCATGACCGGCTTGGGAGTCAGATCCGCATGATTGATACCCCATGGAAAAACACTATCCCGGAAATCTTTCCAACTCCAGTTAGCAATAAAAGAGGCACCCATCCCCAGAGCGTAATGACCAACAGCCAGGTAATGGCGAACCGACTCCTCCGCAGGGTCACCCCAGTCACCACTGGTACGGGCCGTATGAGCGGTACGCGATCCAAACTCACCCAATGAAAAACTCTTACCTTCAAAGCGACGATCCATATATTTCAGAATAGTACGCAAATGTGCCACCGCTCCATAGTGATGCACATTCACAAAATCTATACCCGTTGTATCAAGTACCTTTTCAGAGGCCGTCAAATTCTGAAGATAGTATTACGCGGAATGGTTTGATACAGTGGGATAATGGTTTGATACAACTTTTGGGAGGGAGGGATGGATGGCCCTCCCCTTTTTTATGGGGTTTAAAGAGGGTTTAAGCGATGGAG
>JAQIBS010000012.1 GCA_027858965.1 Kiritimatiellia bacterium
GCCGTAACTATAAGTTCTCGATAAAAAAATATGCGAGATGCAAATTAAATATAAACATAACTACATCGTTTTTATTATTTATCATAAATAGGTTTTAATAAAAAACACCTTGCTTTGAAAAGATTTTTTAGTTACATTATGTCTATTCTTTTAATGTATACTATAGTTGAATATTTTGAAGGTGGTAAGATATGACTGATGAAATGTATTTTTATGGTTCTGGGTGGCAAAAGTTTATGCATACCATTATCTGGTCTGTATTTGATCAGCGCAGGTGCAAGTGTCGGTTACTGTTTTCTTTGGTTCTGATGGCTGCCTGTTTTCAATCTGCAATAGGAGCGGCGCTTCGGACTCAGTCTTTTGAGCTGAAGAAGGGGTGGAATGCAATCTATCTGGATGTAGACCCTGTTATCCGCGCGCCTGGTGTTGTGTTCGCGGGAGTGCCGGTTGATATTGTCGCATCATATGAGGGGACTGTGTTTTTTCGACAGTATGTTGCGGATCCAAACGCCGATCTTTTTAAGTCACTTGGCTGGGGAACGTGGTACGCCCCCTCTCGTGAGGACTCATTTTTAAGCGAGCTTGGAGCTGTTTACGGTAAAAAGTCCTATCTGGTTCATGCAACAGAGGGTGCAACACTTTCTGTTGACGGGACCGTGAGCTGTACTCCGAGGCTTTGGCGGGCGGACAGTTACAACCTTGCCGGGTTTTCTCTGAGTACTCAAGCTCCACCAACTTTTGCTACTTTCTTTGGTGGGTCATCTGCACATAAAAACGCCTCTATCTACCGTTTGAATGGGGGGGTATGGCAGAAAATTATTGATACCTCCAATGTTGCCATGAAGTCGGGTGAGGCATTTTGGATCTACACCGATGGGCCTTCTTCGTATCAGGGACCTCTTGAGGTCACCGCAGGCGTGGGGGGATCGGTCGTGCTGCGAGATGGCAGGGTTGAGGATCTGATATTGAAGAACTGCACCGATTTCCCCATTAACCCTTCGCTTGAACATGTTGTTCCATCGGGTGAGTTTCCGCTTTCCATAGTTGTTGATGTTGTTGGCGGTGTATGGACTGGAATTAAACAGGTTCCCGCCGCACTTGGGAATGCTTCCTGGGTGGTGGATCTACCCGCGCTTGAGGCAGATGCCGGTTTTAAAATTCCACTGGCGCTCCAGTCGGATAAAATGGTTGAGGCGGAGGTGAACTCTTTATTGTGTATAAAAAGTGATTTGGGCACGGAGATATGGGTGCCGCTAACTGGATTGAGGGAGGATTTGAAGTGAGTAAAAAGTGTAATATGATTATGAATGTAATCCTGTGCGTCTTATTTGCTGGCGTTTTAACTGCTTTGGGTGGAAGCAATCCCTATCGCGGTTTGTGGGTGGGGCAGGCCAAACTGAACTTTGTTAATGAGGTTTCGATTCCTCTTGATGAGGATAATGTTCCGATCGCACCTGATCCTAATGTGCCCACTCCAACTTCGGATCAGGCACAGATACGGGTAATTCTTCATGTGAATGGCGCCGGACAGGTGAATCTTCTAAAAGATGTGGCCATATTGAAACGCTCCGATGAAGGAGAAACAAATCAGCTCTTCAGTTCAGAGGCGGATTTCTCGTTGGTCACCGATGAACGCTTGTATGAGGATTTTCCTGTACAAGAGGCCAAGCGTATTGCTTCTGCGGTTTTTGATTTTGGCGACATAAAAGCTACCGAGGCCGTTGATGCGATTGTTTTGAAGATCAGTTCCGCAGTTGCAAAGTCGATTGTGGATACGGTTGATGAAACCACGGCTGAGAATGCAGCGATTGCGGCTGCCAATGATGTTGTTCCGAATGCTGATGTGGCTGAAACATTTGATGCGTTTCTTAAGGATAAATTGCCGAAGAACGATGTGACGGCTTTGGCCGAGGCCAATGGTGTCGGGATTGATGCATTGCGTCCAGAAGCTCAGATTCTCGTGGATCAGTCGTTCTACAACGATACGCGGACGATTGATGTGCTGGATTCCCTGGCTACGGCGATTGCCGATGCAACGCCTCCCGCTGAAAAAACAGCTGCTGCTCAGAATGCGGTTGCGCGGTTTGCCGATGTTAATAATTTATTTGAACGTTTTGTACACGGTCTGGTTTTCGGTGATATGATTCGTGAAGTGGCTCTTGCAGCGGCAACCCAGGCGGCGGTTTCCGGTTCAACACACGCGGTCATTGATTCGCAGTCTCGTGTTGCGCCCGCATACATTCAGGCAGCTATAGATGCCCTGAATGCAAAAGTTTCTGCATACACGGATACAGCGTCAAGTAATGCGCTGGAGAGTGTTGTCTCTGGAATTGTCGATTCTGCCTACCTTGCGTCAACCAGTGGTGTAGTTGTTGTTAATGCATTGGCTGCGCAGTTGGAGTCAGATGGATTTAGTGTGCTGGCTGAACTTCAACAGGGAATGGTCAGTGTTGATATTCCTTCAACCGATTACTCTGAATTTGTGCGCTCGCAGGATTTTTCAGATGCGGTTTCAATAGCGGCCGCTGCTGCGGCCAAAGCGGCTGTGGCCGAGACAAATTTTGATCCATTTTATACGGAATTCTCCCTGGAGGGGCAGGCGCGTATCGCGGCGACTCTGGCACTTAAGAGTGTTTATTCTGAAGCTGGACGGGCGCGCCAGACCGAGCTTCCGCTTGATGGAAGTTTTGCTGCAGGATCGGGAGATGCGCGGTTTTTGTCGCTGATTTCTTCAACCGATGCGCCGTTGGGAGGTGCTGGCTTGACAGGAACAATTATACTGCCTGCAAATCATCCGACAAATCCTTTCCGCCATCGTAGGCATCCTGATCACACCATTGGGTTTAATATTGAACGTCGTCTGCGCTTTGATTTTGACGGGGCCTCGACAAATGCACTGGAACGGACAGGTCTTGGTGTTGAACGTATAACAGGTGTTTACAGGGAAGAGTTTTTCGGCTTGCATAAGTCGCTCGGTCCTGAGCCTTCCACCAGTCCTATTGGATTAAAGGTTGAAGGATCATTTGAATTGAATCGTATTAGTTTGATTGACACACTAAATGCACGGTAATGTTGACTATGAAAAATATGCTTTTAAGAAAAGACCGGTATCAGGCAAGAGGCCTGACCATAGTTGCCGCAGTTTTCGGAGTGAGTATTCTCTCTGCTTTACAGGCTGCTGCTTATACTCCAGCATTCAAACTGGAACTATCCGGAAGTAAAAATGTTCCGCTTATACAGGTGACAAACCAGTCGCGCGATCCCATAATCCGGATCGAGTTGACGGTTGGTGATCTCGAAAAGCACTTTGACCTGGGCTCTGGAGTCAGAAAAGATACCGCTAAATATTCTGTTAATCTGGACGCTGGAAGTGTGTTCAGTAAATATCTTGATATTGATGATGATGATGACGGAAATTCAGGAGAGGATTACCGTTATGTTATGTTCAATAACGGTGCTGATATGCAAAATTCGGTACTGACAATTGTGACTCTACAGAACAATGTCGAGGTTACAGAGTCCATTACATTGCAGGATGGAGCTGCTGATGAGGATTATTATGTTTTCCTTTCAGAGAGTCGCCCACGAACCCTTAAGGTATCTTCTCTTGTTGAGGTGACGGATAATGATGCGGATCGCATTTTTGTCAGAATTACCAAGGTTAAAGTCAACGGGCAAACCGCGGGCGAGAATATTGGTGAAGAGCTGCGTTTAACGGTATATGAAGGCGATTCAATTGAGGTGAACGCTCCACAGGCGGTCTATTATGATAATAACGGTGCCTATTTGACCGACAGTTCCAAGGACGGGAATGACGCTGCTATCCGTGATTCAGCTATGGAACGTTTTGTAGGGCTGGGCATATCTGTGAATAATGTTCCGCAGACGGGTGACCCTACCCTCTTCCGTTTTACGGTTGAAGAGAGCAATGAAATTATTGTGAAGTGGCGTCAGGCTTTTGCCCTGCGTGTTGAGCATGATTTTTCTCGGACGGCGAGTATTCTGAAAGATAGCACAGGAAAACCCTGGGTCGGCCCTCTTGAATCCGAGGCTATCGGTGATCCCATTCCTGAAGTTAAAATGCACTGGATCTCTAATGGCGAAACTGTTATTGCGCAGATAAATGGTCAAGTGCCGGATTATACCCATCCGGGTTTGAGTGTTCGTTATGTGCCAGTTGGTTATATAGCCGATGGCTGTGTTGGAAACGGGATGGATTTTCTTGTGGGGCAGTCGCCACCCTCGCGTCAGCAGATTCCTGAATTTACAATGACCAGTCAGGCTGAGATTCGCTATGTGTGGCAGGTTCAGTATGGTATTGCATTAAATACTGATGCTCTTGAACATTCTTCGCTGCCAATCGTGCGTTTAAATGATGGGGTAGGATACTCAACTGTTGGAACTGGTGAGGGAACTTTCTGGTTCGATCCATCCAGCGATATTCAGATCCTGTGTGCACAGAATGAATCGAGTCCTGTGAGTCTTGGGCTCTCCGGCTGGATGAACGGTGATGGGTATTATTTTAATGCGCAGGGGCAGATTAACTCAACTGATGGCCTGCTTATGGACGGAACAGAGCTGACTAATGGCAAGTGGGTTGAGTCGGTTCAGGCTATGGATAGTAATGGTGATATGCGCGGTTTTCGAGGGTTACAGATCTCCGGGGTTGGTTTGCAGCGTCCGGTACGTACAATGTGGCAGTATGGCAATCAGGCTGTGGCCGTAACTGTTCCGATAGGTGAGTATGTGTTTCAGGATGCGGTTACCGTGAATGGAAAAACATATGATGGGACAACTTTCCTTGCGGCGCCGACCATTATGAAGAAGGTCGTTATTAGCGGGGCATATCAGAATGTGGCCGATGCTGATATGGCAGTCTGGGATCCAGTGTCGTCAAAACTTTATCCATTGGTGCCGGGTATTTTCCGTGTAACATGGCCTTCTCCTGATGCGGGGGGGAGCGATATTGATGTTCTTGTTACCGCGGTTTATCCCGCGATTGCGCATTATCCGCATATCACTTCGACTCCGCCTGTCAATCTTGACGCTGATCCTGATGACAATTTTATTTTCCAGGCGATTAAGTACAATGAAACTGAGGCATCGGTTAATAGTCAGAACTTTTTTGAGACCGATAACCCCGGCTATACAGTTCTGTTGTTCAGTGAAATAGATAATAGTGGCCGCGGTGGTCCGCTGGAGTTTCTGCGGGTACGAGTTGTTGAGAGCCGTGAATGGAATGACACCGATGCGCTCGAGTCAACCAGTGTCGCACTAATCGGTCGGCGGATAACCGATGAACTTGATCTGGCCCAGATAAAAACCGGTTACATAGTTTTTCAGGGAGCCCGTTTTAATCCCTATATATATGACAGCGCCAAACTGGACGGCATTGATGTCGCGTCGATATATGATATGGTCTTGCTGGCGTCAACCAGCCAGGAGAAGAAGGTTCTTTATCCTGAAAACCTGCCAGGGCCGATTATTCCGGTTAATCTGCACCCGGGTGCAGAGGAAAATGAACGTATTGTGATTGCCTGGTATGACGACCCGACTCAAAATGATGGCATGCTTTGGCCACATGCCACGCGTGCATATATTCCCCGCTGGCCGGTGGATGTTTCAGAGGGATTGGGGCGTATTGTGATTGCGAGTCAATACGGCAGTGAGAGCATTACCGATGACCTGATGGACCAGATAGTTGTTGGTGCCATAACCAATATCGTTAGTGATGGGAACGGTGGAACCACTTTGAATATTGTTGCGGCGGAAACCACGTATAATCCTTCGCGTGTGCAGCAACCTCTTGTTTATAGTCAGCCTAAGCGGGATCAGCCGGGTTTTAACCCCAATGAGGAACATGCTCTAATGGCGCCATCGCTGCGTTTCGCGCAGGTTTCACCGCGCCCGCCTGCCGCGTATGCATTGAGAAACAACGATTTGAACCTTTATACGAAGACCTCGACTACGGAATTCGGCCAGCCAGCTGACTACACGTCGCACCCATTTGTGCTCACTCAGTTTTATGATGCTGATGCGCAGGAATTTAAGATGCTTGTGTATAAAGTTAAAGCAACGGTTCCTGAAATTGCCGGCTATACCTTTGCCAACAGCGCTTTGTGGGATGGAATTGTTCCCTCTTCGGTGCGGCTACGCAATGAACCCAACGTTGTGATGATTGCGGGCGAACCTGTTATTCCCTTTTATCCTCTTGTTGAGGTTATCGGTGCGGTTCCACCTCCAGAGGCGTTTGGGTATAACATTACCTCGCAACTGACATACTGGGAGGATCATAAGAATACTAGCTGGTCGGTCTCAGGTGGTGTTGACGCATGGTTCTCTGTATCACCTTACTATCCTCTCCTGACTGATTTCTGGTGGGAGGATGGAAAACCCGGACGTGTTGTGGCTGATGCAAGTGGCAATAAAACAACGGCTGTACCGAATGTGGGTGACAGTCTGGCCTTCCTGCCGAATGATATTCATGCCATGGAGAATATTGCCGTTGGTGGGTCGGTAACTTCCGTGATGGAGGATGATATCAACCCGACTGAAATCCTTTACGCGAGTGACTGGCCGGATGTGGCTCCCATTCTTAAAGCAGGAGAAACGCTTACTTTCTCCGGTGGTGAATACCGTGCGGACCATCCCACCACGCTTACTTTGGATGAAGACAACAATCTGAAAAATGTTGAAACACCGGGGCTGCCGGAGGTGCTGGCATTTGCTACGGCGGAGATCGTTTTTGATTCTCTGAATCCAAAGGGGGAAGATTCAAAATGGGTGAGCGACTGGACCGCACGTGTCGGTCAGGTGCTGGAGAAACGCTCGGTTGATTTATTAGTGGAAGATTTTCCTGATGCTCTGACCCCCGCAGGTGGACGTACCCGTATCAGTTCCGGGAAATATGTTTTTAGTGAACTGCCCGCCTCACTTCAGAAGCGTGTGCGTTATGATGCTACCAATGGCAAACTGGAGTTTTTCGGATTGGTTAATGACAAGGATATTGGTGAGGATACTTTGACTGCGGCCCCACCGGCAGTTTATGTTCTTGAACCCAATATCCTTACCGACACAGATGTGAAAGCAATGAAAGAACTTGATGATTCATCGTTCTGGCATGCTGCCATTGATGAATTGCAGACATTGACACAGAATCCGAACAGCATCGCCAGTGCCGGCGTGGACTACCTGGTTGGCCTTGAACAGAAAATTGTGCGGAATGAAGAGACCGGTCTTCCTGAGTATGTTGATCCTGAAGCTGTTCCTCTTGAGATTAAAAGGATTGCGAACAAGGCTGCGCCGCTGCGTGCATTTGGCCCGGGAATTGCCGTTATTCCAAATGCTGATTTCCTTGATCCGTATGCCAATGTGCCTGATGTGAGCTGGATTACTCTGGTTGAGAATAATGACCCGACTATGGGCGGTTCTCCTGTCACCCCTCACATTATCAAAGTTGATCGGCGTGAACGCTATCGTGGAGCCATCAAGACCGTGCTCTCCGACAATGTATTTGATGAAAATATTGTACTGCGTCACCAGGGGGACTTCGGTGCTAATGCGGATAAGCTGGTTTTTGAGTGGTGGTATCGCCCTGATGATGGATCTCTGGATGTGCCGCCTCCTGACCTGATTGAGTCTGGTCAAACCAACCCCTGGAAACTTTTCCCTGATTTGACTGGTAAGCAAGGTGTTGACCGTTACGAAGTTATGCTTAAGGGCAACCCCAACGCACCGGAGGCTTTGCTGGCTGATACCTGGTGGTATTGCCGCTATCGTCACATAAATGACGTTGTTGACGGCACCGACTGGGGTGAAGGTGATGAACGGGTTAACTTTACATGGGCTGGTGCCGGTAACTCAGATCCATTTAATGATTTTGATCTGGACGGCCTGATGGATTTCCAACCGCAGCTGGCTATGGGCTGGATCAAGCGTGTGTTGGATGCTGTTAATCCCTATGAAGCACGTATTCGTGACTTTGAGGGAGACAGCCCCTCCACCGTGAGCAGTATGCTGCAGCAGTTAGGACCGCGTTATGAGGGGGCTGTTGCATTGAACCCTGATAAAGACGTGATTGAAAATGTAGGGTTGATCGCGCTTTATCAGACCATTCTCAACCGTGGTAAGGCTTTGAGTATTGACCTCTCCCGACCGGTGTCAACCCCGGCTATAGCAAATGCGCTTCAACTGGCTTCTACCCGTATCAGCGACTTTTATATGCTGCTGGGTAACGAAGCCTACGCCGATGCGGTTAATCCGACCACTGGATATGATGGAGGAGTGCTCGCACCGACAATATTTGCATTCCAGAATCAACTTTCCTCATTAATGGATGAGGAACTGGGATTGCTACGTGGTCTGGACGATGGCTTTGCCCGA
Organism: Kiritimatiellia bacterium; assembly: GCA_027858965.1. Taxonomy (GTDB): domain Bacteria; phylum Verrucomicrobiota; class Kiritimatiellia; order RFP12; family UBA1067; genus M55B167. The sequence goes on from JAQIBS010000012.1 coordinate 8,383, forward strand.
CCGGTTTATAACCGCCTCTTCTGGAACTTCACTAAGGGTGAAGGTGAGGCTGCTTATGCCATTAATTATAATATCAGTGATATTAATACGGACGGGTTTATAGATGAAGATGATGCCATGATTCTCTATCCTCAGGGGCATGGCGATGCATGGGGGCACTATCTGACCGCCACCCGCATGCAGTACAACCTCTTTAATCACAGTTATTTCAACTGGGTTTCCCGTTCAGAGTTTTACAACCTGATGGATATCGTACTCAAGGTTGATTTTCTTGATGAACGTAAATTTGCTCAGATGGCAGCGGCTAAGGCCAAGGCCGGATCTGAGGTTGTTGATCTCAGCTACCGTGAAAAATTCGTGAAAGATCCGACTGCTCAGTGGCAGGGATATCGTGATAGCAATCCTGATCGGGCATGGGGCGTTGAGGGATGGTCCCGCCGTGCAGGACAAGGGGCTTATTTCGATTGGGTTACGGCGAATGCCCTGCTTCCTTCATCGCATCCGAATGAAACACTGGAGGGAATACAGAAGGTTGACAGAACAACAAATCCTGATATATCTGTGATCTCCGCCAATATGAATAAGGTGCAGAGAACCTTTGACGAGTCTAATAATGGGTATAATCCACTTGGACTTTCCAAGGATGCAATTGTCTTTGATATCGACCCCACGTTTGCAGATGGGGCGATGCACTTTGATCAGCTTCACGAACGAGCCATTGCTGCATTGGATAATACCAGGGCAACCTGGGATAATGCCAACGATCTCAATAACAAGGTGCGTGCAGTTGCTAATACTGAAGCAGAGTTCCGCAACAGCGTTTACCAGGAGGATCTGGCATACAGGAATCAGCTGATTGAGATTTTCGGCAAGCCATATGAAGGAACCATCGGTTCTGGTAAGCTTTATCCTGCCGGTTATGATGGTCCGGATCTGGCGCTCTTCATGTATGCAGATGTGCGTGAGATCAGCAGTGCCACTGTTCCGGGGCCAACGGTTAGCTTTGCCGAATTCTCCAGTTCGGGCAGTTTGATTGGCGGTGATATGAAAACGGCCTTTGATGATGAGGATTATGGATCACGGGCCACTAGTCTGGATGAGGACTGGCGTGCTCTCTACGCTCCCACGTTTGCACCGGATAGCGATGGTGTTTCTAGCGCTGAAGCTAATGATGGTTTGTACTCCGTTAATTATACGGATCTGGATGATCCCAAGGTAGCGTTGGATAATTTCACCACACTGATGCCGGTTTCTGCGAAAGGTTACTCCTTTCAGGCTCCGGATGTATGGGGTAACAGAGTTGTTTCAGGGCGATTACAGCTGCTTCTGAATGAGATGCTTCAGCAGGAGGCCGCTGTGGCTTCGGCAATCGGAGCATGGGATGGACATGCCAGTCAGTTAATTCGTACAATACGTATTGTTGATGCCCGCATCGCTGTAGGTGACGTAACGGTCGATGGAGAGAGTGAGTTTGAAAAAACAAGAGCACTGATCTCAAAAATTATCAGTGACGTAAATATGGTAAGGGATACTTTTACTAGCGCCAAGGAAACTGCAGTAACGACAGCAGAGGGTATTAAGACAGCAATTCCTCTAATTCTTCCCACGGGTGGTTTCTCTATCTCTCCTGGTGATGCTTTGTCCGTTGTGCGTGGTGCCGCCAAACTTGGGGAACTGGTCGTCACTGCTGGAATTAATTTTTATGATATTGCAAATACAGCTTATGAGTACGTAAAGGCGGAGGAATTGGCTGCGGCTGAGTCGGAGCTTGAAGCTGCGCTGGAGAATGCAGCGATGGAACTCGATAGGAAAGAGTGGCTCAATGAGATTGAAGATCTTGTGGGCGATGAACCGGTGCTACGTATTGCGATCTTTCAGGAGATTGAAGCATTGCGGAACCTGTCCGAACAGTACAGGGCACTTCTGGACAAAGGATCTAGCCTGGTTGATGAGCGCACGGCATTCAATAAACGCGTGGCGGCGGCAACTCAGCTTAACCGCTATAAGGATATGACTTTCCGTGTTTCACGCAACCACGCACTGCAGAGCTATCGTTCCTCGTTTGATCTCGCCGCCCGCTATTGCTATCTTGCGGCTAAGGCGTATGATTACGAGACATGCTTTGCCCTCGGTAGTGCTGGATCACCCTCCGATGCTATGAACGGAATTATAAAAGCCCGCCATCTGGGTGAACTATCCGAGAATTTGGGTTGGCTGATGACAAATTATGATTCCCTGAAGGGGCAGTTGGGTATCAATAACCCTCAGGTTGAGATTGGTAAAATCTCACTCCGGACGGAAAAATTCCGCATCTATCCAAAAGACTCCATTCAGGGAACCCATCCGGAGGCTGGGCAGAGTGGATCAGCTGCAAATGATCTGTGGAAGCATCAGCTTCAATCGATGTACGTGGAGAATCTGTGGGATGTTCCTGAGTTCAGGAATTACTGTCGCCCCTTTGATTCTATGCCTGAGGATGGAATTGAACCAGGACTTGTTATACGTTTTGGTACGGATATTAAAGCGGGTAAAAACTTCTTCGGTCATCTTTTGAGTGGTGGAGATCACACCTATGATCCCAGTGTTTATGCAACGAAAATTCGTGCGGCAGGAGTCTGGTTCTCTGATTACAGGAGCGAAAGCCTAGAGGATGACCTGCCTGAGGCGCCACGTATCTACCTGTTGCCAACCGGCATGGATATGCTCAGTGTTTCTGCCAGCAGCGATCCGAACCTTGTACGCTATTGGAATGTTGTTGATCAGAAGATACCGATTCCGTTGCCTGCAATATCAAGTGAGCTGGACCAGTCTGACTGGGTGCCAATTTTTGATAGCCTTAACGGTGTTTATGGAGAGAGCCGCAGGTTCTCAAGTTTTAGAGCTTATCATGATGGTGCGGATGAGGTGAATGATGAAGAAATGATTTACAACTCTCGATTGGTTGGTCGTTCAGTCCGCAACACCCAGTGGGTGCTGATCATTCCCGGACGTACTTTGAATTCTGATCCGGAAGTTGGATTGAACCGCTTTATTGAGCAGGTTAGCGATATTAAGTTGGTGTTTGATACCTATGGCTACTCAGGGAATTAAGAGCCGCTTACATATGCTGAGTTTTTACTCAGCATTGGAGTGTTTTTTTTTAGAATGTGTTACGAGTGAAGTTGATTTACTGCCGACTATTTGAGAGGAATAATATGAAAAAGTTAAATACAGTTACATCAGTGGTCTTTGCATTGCTATGTGCGTTTGCCGTTCGTGCAGCTTCCATTCAGGAACCTGCGACGGTCTTTTATGGCAAGGTGATTGGAACCGGGGATGCCCAGCCGTTCATGGTTCATGAAGGTGATCTGGTCTGGACTATAAAAAATGCTAATGGTTCCAATATTGTTTTCAAGGCGGAACTATTCCCTTTGAATGATGGCCAGTTCAGCTATCGGCTGGATATCCCTCACAGCGCTGTTGCTTATGAGCTGGATTCGCCGGATTTTGGTATTCCTCTGCCGTCAGTTTCGCAGACAAATAGCCATGTTTCCGCTCTGATTGATGGAGTTCCTGTTGAATTTATCGGTCCCAGCGGCTCTGCCTTTACCGCGGGACAGGTTACTCGTGCCCAGACCTATCGTCTGGATATGGCGATAAACATTAATGCGGTTGACTCCGATGGCGATGGCATGCCGGACTGGTGGGAGGATTTAATGGGTCTGGATAAGCAGGACCCAAATGATAAATACATTGATCTTGATGGCGACGGTGTTTTGAGTCTCGCTGAATATCTGAATGCAACTAACCCCAATCATGATGACCGTATTCCATCACTGCGTACCGATGAGCTTCTGGTATTTCCTGAGAGTGTCACAGGTGTTCGCCTGCTTGCTGTGGATGTTAACAGTGCTGCGGATGATCTGCTGTTTACTCTCTCAGAGATTCCTGCAAACGGAAAACTGGTGCTGCGTAATGCTAATGAAAATCCGGAAAATCCGGATCTGGAACTGGCCGCCGGTGCTCAGTTCACTCAGGCTGATGTCAATAGAGGACGCCTCGTTTTTGTTCATGATGCAGCAGACCTTGTTACAGATGATACTTTTTCCCTGACTGTTTCGGATGGTGTCAGCAATACGAATGTTGCTGGCACAATCAAGCTGTCCTTCTATGAAGAACCTGAAGAACAGCTGTTGATGTCCACGGCTCAACAGCAGCGTCAGCGTGCCTATACTGTCGCTCAGCGATCGGATGTTGTTCTTTGGGATGCGGTTCGTTCCTTTGAGGATATTGCCTTTGCGGCTCCCAGCTCCGAGATGGAATCAGCAGAATATAATAATGACTACCTCTTGAAATTCGGCGATGAACAGGGGCAGGTTATGACCGGCGGCCGTGGTGATGATACGATTAAAGGCGGCATGGCTGATGATATTCTTGTCGGTGGCATCGGTGTTGATACCCTCACCGGTGGAGGTGGTGCTGATAATTTCATCTTTGATGAGGGCGATAACGCCTCTGATATAATCACAGATTTTAATCCTGCCGAAGGAGACCGTATTAATCTGGCAGAGCTCCTCTCGGAACGGTCAGGGATGGTTCATGACTCAATTCAGTTTGAGATCGATGGTTCTGATACTCTGATCGGAATGAATGTGAAAGAGGATGATACCGGTTTTACCAGTCATGTGCTCAGATTGAGCGGTGTTACAGTTGACTCTCTTGCGGCCTATCAGCTGGTTCTGAATGATAAGGTTGCCGTGGGGCGTCTAAGACTCCAGCCCTGTATCACTATCGAGGCTACCGATAGTGTTGCTTCTGAGAATGGCGGAAATGCCGGTGTTTTCACTCTCTCTCGTGTGGGCGATCTCTCTAAAGCAACAGATGTTAATATCATGGTCAGCGGTTCTGCACAGAATGGTCTTGATTATTCCAATATCGGATCAACAGTACATTTTGATGCCGGTCAGTCAACTGTAACGGTGCAGGTATCTCCATTTGCTGATGGAACTGTTGAGGGAGATGAGATTGTTGAAGTAACTGTTCAGGATACAGATGCATATTGCCTCGGCAGTGATGTTCTGGCTCGCCTGACCATTAAAGACTTGCAGTCTGTTGTAGGTGTTGAGGTCTTGCAGGCACGTGCTTCTGTCAGCCCGATGGCACCCGCTGTTATTCTGGTTACCCGTGATGGACAGACGGCAGCTTCGCTCTTTGTTCGTCTGGCAATAGGAGGCAAGGCCCTCAATGGCACTGATTACCAGTATGTGAATTCATTTGTGGATTTTGCTGCTGGCCAGACAACTGTTGCAATTTCGATTGTGCCGACATCGTATGCCTCCTTAAGCGGCGGAGCTGAAACTGTTTCGATTGCGGTTGTTGAAAATAGTAATTATGCGTTGGCTGATGTGGCTGAAGGTACGGTTGTGCTTGTTGATTCACAGGAAACACTCTCGTCCTGGAAGACACGTGTTGCTCCGGCATCCGAGGCAACAATCTCCGAGTTTGCCCATCTGCCGGTAGAAAATACGGGGCTGGATAATCTGCGTTGCTACGCCTATGGCATTGATCCGCAGAGTCCTGACAGCTCACTGCTGCCGCAGATTAATTTCCGCAATGGAAGGCTCAATGTCGATGTGCATCAGAATCCATCAGCAATGGATGTACAGTTTGTTGTTGAATCATCGATTGACCTGCAGAGCTGGAGTGCAGGGGATATTCGCACGGTTGCTGTTCCTGAGTTGGCTGATGTAGCCGGTATGGTGACCTATGAAGCTGTTCCCGCTGTTGGATCAAACCCGAAACTCTTTGTTCGTATACGCGTAATATATAACGATTGATAGTGTCCGGGTGTAAGAAGATAAAGGATAAATGCATGAAGATTTGCCGTTGGATATATTCAGGAGTGATACCGGTTGCCTTGACGTTTTGTGTTTCCTGTTCGCAGGAAACACAAACTGAGCCGGTTGCTGATTCTGATGTTCTTGTTACTATGGGTGAAGAAACGATTACAGTCCCGGATTTGGAAGCGGAGTTACTTCGTTACAAAAAAAGAGGACGCTCAGTTTTTTCAAAAAAAGAGATGCTTGATCGAATGATTGAGTTTAAATCGCAGGCGCAGCGAGCACGCTCGCTGGGATTGCAGAAAGACCCTGTTGTAGAGCGCCAGATTGAACATATCTTGGTGACAGCATTAAGAAAAAAGGAGCAGCCTCTTCCTGATATTGAAATACCCGATGAGGAGCTTAAGAAGGTTTATGATGCTGATATCAGTAAGTATACCCGTCCGGCCGCAGATCGTCTCGCAATTCTATTTTTGAAGGTTGAGAAAAATGCCAGCCCTCAGAAGCAAGCTGATGTGCGTAAAAGAATGGATGAGGCCAAGACCAAAGCGGATCAACAACCTGTTAACAGCGGACGCGGTTCTTCGATGCAGGGCTTTGCCCAGCTTTCAATGACCTATTCCGATGATCAGGTAAGTCGCTATCGTGGAGGTGATATTGGTTGGTCAAACCGCAATTCACCCTCGCCTCGTGTGCCTGAGAAGGTCTGGAACATCGGTGTTGCTCTCAAGGTTGGCGGAGTGAGTGATATTGTGGAAACTCCTGTGGGACTTTATCTGATTAAAAAAACCGACTCCCGTCCGGAAAGTGCAACGCCGTTTGAAAAGGTGCGGGTTTCCATCAGAAAAAAGATTCTTGCTGAACGCAGGATGGTGGTTGAAAAAGATTTTTCTGAGGCATGTTTGGCCTGGGCAGCACCGAAAATAAATGAAGCCCGAGTTAAACAGCTTTCCAATGAAACAGCTATAAAAACCAAAGTGGCCGGCAGGGCTACATCGGCAATGGGGGTTCCTCATGAATAAAAGTATCAATTTTATGAAGTGGTTTACTGGACAATGCCTCTCTGAGAGTAAGGATGTGATTATGGATAGGAAGTTACTTATGAAAAGTTCATTGTTCAGCATGGTTACACGTTTGTGTTTTGCCGGTGTGTTTGCCTTTCTTTTGGCCTTTGAGGTAAATGCGGCATCACCGACAATTAGTGATCCTGGTGATTTATTTATGGACGAAGATACCGAAAATCCGGTCACTTTTACAGTGGATGATTTAGATGAAAATAATTCGAATCTTGTTGTTTCTGTGACAGCTGATGATCTTGATCTTTTTCCAGTAGGTAGCATTGTCATATCTACAAATGGCCCCAATGAGAGAGTTTTGACTTTCAATCCGGCTGACAATGAGAATGGCAGCAGTTCGATTTCAGTGCGAGTTGAAGATTCAGATGGTAATTTTGAGGTGGTTGTGTTTACGATGGATGTAACTCCTGTGGATGATGCACCGATTATACTGGGAGTTGTAAATATCCAGGTTGATGATATTAGTGAAGATGTCCTTGTATTTACCAACCTGACGATTGTTGATTACGATCATATGAGACCCTTTCCTGAATCACTTGAGGTTACAATGTCGGTTGACGAACAAATGGGAATCGGAGAGTTTGATGGGATTAACGGGCCTACTGAAACGTTTACCGGTTCTCCTCAGGAGGTTACGGATAAGTTGCAAGCTTATCTGTTCAATCCTATTCCCAACCGCATACCGGTTGGCACTATGGAGAGTACTATTGTTGGCATAAAGGTTGAGGATAGTTCAACACCTCAACATCTACAGGATACTGTGGACAGTACAGTAAGTGTTTTGTCGATTAATGATGCTCCGGTCGTGTCAGCAACTATTTCACCGACAGTTATGAATGACACAGTATCAGCGACACCATTTTCAATTGCGATTGTTGATCCTGATATTGGTGATTCCTTTACGGCTACGATGTTGGTCGCGAATGATCCGACAGCTGCATTTGGGGTGCTGAACCCAGTAAACCCCGTTTTTTCTGGAAGTAAGTTTGAAGTGGTGTCGGCTTTTCCTGCAATAAGGTATACCCCAATTCCAAATGTTGTATTAGGACAGCAGGATGTAATTTTTGAGTTTATTGTTACTGATGCGCATAATGCCACCTCCATAGTCCAGAAAACCCTGATTGTTAATGAGGTTCCTGATTTTCCAATTCTGTCCGGAATATCGAGTACGCTGATTCGTACGGATGATAATTCACCGGTATTTCCTTTTCCTGGTGCTCTGATTGAGGATCTTGATCGTTCCGGTTTAGAGCCAATGATTGTCAGCGTTACTGTCAGTGACCCATTTTTTGGTTCTATGGTTCCTGACGCGACTTCCGGACTTTCGCCTGTGGATGCAACAGCATGGCTGCGCAACGCCAGATTTGTTCCAAAGGCAAACAGTGTTGCGGTGGGGGATGTTGAGGTTGTTACACTTACAGTGACTGTAACCGATGATGCGGGTAATACTCGTTCTGATGAACAAAGTCGCATTGCGATAAGCGGGATTAACGGTGCTCCCACTATAATCGGCGCTCCGGCACTGGGTGTTGTGAAATCTGTCAGCCCTATAGACCCGCATCCGTTTGAAAATATGTATGTGAGTGATGATGAAATAACTGATCTGATTTTTACAATTGCTCTGGATGATGCCGATAAAGGAACGCTTACATCAGTAGATCCCGGTTTTCCCACGAGTATGTCGGGCTATTATGTTTACACAAACGACATTGCCGCAATCTCCAATCTCCTTAATGGTCTTGTGTTTGTTGTAAATACGAACCATACGTTTCCCGCCGGTTTGCCGGGGGATACCACATTCACTTTGACGGTCAGCGATGCTCTTGAAAACAGCGATACTGTTGATGTTCATATACGACTGCAGGAGGATCTACAGAACTTCATTGTTACTCATACAGAGGATGATTACTCAGAGGGTTCCCTGCGTCATGCGGTTTCCGTTGCTCTGGCAGGGGATCATATAACCTTTGCTCTGCCAGAGTATCCTGCTTTAATCAGGCTATCTGAAACAAATGGTGCTATAGCCCTTAATCGACATGTTACAATTAAAGGCCCTGGGGCGGATATGCTGCGTATCAGCGGTGACACTGACGGTGATGGGTCTCCTGATAAACGAATATTTGAAGTTAATGCCTGTGTTGTTATGGAAGGGTTGACTATTGAATCAGGAACTGGCCAGACAGGCGGTGGTGTTTTAGTGGCGACAGATGGATCGCTAACTATGAATGGCTGTGTTGTGAAAGATTGCGTTGCCGATCTGTGGGGGGGCGGAATTGATGTTATGGGCGTTTTGATGTTGAATAATTGTCTGATTAAAAACAATTCAACAGCGTTTTCCTCAGGACTTGGTGGTGGTGGAGTTTCCCTCTATTCAACGATATCGTGTTCTTTTGTTAATACCACATTCTCCGGTAATCAGCAGTTGGCTCCTACAGGATATGGTGGCGGCGGTGCACTCTTTGTTGAAAACTCTGAGCCGCAGCTCTTTTTTCAGGTGGATATTCAACATTGCACCTTTGCAGAGAACAGCGATGCATCTACAGTTAAACTGGCTAGCGCCCTCTCTGTAATAACGATGGGCTCTGATGTGCGCCTGTTAAATTCTGTTTTTGCCGATGGGACTGGTCGCAATATTCAGCTATATAGCGGAGTCATAACATCTCAGGGCGGTAATATCTCTGATGATGCTGCAACTGTGTTGAAATCCGGCGCAAGCGATACAACCGAACTCTTTACGGGACCGGGTGACCAGACCTCTGTTTCAAATATTAACCTGGGCCCATTGACATTGCTTGAAGGTCCAACTGAACTCTATCCTCTGCTCGCCGAAAGTGCTGCACTTAATGCGGGCGTGGCATCTAATGTGGGTATTGACCAACGTCGTATTCATCGTACAGGAACTCCTGATAGCGGTGCGTATGAATCAGGTTGTTTCACACGTGTGGTTATTAATGAAATTAAGTGTAAGGATGCTGGTACTGATTTTATCGAGTTGTATATTCCTCGTGACTCTCTGGTTGTAGACCTGCTTGGATATCAACTCTTTGTTGACGGCATTTTACGGCATACTTTTGCTGCAACGACAATTGATCCTGGAAACGGAATTATTGTTGGCGACCCTGCGGTTGCCGCTCTTACGTCAGCTGGCATTCCCTTTGTTATCGCCAGTGAATCTGATCTTGATTTTAAGGAACAAGGTGTTATTACTCTGCTGAATCCGGCAGGACAGGTTGTTGCAAATGCCTCATTTGTAGATAGTTTCCCCGAGCTGACTTCGTTAACTCTTACGGACGTATCTCTAACATTGGCTCCGCAGTTTATCGGTCATGCGTACCTGCCGCACATCGGGGTCTTGTATCCTCCGTTTGGCGGATGGGACGGCGCTGGCACAGGTGCCCTCTCTTCCCCTGGAGCGGATACAGCCAGTACTGTATTTGGCGCTGAGAATGCATCGCCGGTGGCTATTAATGATGAGATTGAACTGGGCGAAGATATCCTGACTCTGATCTCTGTTCTGGATAATGATCTGGATGCCGATGGCTCTGATATCGTTGTTGTAACCGGTCTCACAACCGCTCTCAGCGGAACAACGGTTTTGGGCGCTGATTACTGGATGACGACAAACCCGGTTACCGGATATAGTGAAGCTGTCTTTTATGATCCGCGGACATCTCAGATATTTAACTCCCTGCCTAATGGCATTGAGGTCTCCGACTCATTTGACTATGAGGTTGCCGATGTCGGCGCAGGAAGCATAATCTCTATTGTGGAATCTGCCGTACCTGGCAGCCTTACTGTTACAGCAGAGGGCCACCGCCTGCTTGATGGTGCTCAGGTTCAGATTTGTGGCACAGATAGTTATGATGGCACATATGCCATTAGTGCTGTGACCGATGATACTTTTGAAATAGCAGCCTCTTATGTTTTGGATGAAACATCAGGTTCATGGATAGCAAAAGCTCTGCGTGGTGGAATCTCTGATGCTACGGTTTATATAACGGTCATCGGTGCTAATGATTATCCCGAGGCGGGTGATGATGCGTTCAGCTGTGGTGAAGAGGATGTCCTGCGTATACTTGGTGACCCTGAATCCGGCGTTATCTTTGATGATGCGGGACTCTATCCTGTGCCGGTATCTCTCGCTACAGGAAATCTTCTGAGTAATGATGATGATATTGATACTGATGACGACGAAACCTCACTGTTGGTAGTGGGTGTTCTGGATTCGGTTACAGCCATTGACGATTTTACAGGCACGAATAATGTCAGCCCTGTGACGGTTCACTCGGCAGCTCACGGGCTAACCACTGGAGATCAGATTGTGATTTCCGGTTATAGTGGGCACCCCTTATATAACGGGGAACAGGCTGTCACTGTAATAGATGTCGATACATTCACTATCCCGGTGGTATATGTAGATAACACATCGACGAAGGGTGTTTGGGGATTTTTAGATGATGGTAACCGCCTGAGTGCAGTCAGCAAGCTGGATGCCTCCGTTACCTTGGATATTCGAGTAGATCGTGAAGAGACACATTTGATCTATAATCCGCGTGGCTCCGCAACTCTTAATGCAATCTCTCTTGGCTTGAGTCTGGTCGATACATTCTATTATGCAGTTGAAGATTCGCATGGCGCTGTCAGTATTGGAAAAGTGGATATAACAGTAGCAGGTGTGAATGAAGATCCTGATGTAGGTGCTGATCCTGAGTCACTGCATGTGCTTTATCCATTTATCACCGTATCAAATACGCTCTCCTCTGTTCTTAACGGGATTGCCGTTGTTGATGCTGTTGGGGCAGGCTCTGGAATTGATGGACGTGCTGATGCTCGTGTCTATGTGGATGGCACAGGTGAGGCAGACAGCGTTGTTATAACAGATGCGTGGTTTACAAAAGAGAGTGAGATTCTCTCCATTAATCCAGTTGATATGCTTGCAAATGACTCTGATGAGGACTCTGACGATACGTTGCGTGTCTTTGAGGTGTTCTCCAGCAATCAGGGGGTGGGTGTAACTCTGTTCGGAAATACAAATATTCAATATAATGCCGCAGGTTCCTCTGTAATGGATGCTTTGGCACAGGGTGAGCATGTTGTCGATTTCTTCCGTGCCGTGATAACGGATGACCATGGTGGATTTGTGACAAATCTGGTGGTTGTAATTGTTGAAGGTGTGAATGATACCCCTGTCTCATTTGATGATGCAGTTACAATCGATGAGGATGTGGCAGACTTTACCTTTGATCCAACGGCTGCAATCTTTACTAACGGTCCTTCCCTCCGTTTCGCTTATGTTCCGGTTAATCCTAACGATTACGATGTTGATATCAATGGAGTTTTGCCGGATAACGAGTTGTGGGTTATTTCAACCGGAACAAATACCATGGTCTCGCCTCACCTGGCATTATATTCCATTTCAAATAACTTGGTTAGCTACCATCCGTACTCCTCAACGAATATACCCAAACATGCTGTTGGTCCGTATGGGTTGTCTCTTGATGGTCTCTCAGCCACAAATCAGCTGGATGATCTATTTGAATATACGGTTAGCGATCAGTCGTTTATCTTTGCAGAAAATGACCTGTTCCGTGTTGAAGCGGATGGTTCCGGCTTTGTTCTGAATGTGCTCGATAATGATTGCAACTATAATGTGCGCGGTGGTGAGATATCAATTAGTTCTGTTGGCATACCGGATAGTCGCGGTACGGTGAGCATTACAGCTGATGGAAGTACTCTGACCTATACTCCTGAGATTAACTTTGTGGGAGATGAAACATTCATCTACCTAATTACTGACACGTTTGGGAATATTGATAAGGGCCGTGTTACGGTCCGCGTTACCACTGAGCTGTTTAATGGTGATTTGCAGGCCAATCATGATGCCTACTCAATTGCTCTCGGTGAAACGGTTATGCTGGATGTTCTTGCCAATGATAATCGCCTTCCCGAAGCAGGCAGTGATCTGATTATCACACGCTTGCTGACAACAACCAATCAGACTAATATAACGCTGGTGAATAATAAGATTCAGTATGTTGCCACAACGAATGCTTTGATGAGCTCTGAAACCTTCAGTTATGAAGTCGCCGGTGTTGCAGATGGAACGACCCGGGTGATTGCAGATGTTGCTATCCGGCTCGTCGATCGAATTAAGAAACTTCCGGTTCAGAATGACTTCTTTACCCTTCCTTATGGGAGTGTTGAGCAGCAGATTGATGTTATGGCGAATGATTTCATTCTCCCGACAGTTCGAAACAGTGAGATTCTCCGTATCGATTCAACTCCTAGTGGCACCGTTTCAATTGATACGGAGAATAATATGTTGCGTTATACTGCAACTCCAGGTTTTGTCGGAAAAGATGTGTTTGGTTATACCATAACAGATAATCTTGGCGGAACGGGCTCTGGAACTGTAACGGTATTTGTCGGTATGCCTGTAGCGACCGATGACCTATACTCTGTTTCGAAAACTGCCGGAACATATGCATTGAATGTTTTGGAGAATGATCAGCTTCTGCCTGGCAGCACCGGATCAATTATTATCAGCGATGTCGGTATCTCCCCCTCAAATGGAACGGTAACGCACACCGACACAGATTTGATCTTTACATCTAATGGAACAGCGGGAACCGGCACGGTTTCGTATGTGGTTTCTGATGGTGTTCGCACTGCGGAGGCTTTGGTGACTATCAACACGGTTGATGATGGTGTCTATGGGACAAAGGATACATTCCGGGTGCTCAGTGAGAGCGAGAATATTTCGCTGAATGTGTTGAATAACGACCGTTCATTGCCGGATGTCGGTCGCGTGTTGACAATTACCGCTGTCGGGACAGGAATTGATGCGCCTGATCATGGTGGAACTGTTGTTCGTTCTGTTAATAATAAATCATTGATCTATACCCCGGCTCCCGGCTTTGTTGGTGAAGAAACCTTTACCTACACGATGACCGATACACGTCTCACTGATAATGCCAAAGTTGTGGTTCAAGTAGGATTCCCTCTCATTGCTGTTAATGACGACCGCTTTGCCGTTTATCACGAAGGCAGCGTAACCGAAGCATTCACTCTGCCGGTACTTTATAATGACTCTTTCCTGCCAGCTCAGGGTGGTCTTCTTGAGATTGTTGGTGTGGGTATTGAAGGAAAAGCCCCTGACAAGAATGGAATGGCAGAAGTGTCTCCTGATGGACAGAGTATTATATACCAACCGAATACCAATTATATCGGTACTGCCGCTTATACGGAAACTTTCACCTATGAAGCCGGTGATGGAACGGATGCCCGTGTTGAAGGTACGGTTGAAGTCACCGTTTATCCTTTGAGTGAAGGACGAATTCCAGAAAGTAATATAGATATGTTCTCTGTTGCACGCAACAGTACCGGTAATGTTCTGCCGGTCATTGCAAATGACGGCGTAATGCCTGATACCGCAGTTAGCTGGTCCATTACAGATGTCAGTGACCCGGCCTTTGGCGGAGTGGCTTCCATTTTCGGATCAACAATAATTTATACTCCTCTGACTGGCTTTACAGGAACTGATACATTCACCTATGATGTTAATAACGGAGTTGGCAGCACGGTTCAGGCAATGGTGTTTGTCAAGGTTGGTTCACTTCTTCTTAATAATGACGAGTATGTTGTTGTTTCTGATTCTGTTACAAATGAGCTGGATGTACTGGGCAATGACGGCATAATGCCAGGACCGGAATTTATCCCGGTAATTGATACCAATGTGGCATCGGCTATCTTTGGAATGGTTGATGCAACAACCAATTTCCTCTATTACACACCTTCAACTGTTTACACGGGGGTTTATCCTTATGTGGATACCCTTCTCTATGGTGTGATTGATGATTCGGGGATTACACAAACCCAATCAGTAGAGGTGCTTATTGTTGAGGCTGGCTCTGATCAGAGTACATCAACGGTTACCTTTACGGTTAGAGGTATTAATGATCTTCCTGTGTTGCATAACTTTGGTCAGCTCCTGCAAACCACTGATGAAGCTTCAATAGTGGCATTCCCCACAAGCTTTGTTACTGATGTGGACGAATGGGGCTCTGAACTGTTGCGCGTTAACATAAAGTTGGATGATGTCGCTAAGGGGTCGCTTATCACTTTAGGTGGCTTTGTTGAAATCAGTCCCGGTGAATATGAAATTTCCAATGTAACACCGGCTGTTGTGTCAAGCGCTATACAAGGGTTGGTCTATGTTCCGATAGAAAACCGTATTCCTGTTGTCAGCGGAAATGAGATTGCAAACTTTACCGTCAGTGTTTGGGATCCGTTTGCTACGAATGCGGTGGTTGAGGTTCAGCAGATCAATGTGATTCCAATTAATAATCCGCCGCTTATTAGTGGTACTGTAGCAGGGCAGAGCGTATATGAACATCTGCGCCTGCATCCATTCTCCAGCGTAACCATTACTGAAGTTGATGACCTGACTGTGCAACCGCTTAATGTGGAAGTCCAGATTGATATTCCTTCTAATGGCTATATATCGTCAACAAGCATATTTACCGACAATGGCGCAGGCCGTTATTCAGTTTCCAACGTAACAGCTGCTCAGGTCACTGAGGCTCTTAGAGCGATGGTTTTTGAGACAACTACAAATGATCGTTTGTCTGAAACAAACCTGACGGAAATAACACGCCTAACGATTATTGTTGATGATCAGTTTGCAACTCCGGTGGTTGATAGTACGACTACGGTTGTTGCTACTCATGGTTGGGTAGCAACTCAGATTTCGCAGTGGGACAAAAATGTAATAACCGGCTTTGGCAAAGCGGTTGGAAGTACTCGTGATTTAATTGCAGTGGGAGCGCCTGATATCGATGAGGGTCTTGTTTCACTTTACTATCGTAATTTAGGCGGAACTGAATCCTGGGGGCTCTTCGGCAATGTTGTTCCAACGAATGTTTCTGAGAATGCTGAGTTTGGTTTCTCGGTTGCCATGCAGGATGATCTTCTTATCGTGGGTGCTCCAGATGATGCAGATCAAGGTTCGGTGCTGATTTATCAGAAAGATAAAGGCGGTGCAGATGCCTGGGGGCTTTTGGCGACATTAGTAGATACCAATGGTGCTGCTGGTGATCGCTTTGGTTATTCGGTTGCGATTTCAGGTGATACTTTGCTTGTCGGTGCAACCCAGGCTTATGGCACCCAGAGTCACTCCGGTGAGGTCTTTGTTTTCAGCAGGAATGAAGGTGGTACCAATAACTGGGGTTATGTGGATTCACTTATGCCGCCAGCTGGTCTTTCCGATACACTGTTCGGTTTTGATGTTGCTATTCACGAAAATCGTATTGTTGTTGGTGCTCCGGCAGATTCATCATTAAAATTGAAGGCTGGTGCAGCATATACCTTTGCCCGTAATTCAGAAGTTGATCCCTGGATTCTGGTGCAGAAAGTGTATGGAGATAA
The DNA here is from genome assembly GCA_027858965.1 of Kiritimatiellia bacterium. GTDB lineage: Bacteria > Verrucomicrobiota > Kiritimatiellia > RFP12 > UBA1067 > M55B167. The sequence goes on from JAQIBS010000012.1 coordinate 24,704, forward strand.
CGTCAGTCTGAATGATAAGTTCGGATATTCTGTAGATATCTATGACGACATTGCTGTAATTGGTGCACCGTACAATGATTACACTGATGCTGGTTATGGTTCAGCCTATGTATTTCAGGATTCGGGTGCTGGAACCCCCTGGGTTAAAGTAAAAGTTCTGAAAAGAAATATCGGTCAGCTTGGTTATCATTTTGGTCTTAGTGTTCAGGTCGATGGTGAATTCCTGGTTGTCGGGGTTCCCTCAGTTACCTACGGTGTTCGCGGTGAGGTCTATGTCTATGGACGCCACGAGGGCGGAAATAATGCATGGGGTATATATGATATCTATATGGATGAGTTTAATGATGACTGGAATGACTTTGGAATTACAGTCTCGCTTGAACAGGAAACTTTAGCTATCTGCTCCGCCACAGATAGATTTCTGTTTGATTCATCCGGAGTGCTCAGTGTATACCGCCTTAAGTTTAATAATGGACCTGTCGCACTTGCACCTGTTGTAGATCAGAGTGCATTGGTATTGGAGCCCTTTGAACTGATCCTTGATCCGACAATGCTCTTTGCTGATGCGGACTTTGAAGATGTGCTGACGTTGTCTGCCTTTATAACACCGGATAGCTGGTTGAGTTTTGATTCAGCCAATGCTGTCTTCAGTGGTACGCCATTAAGTACAGGTACGGTATCTGTAATCCTGATTGCAACGGATTTGGATGATGAAGCGGTGACCAATACATTTTCTGTTGTTGTTGATATGCCTAAGGGTGGTGTTGATCCGCATGAATTGTGGCTCGCGATACACTTTGGAGCAGGTAGCAGTACAACCAATAGCGCCGGTGAGGTGTGGGCTCCTGATGAAGATCCGGATCTTGATGATCTTAATAATGATCAGGAGTATGCATTTGGAACAAATCCGAACAGCTTTGACAGCTCTTCAGACCATATTGTGAGTTTCTCTGTTGATCCTGTCACAGGAAATATAGAGCTCACCTATCGTCGACGCTCCAATGATCCATCCTTGACCTTTGTGGTTGAAAAATCCACGGATCTGCAGAACTGGACAGATGCAGCAGCGATCGTTGTTACTGATTCTGTCACTCTGCTCTCGCCTGAGATGGAAGAGATGAAGGTTGTGATGTCAGCGCCTGGACCTGGACCAAGATACTTCTTCCGCATCTTCGTCTATGATTAATTTGTGCTTATAATGACCTTTATGCCTCGCAGAGGCGCGGAGAGCGCAGAGAGAGGCACGCAATGAAGTGTGCGGCGTCTGTGGATGGGGCCGTGAGCCATCAGTCCCTTCAGAGTGCGGTTGATGGGCTGGTTGATCTGGAGGGACGGTGGCCTCACCGTCCGCAGTCTCAGAGCCTGGGAGGATCAATCTCCTTGGATTAAAATATTGAGTATCTCCTGCGGCGGACGCTTGGGGCGCATTGTTTTAATGTCGCAGTTAGCATGAACCGTATAGCCCTCTGCCAGTAGTTTGCCGTTATGCCTGACTTCACAGCAGATCTTTAATCGTACGCCCTTGAATGATTCGCACCAACCTGTGATCTCCAGTAGGTCATCGTATGTGGCTGGTGCATGGTAGTTGACATGCGCCTCCTTAACCGGCAGCGCATATCCCAGTGCCTCCAGCTCTTTATAAGAAAATCCCATCGCGCGTAGTAACTCATTACGGGAGCGTTCAAAATAGGTCAGGTAGTTGCCATAGTAAACAATCTGCATCTGATCAGTGTCGGCATATGGCACGCGGTATTGAATTATAACTTTTTTCATAGATCTCTGTTTTTTTTGACGGGATAACAGGATTTACAGGATTATTGTGTTTCGCTGTATTACCATCTTATTAATTTTTTTGCTCAAATGAAATTTGCTTGTATGATTTACGATGAGCGCAGAATCCTAAACACCTAACAGCCCAAAGCCCAAAGCCCAAAGCCTAACAGCCTAACAGCCTAAATACCTAACAGCCTAACAGCCTAACAGCCTAACAGCCTAACAGCCTAACAGTCTAACAGTCTAACAGTCTAACAGCCTAACAGTCTAACAGTCTAACAGTCTAACAGCCTAACAGTCTAACAGCCTAACAGTCTAACAGCCTAACAGTCTAAATACCTAACAGCCTAAATTATCGGCATTGCAAAAATTTTACCATTTGTCTCTGTAAGTTGCATCCGATTTTGAGCCTCCAGTATCTTCAGCTCATTGAGCATTACATCATGCGATAGATTGAACTGTTTGGCCAGTTGATCCAGCGATGCCGGGTGTCTTGAAATCAGTTCAATAAGAGCTGTTGCACTGTACTCTAATATGGCTTCGTTGGTTGTGTAGATTTTTTTGACTGCCAATTCTCCAAATACGAGGCTCAGTTTCTCGATTAAATCAGGAGATGCCTCTTTTACTGTCGAATCGGCAGGCGGGCGTACAGCGCTGTTCAGGTAAACAGAGTCAGGAGAGAACGACCTTGCAATATGGGCAATTTTTTCCATTTGTTCTGCTTTGTCGTTTATGCCCGGGATAACAAAGACCTCAAGATCAATTTTCCCGGAATAGATATCCCGGAACCGACGGAATCCATCAAGAATCTTATCAAAATCCAATGCGGGATCTGCCCTGGTGATTTTTGTGAATGAGCTTTGATCCCAGGCATGCAGAGATAATTTGACAATATCAGCAGACGTTGCCTTATTACGAATATCCTCTAAAAAGAAGAGGGTTCCGTTTGATAAAAGCAGAGATTTGAATTCGGTCTCATCCCGTATGAAATTGAGAACATCTCCAAAGCCTGTATGCAATGTGGGTTCCCCGGAACCGGCAACTGTAATAAAATCTGTTTGATCTCCACTTTGAATCCATCGGGCTAGCTCTTTTAGAACTTCATTAACAGGTGGCTTTTCGCTTAGCTTAATGGTGGTTGAAGGTGTTTCACCTATCTGACAAAAGATGCAGTTCAGAGAACATGTTTTTGGAATGGCAAGATCAACTCCGAGTGAACGCCCGTATCGGCGTGATGCCACCGGACCAAAGAGATATTTGTATGTGCTTTTAGTTTGTGACACTATTGCCCCTCTATCTATCCTGCTTAACGTTGCAATTAATAAAACCGTTTTGAATACTCTGAACTCTTCTTTTTTCTGCCTTAAACTTCATACACGGTTCTTTCTATTCCAGAATTAACAACTTTAGTAGCTATAACATCAACTCCTGCCATAAAAACAAGAAATTGAAGCAGCAATTTGAGCTGGTAGCTGGTAGTCTGTAGCTGGTAGCAAATACAGCAGAGCAACCTACAAGCTACTGGCTACTGGCTACAAGCTGGGTTGCGGGTAGAGCTCGCCTTAGAACTCTAGAACTTCTTGTACTATTCGTGCGTAAGGGTATCCAATTGTTTATCGGTGCCGAATACTAAAAGTTTGTCATCTGGTTGAATAATCTGATCAGCCTCAGGAATAATAACGATACGTGGAGCAGTGGGATCTTTTGACATGCGTCGTACACATAGAACCGTTATTCCAAATTTGTTGCGTACCTGCATCTCTGCCAGCGATTTGTTATGCAGGCTTTCCGGTACATCAATTTCGGCGATGTTAAATCCATCCGATATTTCAAACAGGTCAATTGACCTTCGTGAAAGCAGAGTGTGCGCCAGCCGCTGTGCCCGGTCGCGGTTAGGATAAACCACTACATCAGCTCCTACTCGGTAGAGGATTTTTCCGTGCATGTCGGAGTTGGCTTTGGCAACCACATTCTTGACCTTAAGCTCTTTACAGTTAACTGTAGCCATAACGCTGCCCTCAAGGTTGCTGCCAATGGCCACAACAATGACATCACAATCCTGAAATCCCGCATCTTCCAAGGTTCGCATGTTGGTGGCATCTCCCTCAACCGCCTTGGTCACATACTGAGAGAACTCCTGTATGAGATCGTGATTTTTATCAATCATGAGGATCTCAGCGCCACGTTCTGCCAGACTCTCTGCAAGCTCAGAACCAAAACGTCCTGCTCCAATTATACCTATTCGTTTCATGAATTATTCCTGTATCTACATTTTACAAAGCATCGCGCTCTTGTCGGTTAGTTGCTATTCAATCAACTTCTGTCACGAAAAACAAGAAAGTTAGGCAATCATTTTTGTAAGTTATTGATTGAAAGCAACTAAATAGATTTTTTTTAAAGCTCCAACTTCATGTAAATTTTATCTGCAAGCAAGATGCTTGCACTACTTCATTTTCTTCTATGCAACGCGAAGCGTTGCTGACTAAACCAGCGTTGCATATCACCCAACTGTTCAATACATGAAAAACCATTTGCATATCACAGAGGTGTAGTTTGGTTCCGGCTCCGCTGGTTTAGCCGACAACAACATCTTCTTCCGGGTAACGGATTCTTTCAACAACAACTCGGCTGCCGATCAAAAGGGCAATTGTCATAGGACCCAGACGTCCGATAAACATACAGAGCATTATAATGAATTGTCCGGTCTGTGACAATGATGTGGTGCAGTTAATCGAAAGTCCTACTGTTGCAAATGCGGAGACCGTTTCAAAGAAAAGATTAGATGCTGCTCCTGATGTGCTGGGATGCTCGCAATGAAGAAGCAGTCCGTATGCAAGAAGCACACCAGAGATGGATAGTAGCAAAATCACCAGGGCCTCCCGTATTATTCTTTCCGGGATAGCCCGTTCAAATATAACGGTGCGTTTGCGTCCTTTACAGAAGGCAATAATTGTCATAACCAGGACAAAAAGAGTTGATGTTTTAATGCCTCCTGCAGTCGATCCTGGAGATCCACCGATGAACATCAGGATTGATGTGGCAAAGCGTGTTGAGCCGTGTAGTTCAGTCATGGGTAGACAATTAAATCCTGCCGTACGTGGTGTCATTGAATGAAAAAATGCACAGTTTATTTTATCGGCCAATCCAGGAATCTCTTTAAGTGTGTTATCCCACTCCTGTACTAATATCAAGAGGGTGCCGATTATCAGTAACAGGGCTGTTGTCATCAAAACAACGCGGCTGTGTAGTGTCAGTTTTCCACGTGTTTTGAGGTTTTTGTCCCAGAATCTGATCTTGGCGATGTTGTACATCACCAGAAAACCAACGCCTCCTGCAATTACCAGCAGGGAAATTGTGGCGAGGTAGAGAGGATCATGTTGAAAGTCAATCAGGCTGTTGGCATGCAGTGAGAATCCGGCATTACAGAAAGCGCTGATGGAATGGAAGATTGCATAGTAAAGCGGCTGGCCAATATGATATGCCATTTGTGCGGCGATATCGGGGGGAGGCGTGAGATAACAATGCCATAGAATAATGGCTCCAATACTTTCTATGAGCAGGGTAAACCCAACCGCAAGCCGTAACAGAGAGCGTAGGCAGTCAGCGTCACCGGTCCCATAGGTATTCATCAGGACAAATTCATTCTGGAGTGAGAGGCGCTGCCCGACAACCACAAGAAGAAATGTTCCAATGGTCATAATGCCGAGTCCACCCAGTTGAATCAACAGCAAAACAATAATCTGTCCAAACATTGTCAGCTCTGTTCCAATATCGATTACAGAGAGCCCTGTCACGCAGGTGGCACTTGTGGCTGTAAAGAAGGCCTTAAGGACGGGGAGTCCGCCGTTAGCTGTTGTAGAAAAGGGGAGCATCAGCAATAAAGCACCAAGGACTATTGCCGTGAAGAATACTCCCGCAATAATCCACTGTGGTGGGATGATTTTACTCTCTCTTTTCATTTCATTCGCCGATTTGCTCAGCCCTCGCTTCAATTGCACTCCAGCGTTCAAAAACTTTTTCCAGCTCAGCCTCTGCCCTGGGTAGACGATTTGAAGTTTTTTCAGCTTTCTCGGGGTCCTTCTGATAGATTGTCGGTTCTGCCATAATCTCTTGCAGTTGCGCAATTTCAGTTTCAAGCGCATCAATTTTATGTGGCAGCTCCTTACGTTCCTGTTTCTCTTTATAGCTTAAGCGGTACTGCGCTTTTTTAACACCTAGGCCTTGCCGAACACCACGTTTCTTACCGGATCCTGCTTTTTTAACAGGGCGTTGCTGTAGCCAGTCGGCATAACCTCCTGGGTACTGTGCAACGCTGCCGTCTCCCTCCAGTACCATAGTGCTGGTCACTACATTATCAAGAAAACTTCGGTCATGACTGACCAGCAGCAGAGTTCCTGTGTAGTTCATCAGCTGCTCTTCCAATAGCTCCAGTGTCTCGACATCCAGATCATTGGTAGGTTCATCCATGACTAGCAGATTGCCGGGGTTTGTAAACAGCTTAGCCAGCAGAAGCCGGGCTTTTTCTCCTCCGGAGAGAGCACTGACCTTGGTTTTAGCTCGCTCTGATGAGAAAAGAAACTCCTCAAGATACCCGAAAACATGTTTCCGTACTCCGTTAACCACGATTTCATCACGATCTTCGGCAATATTCTGAATAATTGTCTTATCAAGATCAAGTTGGTCACGCAGCTGATCCAGAAATGCCAGTTGTATCTTGGTGCCATGTATGACCTCGCCGGATTCTGGTTTCAGCTTGCCGCAAAGTAGGTTGATCAGGGTGCTTTTGCCGGTCCCGTTACTGCCTATGATGCCGATCCGTTCTCCCCGGATAACCCGGGCGGAAAAGTTGTCGATCACCGGATTTTGTCCCGGCCATGTATAGGAAACATCTTCAACCTTGATAACCAGATTTCCTGAGTTGCCCGCCGCGTTGATAGCAATCTTGCTTACTCCGGACTGAGTTCGGCGAGCCATAAACTCCAAGCGCATCTCTTTCAATGCGACTACACGCCCCTCGTTGCGGGTGCGGCGTGCCTTTATGCCTTTGCGTAACCAGGCTTCTTCCTGAGCAAGTTTTTTGCTTTTGCGCTCCCAAAGAACAGCTTCGTCATTAAGCAACTCTTGTTTTCGCTGTAAAAAAGTTTTGTAGTCGCAGTTCCAGCCTGCCAGCTGGCCACGATCCAGATCGAGCACCTTATTGGCAACTCCTTGTAGAAAGGAGCGGTCATGAGTAACAAACAGAGTTGCGGCACGGCTGCGCTGTAGAAACTTTTCAAGCCATTCGATTGTCTCAATATCAAGATGATTGGTAGGTTCATCCAGTAATAAAAGGTGGGGGTCGCATGAGAGAGCACGTGCCAGCAGTACTCTGCGGCGCATTCCTCCTGAGAGTTGATTGAACTCAAGATCGCCATCTAGCCCAAGCTGGGTTATGAAACGGTCTGCGCCGGGATGGTGGTCACTCTCATCAAGATGCGCTGTGCTTTCACTGACAATATCGTAAACGCTGCCCGGCATGTCAGCCGGAACATCCTGAGAGAGAACGGAAATCCGCAGCCCTGACTCTCGGATAATCTCACCTGTGTCAGCTTCTATTTCACCGCTGAGAATCTTGAGCAGGGTGGATTTGCCTTCGCCGTTACGCCCCGTTATACAGGCTCGTTCGCCAGCTTCAATATTCAAGTTGATGCAGTCCAGAATTTGAGGACCGCCAAATTGGACCGAAATGTTTTTTAATGTAATTAATGCCATAACCGCGCATTATAGCATCTGTGGAGCTATGGTTCAATGCTGGTTGCTTTATCTGCGGATTTTGTTGCTCTGTTTCCTCTCTAATTTCTAACTATCCTAATCCCTAAGCTCTGGTAGTGAATATTGAATGAAGTCTGCGGGTAGGCGACCAGCAGAGATATTATTTAACATATTTTCAGTATTTTTACGTCCCTGTCTGCTGCGGAACTGCATGTTGCCTCTGCCCAGGTTGCTGGTGTCGGCACTGCCGCCACCTGCCTCAAGAATGGATTTACGGAAGGTCTCTTCAATGACTGTGTGGTCTGTAATGAGGCGACGTAGCCGATCGATGAACTCAGGAGGGGCTGTTATGGCCTGCTCAGGAATGTCTTTGAGTGCGTATATAGATAGGTTGTCCCACTGACTTGCCGGTGTGTGAATGTCGGTGCCGCCATGGGCATCTGTGAGGGTGAACTGGAGTTTTCCTCCGATTGAGTCCATTGGTATAAGGCCTGAATGGCAGACTGTTTTGCCGGTTTCTCTCTCGACGGCTTTGAATGCAAAGGCGTTGTTTTTAACTAGGACGGTGCATCGGTACCAGGTGCCCATGGTGCAACGTGATCCGATAGTGCTCTGTTCGGACCAGGTGCCAGCTGAGCGGGTGTAAAGATGGAAGCGTCTGCTCGGTCCGATAAACACCATGTAGTGATGGGTCGATGGTTTCTCTGAGGCAAATTGCTGGAACTGCGATCCGGTTTGAAGCGGGCAGATATCATATGTTATAAGCACATCGCTTTTGGAGAGTGGTAGTGGTCCAACGGTCAGCCCGTCGCTCTTCCAGTTGTCACCGGGTGTTGTGACCAGCGTTCCATCTTTCAGCTTTGTTGATGGTCCTGTTTTTGCCGCAATCGGGGCTTTCGGCAGTGCGCTGAAGTCAATCTTGAGTAGCTCTTTCTCTGGAACAGGTTTTGGTATGTTTAATCCTGAATACCAGTGTAGCAGGTCAGCGGCTGCTAACACGCGGTCTGCCGCAAGACGCTGGATGCGGATATCGTGTTGGAAATAGTCGAGCGTGCGGATGTTGCGTGTGGAAGTGGCAATTAATGAATTCAGTGCGGATTGGGCCTGGTCGCAGTAATTGTGCAGGGCTGTTGCATCGGCCTCCAGTTCGGGGGTGGCCTTGACAAGATCCATCAGAGATGTGAGCGGTGAGCTGGCAAAGGATTCCTGATTGCGGTTATTCTTCCAGAATTTCTGTTCCTTAGGTTCTCCATAGGGGGTGTGGATGGCCGTTTTAACCCACTCCGCTGCCTCAGGGCTTTTACAACCGAGCCAATGAATGGCAAAAGACTGGTTAAAGGCGTCCGTCTCAATTTCTTCAGATGGATTCCATCCGCATTTCGCGCTATAGGCCAGTCCATACAGGTTGAGTTCGAACATGTTGCGTCCTCCCCACATGCCGTGGACCCATGTGCAGGTGCAGATCCCTGGAACATTGCGTTTGGCACCGGCGATGGCAAAGTTGTGGATGTTGGCAAAGGTTGGGCTCCAGTCATTGCTTGCGTTGTAGAAACGGGTGACTGCCGGGGTTGCCCAGGGCGCGGTGAATCCCGCTTTGAACAGTTTATCGAGCGAGGGGTAGTCTTTCTGTGCCCCGTAATGCCAGTCGAAAATACCAATATCTTTGGGTATGTGGTTGGCTGCCTCCAGAGTCAGTCCCTTCTCATTCCACCAGATCATCATTTTGCGGTCGCGTTTACGAAGCATGTCGTAGACCCGTGTTATGAATGCTCCATAGACAGCGGCCTTGCCGACTTTGGTGATCTCTGCGGCCACCAGCGGGTTTACTCCGAATCCGTGACTAAACTCATCACCACCTATATGGATGGCCGAGGCGTTAGGGAAGGCCTCTGTCAGTTCATCGTAGAGGTCGCCGAGGAAGGTGAAGGTTTCCGGGAGTACCATGTTGATGGTGCCACTGCCATCCTGAAGGTGACGCAGCTCTTTGTGACCCAGCACTCCGCCCAGATGTCCGATGGAGTTCTGCTGGGGAATCAGCTGGATAAAATGTCTGGATGCATATTCGCTCAGAATTTGGGCCTTTTTCTTGGTAAATCCATCATCGCCTTTGTTCCCTAGAAATGGATATTTCTCATATTTGTAGGTGCCTCCATCAAAATAAGGCATGATGGCATTGATTTTAAGTGCAGCCATTTCGCGGATAAGGCGTTTCCAGTATTCAATGTCGATCACCTGAAAGCCACCTTGATCGGTTGCGATCATGGCCAGGCGGGTTGGGATGGCTGGCCAGTCCTTAATGGTAAGCGATGGAACTGCCTGATTGTTACGAATGAGCTGGGCCAGGGTCTGGGCTGCATAGAAGACACCGGTTTCATCGGCTGACTCGATTGATATGCCTGACTCGCTTACAGTCAGGAGATAGGCTTGTGCATGCTGCCAGAGTGGGGCAGAGGGATCGCGTGGTTTGCTGATTGTGATACCGCCGGTTCCCTGCTTGAGTTCAGCAAATTGTAGGCGTTCGGTCAGCACATTGCGAACAATGGCTGTTAATTCAGCAGATCCGGATATTGGTGTTGTTTCATTAACGGTAAAGGTTTTCTGCTCGGTTAACTCTAACTCCTGGGGCGGTGGTAGCAGGATAGGTATTTGAGTATCAGAAGGGGCGGCATGCAGGTTATGCGATATCACTATCATTGTTATTAGAATCAGGTGAAAACGTGTATAAGTGGGTATGTGCATGAATGCGCTCCTTGTCGGGGTGATGGAATAGAATAGCCTTTTTTAGAGTCTTTGAGCTTTCTCAACCTGCTACTATTATGGGGCTAGCGACTATTTGAGTCAATAGGGAAGAAGTTCTAAAGTGCGGGAGTTGGTTTGCTTCGCTGTTTATTCCTCGCAGAGGCGCAGAGGGCGCTGAGGTTGAAGAGTGCGAGAGTGCTGGAGAGAAAAGGGAAGAAGTTCTGAAGTTCTGAAGTGCGAGAGTGCGAGAGTGCGAGAGTGCTAAAGTTGGGGTGCGCTTTGTGAATTAATCTAAACTGCCGCCTGCCGCCTGACACCTGCCACCTGACACCTGACGACTGCCGCTTGACACCTGCCACCTGCCACCTGCCGCCTGCCACCTGACACCTGCCGCCTGCCGCCTGACACCTGCCGCCTGCCACCTGACACCTGACGCCTGACACCTGCCACCTGCCGCCTGCCGCCTGACACCTGATAATTGACCACTGACGACTGTAGACTGTAAACTGACGACTGTAAACTGTAAACTGTAGACTGTCACCCTTGAAGCAAAGAGCTTTCAAGTTCGGCTTCCAGTTTTTCCCACTCCGGTAAATAGTTGCTCAGAAGATCATAGAAATCCTTGCCATGTCCATGATGGGTGATATGACAAAGTTCATGGATGATAATGTAGTCGATTTGAGCGAGGGAGACTTTGATCAGATCCAAGGTTAGACATACTCGATGTGTTGACGTTGAATAACTGCCCAGACGGCTTTTCATCCGGCGGATAGTCAGGCGTGGCAGGTTGGAGAGCTTGAAGCGAATTGCGCAGAGTTTGAATCGTTCTTCAAAAACCCGGTCAGCCTCTCTCTCATACCAGGTGTTAATCATTTTTTTTGTGTAAAGGGTGCTGTGTGGACGTCTGCTGAAAACAGTGAGCTTATCACCGATTATATTGACTCGTTCGTTATAAGCAACATCCTGAACCTGCAAAATATAGTCGTTTCCGAGATAACGAAAGGTTTCTCCATTGGTGTATTGCTTTGGAACCATAGGTTTGAAATGTGCATAACGACGTTGGTTTTTTAATATCCAGCGGAGCTTCAATTGGAGAAATGCCTGTATTTTTCCCTCCTCTATATGCAGAGGGGCTTTAACAATTACTGCTTGATCCGGCTGCACTTCGATTACCATTGTTCTGCGCTTTTCCTGAATCAGATGATAATCAAAAGCTATATTATTGTATGTGAACTGTTTTAACATTGAAGTCAGATTTTACTGTTTTTGTGCTTTGAAATGAAGCATTAACTGCTGACTGAGGATAGCAAACTATCAATTGTAGAATTTGGGTTCCGACCCCGAGGCTCCTTGAACTACGCCCGGACAAGGAGGGCGCAGAAAGGGGCACTCTACGCTTTGTAAAAAGTTTTGCCCATTCGCTGAATGTGGGATATAAGATCGCTGTTTTCAATATCAGAGAGAATTGAAATGTCAAAGGTGTTGGGGATATAGAGCTTTTCGATCTCCTCCTCAAGTTTGAAAATGGTGTTTTGCGTGAGATTGTCGCCAATAAGCGTTATGTCTATATCTGAACCCGGAGTGTATGTGCCTTTGGCTCGTGAACCGTAGATGATCACCTTTGAGATAGATGGAAATTTGTCAAAGGTGCGGTTTAAATCAGTTATGATCTTTGTGCTAAGTCCAAATTTCATAGCTTGCTTTGTTCTCGTTTCAAGGTGCTTTGTAAATTTTTAAATTCAGATGCATAATCGGTGATGATTTTATTGTATATGGTGCTGATTTGTTTGCGGTTGTAGGCGTGCACGGAGAGGTTACGGCTTTTAATCATATCCATCCAAACCATTCCGTCCTCAATGAGATTAGCTTTGACAGCTGCTTGCGTAGCATCTCTTGATCCATAGAGCTGTTCTGTATAGCCAAAGTGCTTTAAGAAATCTCTTAAAGTATTCCAAGCAAGTTCATGAGTAAACTCAAAAGCCTGAATTAAACCTTGCTTCTCAAGGTCGCTCAGTTCTCGCTTTTTATCGAGTTCAACGGCACTTAATAGGTTCTCAAGAGCCAGATTATAGTTGCTGAATCTTTGGACCCATCTGATGTCCCGATTATCATTCATAACAGTTCCTTGTCTAGTTGAGTATTTCAACTGCAAGTGTATATTACCATTAATCGATTTGATGCATGAAGTGTTTTTTATGTAATTCCGAGTTGTGTTTCGAAAAGGTGAGGTATGAAAATGGGGTGCGCTTTGCAGGGGGAAGGTAAAATATGTTGAGGTGAAAAATGGATGCGCTTCGTAAAGATAAGTGAGACGGGCTTGGCCTGTGAACGGCCAACATTCTCCTTCATCCCGGACGGTGGGGCAATTCGAACTAGGTGCGCTGCGTAAAGGGAAACTGACGAATGTCGACTTCAAAAGATAACTTCATTCTTCAAAGTTCACCCTTTAAACTTCAAAAATGGAGCTGCAAGATCTATAATCCGCAGATGGATTGCCAAGGAATTACGTCATCGACATTCACGTCACTGTAAGGTTATACTTCTGCATTATAAAAGTGCGACTGGATATAGCACTCTATCAATGATGTGGAGTAGTCTTGATTATGCTATCTGATTTATGGTTTAATTTTGTTGAGAAAACATTTGTGAATTCTGATATGACAATACGGTGTTTAACATGGTAACAAGTGAACAGGTTTTAGAAACTTTACGACAATTTAAAGAGGAGTCCGGCAAGGAGTTCGGTATTGAACTGATAGGTATATTCGGTTCGGTTGCCCGTGGAACTGCTTCGGATGATAGCGATGTTGATGTGGTTGTGAGGATGACCAAACCTAATTTATTTAAGCTGTCACGGCTTCGGATTGAGCTTGAAGAACGCGTTAACCAGCATGTTGATATTGTGAGCTATCGGCCTCGTATGAATGCATATTTGAAGGAACGTATCGATCAAGAGGCTTGCTATGTCTGATGTCAAACTAGTTCGGGATATTCTTTCTCAAATTGAATGTGCTGCTAATCGTGTTGAGAGGCGCTTTGAGTCAATTGAGTCCGTTAATACATTTCTCGATTCAGAAGAGGGACTTGAAAAGCTGGATGCGATTTGCATGCAGCTTATCGCCATTGGGGAGAGTCTTAAGAATCTTGATAAGATAACAAATGGAGAGTTGCTGCCTAAATACCCTCAGGTCGACTGGAAAGGCGCTAAAGGTATGCGGGATGTTATAACTCATCACTATTTTAATCTTGATGCTGAGGCCGTTTATGATGTTTGTGTAGAAGATATTCCCGTGTTGATCAAGACGGTGAATTGTATGATAAATGATATTACCTGATACGAGCGGTGTTTCCGCACTCTCGCATTCGCGCACTTCCCAAACTACCCTGCCTGAAACCGCTCTTAAACCGCCATTTTGACCCCTAAAATGAGCCTCTAAGGGCCGAAAACAGGCATATTTTTGATGTAAAACATTGCTGTATAAAGAGATACAGACGCGAAGCGTCAAAAGCGCAGTAAATCAAGCTGAACTGTTAACTGACGACTGTAAACTGTCGACTGAAAAGAAAACTGTCAACTGACGACTGTAAACTGTCGACTGTAAACTGTGAAAATGGTAGGCCAGGGGAGGCTCGAACTCCCGACCTACGGATTAGGAAGCGATTGAAGGGTGTTGTTTATCAACGATTTAAATTTTAATTTCTAAGGATATTCTAGCTATCCGTAAGTGTGGTTTGCGTGGGATTGGTGATTTTTCTTGGAAATGCTAAGTGGTTGCTTGTAATTAATATTTAATATCTCTATGATTGTTTTAATTGCTTTGGTGTTCTGTCGGAGCATGTCTTAGTGTTTAAATTTGTAAAGGTAGTTATAATGCATCTGTTGAATTTTACTATTGATAAAATCATTATCCATCAAATCTACAGAAAGGATGACGAGGGTAATAGAGTACCGCCAACGCAGAGCAATTCGTATACAAAATTTGATAGTGCTGCAATGAATGAGTTTAAAACCCGCGTACGAGATGCCTTGGGGGTGAAGTCATCTGCTGTTAAGATGGAGGTGTTTAATAATGATGACAGTGGGCTTCCTGTGCTCGTTGATAATATGATTGATCAAGATGAGGATACGTTTGCCGTTTCTTCCTATGATATAGCCCAAAAGCTCACAGAAGCTCAGAATAGCAAGTCTATGCCTGGAGGGATTGTTGTTATTTTTTCTGGTAGGGATGGAATAGAAAAGAAAAAATTCCTTGGAATTATAAAAGCCGAAATCCATAGTGCGTATCAAAAAATGGTTAATCCAAAAACAAAAGAGATTTCCTTGAAATTTGTGAAGGAAGTTCTTCTAACCCCTGGCACTCGTTTGTACAAGACTGCTGCATTTTTTGAAAATCCGGAGTATGATAAGTCCAGTGCAGATTTAAAAGATAAATGGACTGTGATGGTTTCTGATCATCAAATGAGCAGTACCAGTTGGAAAGCAGCAGCACATTACTTTTATTCTGATTTTCTGGGTTGTGGTTATCCTGAGAGTAGTGCCAGAACAACGAAATTGTTCTATGATTCCGCAAAATCTTTTATAACCGATCTGGAGATTTCACAAGTAGAAAAAAATGATCTATATAATGCTTTGAATATTCACCTCAAAGTTAAAAAATCTGGTACGATAAGTTTATCGGGATTTGCTGAAGAGTACTTTGAAGAAAAATACCATGATGATTTCACCGGTTATATGGAGGGGGCAGGGTTGCCGGCAACTGATTTTGTTAAAGATACGGCTTACGTTGAGAAAGAACTAAAACAAAGAAGAGTTAAATTCACGAGTAATGTTCGGGTTGTTGGGCCTACAGACGCATTTAATGATTTAGTTAAGATCGAAGAGATAAAAAGTGATCCAGATCAACCTGAAACATCTGAAACATGGACAAAGATTATAATCAAAGACAGGATATCCAAGCAGGAATGAAAGAACGTGACTTCAGAGCTAAATGGGAAGCTGAGAAGGCTATTTACGATGCCTGGGGTGCGTATGTGTTAGAGACCGTTAAAGCGGCTTTGGTTGCTGGCGAATATGACCTTGATTGTTTTCTGAAAATTCCTGCTAAATATCGTCTTAAAAATATTGATTCTTTGGTTGATAAGGCGTTCTATCGTCCTGATAAAAAATATACCGACCCCTATAAAGAAATTGAAGATAAGGTTGGCGTTAGGTTTGTTGTATTGTTGTTGAATGATATAAATATTGTTCAAAAAATTATAGAACACAATACTTCATTATGGAATTTTGAAAATTGTCGTCACTTTGCTGAGGACCGAGAGAAGCATCCTTTGCTTTTTACTTATCAGTCAGTTCATTATATATTGCGTCCTGCTAAGGATATTGCTGTTGGCGCTATAACAATACCTTCTTCTATTCCGTGTGAAGTTCAAATCAGAACGTTATTGCAGCATGCTCATGCTGAATTAACGCATGATCACATTTATAAATCTAAGAAGACCGTAAAGCCAGTAGTGCAGAGGACTGTTGCAAAGAGTATGGCTCTCATTGAAACAACTGATGATTTTTTTAGTGAGGCTATGAAAAAACTTAATGACGGTCCTGTACAGGAGTATGGTATTGTTGAGAGGCTTGATGGACTATATTTTAGTGGTACTGATATCAAGTCTCATAATCAAAAGTTTGCTGTGGTTTTATTGGATGCCTTTGAAGATCTTATTGATGATCAACTTATTGAAAAAATCCAATTATTTCTTGTTGAATATGACATTATCTATGGTGTTATTAAAGAAAAATATAAGGAACATATTGTTTACCAGCAGAGTGTCGTTTTCTTTTTGTATTGGTTGATAAGAAATAAGCAGTGCCGATTGCTTAAGGATTGGCCTTTTTCAATGGAAATATTGGATTTGTTGGCTAGTGATATTGGGGTTTCTTTACGAAATTGGTAAAAAAGGGCCGTCGATGTTTCATTAGTGGCTCTTTTGTTGTTACTGGTGTCTACCGGACCCTTGGGGAATCCATTTTATGCCCAATATCAGGCCGAAAATTCTGTTCAATTGTGTGTGTTGTGTGTCTTTTTTGTTCTGTTGTCGCTATTTACTATTCTAAGGTCTGGCCCCGTCAGGGGCGGGGTAAGTTAATCAATTGTAGAGTTTTGAACTACGACCCCTGGGGTGGGCATTGACCCCGTCAGGGGGCGTTGTCTTAGAAAACTAGATTTGCTGCAATCTCACGTGCTTTATCATGAATCTCTTTACCATCTAAATCAGTCGCTGAGTAGATCATCTCCACCTGTCTAGCAATTTCAGAGTTAGTGACAAGGAATACGCGTAGTTCTTCCTCGAATTCAGGGTTAACGTAAAAATTTTCAGAGGTGCCAAGTAAAATATCATTTTTTAATAATTTTTTCACTCCATTTACCCAGTTACCAGGCATTACTTCTTCCTTTTTAACTTTTTTCATCTGCGACGGTGAGGTGATATGATGTGTAAGTATCGCGTTAATTAGTATGATGAAAGCTGGGTATTGTTCATACATCGATATTTTTCGGAAGAGACCATCGGAAACTATGTGCTTTAATTCATCTTTCTTCGCATTGGCCATTGAACGAATTTCATCTTTAAGCTCGCGAATATCGTCCGGCTTAACAGATTGAATATGTGAGAGCTTTGATTCAATCAGAGCGGGGATTTGTTCCAAAATATCAGATACTATGTTTGGAGTTGAAACGTCCCTAATATTGTTTTTCTCTCCATATGCGCCCTCAAGAATGGAGTCGAGCATCTTATTTGACATTTCTTTTTGATCAATCAGCCCTATTTGAACCATTTGCTTAATCTCGGAAGAAAGACCGGTAATACTTTCAAGTGCGCCATTTGCTTTTTTTTCAAAACCTTGGCTCAGTCTGAAAACTAAATATGCTAGTGCGAGAGACAGGGCGCCCAAAACAATGGTTGTGACAAGAGACAGTATTTCAAACCATGACGGGCCGTGGTTCGAACAGAGTTCGATGACGAGCTCTAGCGGGAGATTGACGATTGTATTTGTATTCATATTTTGTTGTCTCGATTTACTATTCTTAGGTCTGACCCCGTGAGGGGCCTGGTCTGACCCCGTCAGGGGCTGGTTGAACCCGTTGGGGGCCCGTTAGGGCTTTCAAACTTCACATTTAGATCTGTTTTTATTCCAAGTTCATAAGCCCGTCGTTTAAATACGAATTGCAACATCATTGAGAAGGTTTCTTTTTTCGAGTAGTGTGTCCAATATATTAAGTCGGCTGTTACAAGGGCGGCGATAATAAGCCTAAATGCAAATAACCATGAGAACTCTGACTTCCAACTGCCAATTAAAAAAACTATAATAGATGATGCATATATGAGAGAGTATAATAAGAATATTGGGCAGAAAACTCTTTTTTGCTTTTGCTTTTATTATTTGCCACTCATCATTAACGAATTTTGTTCTATCCTTTTCAAACTCAATTCGTGAAGCACATTCTTTCGCTGCTTTTTCTTCCTTCTCTTTTCTTATTAGCTCTTGTTTCTGTTGTTGGAGTATTTGTTCGTTTGCCTTCCTTAGTTCCTCATCTTTTTCTTTTAGGGCTGCATCTTTTTCTTTTAGGGCTACATCTTTTTCTTTTAGGGCTACATCTTTTCGTTGGGCTTCGCGGTGGATCATATCCAATTGATTATCATCAGTCAGAAAACGTATTGTCTGGCTAATGTTATGGTTATTTATATTTTCAGGAAGAGTTTCTTTTACTTTTAATTCATGACAGATTCGGATAGCTTCTTCATCACTCAAATCCCCTTGATCTTTTTTCTTCACAAGTTCATCAAAAGTTTCTGATAGCGAAGCGCTAAGGTGTGAAGCTAGAATGATTTTGGCTTTTGAAATGACATTGAATGATTTTGGAAAAGAAACCTTTGTTGAAAACCCCTTGTTGAGATCAAGCCAAAAACGAGTTATGATAAAATCCATATCTTTTGCAAAGGGAGTGCATCTATCATTACCCGTCACAATATGGTTGTGCCCCAAGTATTTTGCATATCCCGCATCGGTTACAAAAATATGACCACATTTTTCAAAAGGTAATAAATTTCCTTTCCTGAAATAATTTATTTTTGTAAATATGCGTAGAAAAT